>CAZMLG010000218.1:0-5175 GCA_964566985.1 uncultured Intrasporangiaceae bacterium
GGGCGTCGTCGAGGGCATTCAGGATCTCGGTGGCGCCGGTCTCTCCTGTGCCACCAGCGAACTCGCATCCGCAGGCGATGGCGGCATGCGGATCGAACTCGACCTCGTGCCGCTGCGCGACCCCTCGCTGCGTGCCGAGGAGATTCTCATGTCCGAGTCCCAGGAGCGGATGATGGCCGTCGTCGCTCCCGACCAACTCGGCGCCTTCCTCGAGATCACCGACCGGTGGGACATCGAGGCGACGGTCCTCGGCGAGGTGACCGACGGGGAGCATCTCCAGATCACCTGGCACGGGGAGACGATCGTCGACGTGCCGCCGCGCTCCGTCGCGCACGACGGCCCGGTCTATCAGCGCCCACTGGAGCGTCCGGCCTACCTCGATGCGCTGCAACAGGATTCGGCGGCGCAGTTCGACCGGCCACGGTCGGGCGATGATCTGCGCACACAGCTGCTGCAAGTGCTCGGATCGCCGAACGTCTGCGACAAGACGTGGGTGACCGACCAATACGACCGCTACGTGCGGGGCAACACCGCCCAGGCGATGCCGGCCGACGCCGGCGTCGTGCGGGTCGACGAGGAGTCCGGGCTCGGCGTGGCGCTGGCCACGGACTGCAACGGCCGGTTCGCCGAGCTCGATCCGTATGCCGGGGCGCAGCTCGCGCTGGCCGAGGCCTACCGCAACGTCGCCACGACGGGTGCGCAACCGTTGGCCGTGTCGGACTGCCTCAACTTCGGGTCGCCGGAGGATCCCGGTGTGATGTGGCAGTTCTCGCAGACGGTCGACGGTCTCACCGACGCGTGCCGCGAGCTCGGTATCCCGGTCACGGGCGGCAATGTGTCGTTCTACAACCAGACCGGTGATGCGGCGATCCATCCGACTCCCGTCGTGGCCGTGCTGGGTGCGCTGGACGACGTCGACCGTCGCGCGTCGAGCGGTTGGCGAGAGGCCGGAGAATCGATCTACCTCCTGGGCGAGACACGCGACGAACTCGACGGATCGCAATGGGCCGCAGTGGTGCACGGCCACCTGGGCGGGACTCCGCCGCAGGTCGACCTCGCCGCGGAGAAGGCGCTCTCGCTCGCGTTGCAGGAGGCGATCGCTGCCGGAGCAGCGTCCTCGGTGCACGACGTGTCCGACGGCGGGCTCGGGGTGGCGCTCGCGGAGTCCGCGATCCGGCACGGGGTCGGAGCGAGCGTCGACCTGCCGGGCGTCCCCGGTGTCACGTTGTTCTCCGAGTCGTCCGGGCGCGTCGTCGTCTCGGCGGCGGCCGGGCAGGATGCGGCCTTGGAGGCGGCCTGCACCCGTCACGGCGTGCCGGTGGCGAAGATCGGTGAGACCGGCGGTGATGCGCTGACCTTCACCGATCGCTTCGAGATCTCCGTCGACGAGTTGACTCGGGTCCACCGGGCGACGCTGCGCGAGGCCTTCGACCGTGCCTGATTCAGGCGAGGCCGATCTCGCGCACGGCGCGCCGGTAGCGGCTGACCTCGTCGTCGAGCCGCGCGGGCTCCGGATGCATCGTCTGGAACTCGTGGGTCGTGAGCATCCGGAACAACAGTCCACGTGCCACCGCTGAGACGTCGATGGCGTTGCGTTGCAGGAGAAATCCCGTCGCATCGTGCCAGGTCAGCGCATCGGCGGCGATGATCCCCACGGCGTAGGCGGCGGGGCGCCGGTAGGGACTGAAGTCGATGATCGCCGGCTGCTCGCCCGGCGCGAGAAGGACGTTGCCGGTCAGGTCGGCGTGGATGAGTTGGTCTTCGCCCAGCGGCGCGAGTGCGTCGGACACGGCAGCCACCAGGTCGCGCAGAGGCGACGTCACGTCCACTCGGTGGCCGTCCCAGGTGGCCTTGTCGGCCCGTGCCCAGGGGTCGTCACGAGCCGAGAGCCACGGCGGACAGGGCAGCGGCGCAGTCGCGCGGTGGAAGGCGCGCGCCGCATCGATGACCCGGGCCCAGTCGACGGGGCCGTCCTCGCTGGAGCGTCCGGACACGTATGCCGTGGCCCCCCACCCGCGGTGAGTCGAGCGCCCGGAGCGGGTGCGCAGCACCGCCGGGAGTCGGAAGCCTTCGCCGCGGATCGTGCGAACGGCCTCTGCCTGCCACGCGTGGACGGTGGGGTCGACCGGCTTGAGCACAGCCGTGCCCACGCGCCAGCTCGTCCCTCGACCGCCGGGGAGGGGCGACGGAGTCCCGTCGAGCCCGAAGGCGTCGAGCACGTCGGGGGGCGGCGACGCCCGCCTCACCGCGTCGGCCGAGGCCACGGCATACCCTCCAGGCGTTCGATGTCCTGGTTGAACCGCATGAGCAGTTCGCACAGACGGCGGCGATCGTCGTCCGACCAGTGTTCCATCACCCGTTCCAGACCCGACGAACTACGGTGCCGGTCGGACTCCAGCGCCTCGAGCCCGGACGCGGTCGGGCGCACCTTCCGTGCGGGCCCGCCGTCGGGGTCGACCACGTAGTCGACGAACCTCTTCCGGACCAGTGCGCGGACCTGCCGGTTGATGGTCGACGCGTCGAGTCGGAAGGCCGTCGCCAGCTGCTTCAGGCTCATCGGCGCCTCCAGTTCGAGCCGGCTGAGCAGGACGTAGGCCGACATCTCCAGCGTGTGGTGCGGTCGCACCTGCCGAGTGTGCAGGTAGTGGCGAGAGAGCAGGGTGAGCTCGTACTGGAGGTCGCCCGTGACGTCGATCGCGCCGTCGCGGGTGTGCGGGCAAGGGTCCGTGGTGGCCATGACCGACATTGTGCCCGTTTCCGTCCGTTTGTGCATCATACATAGGATGTGTAGCATGCACATGTCTGTTTTCGCCACCCTGCAGGAGGACCACGTATGACCCAGACCGACGCCACCCCAGGTGTCGACGCGAAGGCATCCCCGGGACTGATCATCGCCGTGCTGGCCTTCGGCGGCATCGTCGTGGCTCTGATGCAGACGCTGATCGTGCCGCTCGTGCCGATCCTTCCGCGCATCCTGCACGCGAGCGTCGCCGACGCGTCCTGGGCGATCACCGCGACACTGCTGGTCGGCGCCGTGGTCACCCCGATCGCGGGGCGTCTCGGGGACATGTACGGCAAGCGCCGGATCCTGCTCGCGTCGATGGCCGCCCTGGTGGTCGGGTCGCTGTTGTGCGCCGTCACCTCGTCGCTGGTCCCGGTGGTGATCGGCCGCGGCCTGCAAGGTGGCTCGGTCGGGGTCATCCCGCTGGGCATCAGCATCATGCGCGACGAGCTCCCTGCCGAGAAGGTCGGCTCGGCGATCGCCATCATGAGCGCCACCATGGGCGTGGGCGGGGCGATCGGTATGCCGGTCGCGGCGGTGATCGCGGAGAAGACCGACTGGCACATGCTCTTCTGGGTCTCTGCGTTGCTGGGTCTGCTGTCGCTGGTGGCCGTCGCCATGCTCGTGCCCGAGTCGCCGATCACGGCGAACGACCGATTCGATTATCTCGGCGCCGTGGGTCTGAGCGCCGCGCTGGTCGCGCTGCTGCTCGCCATCACCAAGGGGGAGGACTGGGGATGGTCGTCGGGCACCGTGCTCGGCCTCTTCGCGGCGTCGGTCGTCATCGCCCTCGCATGGGGCGCCTACGAACTACGGACCCGTGACCCCCTCGTGGACCTTCGGGTATCCGCCGGCACGCAGGTGTTGTTCACGAACCTCGCGTCGGTCGCGATCGGCTTCGCGATGTTCGGGATGTCGCTCATTCCCTCACAGATCCTGATGAACCCGGAGGTCACCGGATACGGCATGGGCCTGTCCATGGTGCAGGCGGGACTCATCCTGACCCCGGGCGGTCTGGCCATGTTCGCGCTGTCCCCGCTGTCGGCGAAGATCTCGGCACGCAGCGGACCGCGCGTGTCGCTGATGACCGGAGTGGGCATCATCATGGTCGGGTATCTGGTGATGCTCGTGCTGCGCTCCAGTCCGTGGCACATCCTCGTCGCGATGATGATCGTCGGAGGCGGGATCGGCATCGCCTACGCCGCCATGCCCGCCTTGATCATGGGTGCGGTGCCGATCACCGAGACCGGTGCCGCCAACGGCCTGAACTCCTTGATGCGCGCCCTCGGCACCGCGTTCTCGTCCGCGGTGGTGAGCGTGGTCCTCGCCGCCTCCACGATGCACATCGGGTCGGTCGCCCTGCCGACGAACTCCGGCTTCACCGTGTCGATCTGGATCACGATCGCCGCATGCGCGGTGGCCATCCTGCTCGCGCTGATGATCCCGCGTCAGAGCGTGGAGGCAGCGCTGCGCCCGGTCGGTGCGCACGAAGAGGTCCCCGCCTCCTGACCGCTTCGGACGGGCCCGGGCACCGAGGCGAGGGCCGCCCGGCGCACGGGCCCGTCCGGGCGCGACCGTGACCGTCAGTCGTTCGCGTCCGCCTTCTTCGCGAACTTGGTGGTGTAGGTCTTGCTCAGGTCGATCGAGTCCTTCTTCGGCTTGACGTTGGGGGAGAACGACCCCAGGACGTCGAGCACGGTCTTCGTCCCCGAGACGCTGATGACCCCGTCGTCGGTGAAGATGCCCTTCGAGTCGTTGATCGCCTTGACATAGAGTGACTCGTCGGCTCCGTGGTAGTCGGCGGGCATCTTCGCCGCGATCTGCTTGCCGTCGTGACTGTTGATCCACTTGAGCGTCTTGACGAAGGCGTTGGCCAGCTTCTGCACCGTCTGGGGGTTGTGCTTGACATAGCTGCAGGACATGTAGAGAGAGCTGGCCGGATAGAGACCGCCGAGTGCTTTCTTCGTGCCGGCCTCGGTGCGCATGTCGAGCAGCGGGAAGGCTTCGCCCGTCTTCGTCAGGCGTGCCACCGTCGGGTCCGTCGTCATCCCCGCGTCGATGCCGGCCGACTTCATCGACGCGATGAAGGTCGTGTCGGCTCCCGCCTTCACCGTCGTGTATCCGGAGTGGGGGATTCCGGCCTTCCCGGTGAAGTACTGCGTGAGGAAGTCGGTCGACGACCCCTGGCTGGTCACACCGAGCTTCTTCCCGCGGAAGTCCTTCGGGGAGGTGATCTTTCCCTTCTCCCGTTTCGCGACCATCTCGACCTCACCGGGGACGTTGGCGAACTGGACGACGCTTTCGAGGCACTTGTCCTTCGCCTGCATGTCGACCGTGTGGTCGTAGAAGCCGACCACACCTTGGGCGCTGCCGGCGACGAGGGCCGTCTCGGC
>CAZMLG010000219.1:0-5092 GCA_964566985.1 uncultured Intrasporangiaceae bacterium
CGTAGACGCCGACGGCCAGCCGCGGCACGTCGACCCCCTCGGAGACCATCCGCACCGCCACCATCCAGCGATCGTCGGAGTCGGCGAACTGCTCGATGCGCGAGGATGATCCGGCATCGTCGGACAGCACGACGGTCGGCTTCTCGCCGGTGATCTCGTGCAAGGTGCGAGCGTAGGCCCGTGCAGCGGTCTGGTGGGAGGCGATGACCAGTCCCCCGGCGTCCGGCACGTGCCGGCGCACCTGCGTCAGCCGGCTGTCCGCGGCACGCAGCACCGCCGGGATCCATTCCCCTGCGGGGTCCAGGGCCGTCCGCCACGCGGCCGCGGTCACGTCCTTGGTCATCGGCTCGCCGAGCCGCGCGGCCACCTCGTCACCGGCGCGAGTGCGCCAGCGCATCGCCCCGCTGTAGGCCATGAACAGCACCGGCCGCACGACCCCGTCGCGCAACGCCTCGGCATACCCGTAGGTGTAGTCGCTGGCCGATCGGCGGATGCCGTCCCGGCCCTCTTCGTAGCGCACGAACGGGATGGGGCTGGTGTCGGACCGGAAGGGCGTGCCGGTGAGGGCGACGCGCCGGGCGGCCGGCTCGAAGGCCTCACGGATCGCGTCGCCCCACGATCGGTTGTCACCGCCGTGATGGATCTCGTCGAGGATGACCAGAGTCGGCACGGCCTTGGTGCGCTCCCGGTGCAGGGCCGGGCGACTGGCCACCCCGGCATACGTCACGGCGATCCCGTCGAAGTCGGTGGCGTGCCGCTCCTGGGCGTTGGTGAAGCGCGGGTCGATGTCGATGCCCACGCGCGCGGCCGCATCGGCCCACTGCGTCTTGAGATGCTCGGTCGGGGCCACGATGGTGACCTGCCGAACGATCCCGCGGCCCATGAGTTCGGTGGCGAGCTTCAACGCGTAGGTCGTCTTGCCGGCTCCCGGGGTCGCGACGGCCAGGAAGTCGCGCGGCTGATCGGTGAGATAACGCTCGAGTGCGGCGGCCTGCCATGCGCGCAGCTTGCCGGCCGTGCCCCACGCCGCTCGCCCTGGGAAGGCCGGTGGCAGATGGGATGCGGCCGAGGTACTCACGGGCACCGAGCCTATCTCGCAGCCGAATCGGCTTCGAGAATGGGCCTGCCCGCGCCCAGCCCTCCCGCGAGTGGTGCGTCAGAACCGCCGAGTGGTGCGTCAGAACCGCCGAGTGGTGCCTGAGAGCATGTGCATCGTGCGCGAGTGACGTCTCGCATGTTCCGCGTGACGTCTCGGCGGCGCTCAGCGACTACTCGCCGCCGTCCTGCGGCGCGCGAAGCCCGTCCCAAATTTCTTTGCACACCGGGCACACCGGGAACTTCTCCGGGTCACGGCCGGGCACCCACACCTTGCCGCAGAGCGCCGTGACCGGCTCCCCGGACAGGGCGCTCTCCATGATCTTCTCCTTGCGCACGTAGTGCGAGAATCGTTCGTGGTCGCCGGGCTCGACGAGCTGCTCCTCGACCTGCTCGCGCTCGATCACGCCGGTGGTGGTCTGCGGACCGTCCGGTTGCACGGCGGGGGCCGAGGGGCGGGTGGGGTCGTCCAGCGGTGTACTCATGATGCCTCAGTGTAGGCGACGGCGAGGCGATCAGTTCATCGATGGATCGGCCGGGAAGGTCACGGCGAAGACCACGCTGGTGCGCTGACGGCGCAGCACCCGCTCCCACAGGGTGCCCGGATCCTCGGTGAAGATGTCGTCGATCTGCTGATCCACGACGAACCAGTGCCCCACCCTCAGCTCTTGCTCCAACTGGCCGCCGGACCACCCGGAGTAGCCGGCGAAGATCCGCAGTGCGCTGATTTCGGGCGTGACGACGGGGGGCGGCGCATCCAGGTCGACCAGGGCCACGCCGCCGAAGAGCCGCTTGATGCCGATGCTGTCGCCGTCCCCCGGCATACGGACCAGGCCCATCGCGGTGTCGAGCGCCACCGGGCCGCCCTGGAAGATCCGGCTCGGCGCGGACACGTGCGGTTGCCAGGTCGGCAGCACCGAGTCGACCGGGGCCTCGAGTGGATGGTTGAGCACCAGTCCGTGGGTGCCGTCGTCCCCGTGGTGCAGGACCAGGACGACACTGCGGCGGAACACGTCCTCGGCGTCGGCCTGCGCCCCCTCGCGGGGGACGGCGACCAGCAGCTGTCCGGTCATGTCGTCCACCCGTCCAGTATGACGCGTCGACCGCCGGCCCGGCCGAGGCCGGTGGTCAGCCGCGTGGCGTATGCCGACGCGCACCGTCGCGGCGGTGCCCACCGTGCGGGCGGCCGCCCGGCCCGCCCTTGCCCCGCGGTCCCCCGCGGCGGTCACCGCGGCCGCGGCCCCCGCCCCGTCGCGGCGGGGAGATCAGTTGCTGCAGGTCCCGCTCGGTGACCGGCTGCCCCTCGGGCTCGTGACCACCGGTGGCACGGATGACGTCGTCGCCCGGGCGGGCGCGCACCAGACGGGTCTCCACCCCCGCTTCGTCGAGCATCCGCTGCATCATCTTGCGCTGATGGGGCAGCGCGAGAGTGACGACGGCGCCCTGGTCGCCGGCACGGGCGGTGCGCCCGGCACGGTGCAGATAGTCCTTGTGATCGGCGGGCGGGTCGACCTGCAGGACGACGCCGACGTCGTCGACGTGGATGCCGCGCGCCGCGACATCGGTGGCGACCAGCACCGGCACCGACCCGCGCTTGAAGGCCTCGAGCACTCGGCTGCGCTGCCCCTGGGACAGGCCGCCGTGCAGGGCGGCCGCGAGCACACCCTTCTCCCGCAACTCGCGCGCCACGCGGTCACATCCGAGCTTGGTGCGCACGAAGACCACGGTGCGTCCCTCGCGGGCGGCGACCTGGGCGGTGACGGCCTTCTTGTCACGCGGCTCGATCAGCAGCGCATGGTGCGACATCGTCGCCACGCTCGCGGTGCCGTCGTCGGTGGCGTGCTCGACCGGGTCGGTCAGATACCGCTCGACGACCTGGTCGATGCCGCGGTCGAGGGTCGCGGAGAACAGCAGCCGCTGGCCGCCCTCGGGAACGAGGTCGAGGATCTGCTCGATGGCCTCGAGGAATCCCATCTGGGCCATGTGATCGGCCTCGTCGAGCACCGCGATCTCCACCCGCGACAGGTCGGCCGCACCCCGCTCGATGAGGTCGATCATCCGGCCCGGCGTGGCGATCAGCAGATCGACGCCGCGCTCGAGGGCCGACAGTTGCGGCTCGTAGGGCATCCCGCCGGCGACCAACCGGTGGCGCAGGCCGATCGCGTGCACCAGCGGTTGCAGGGCGTCGGTGACCTGCATGGCCAGCTCGCGGGTCGGCACGAGCACCACCGCTCGCGGGTGGTGTGGACGCGCACGCCCGCCGGCGGCGAGCCGCGTCAGCACGGGGAGCCCGAAGGCGAGCGTCTTGCCGGAGCCGGTGCGGCCGCGGCCGAGCACGTCGCGCCCGGCGAGGGCGTCGGGCACCGTGGCCTCCTGGATCGGGAAGGGCTGGGCGATGCCGTCGCGCGCGAGGCGTTGCACGAGCACATCGGGCACTCCGAGGTCGGCGAAGCCACCCTCGGTGGGGATCTGTGCGGCGCGCTCGGCCGAGCGGGCGGTCGGCGCCGGAGCCGGGGCGACGTCGCGGCGCTCGCGCGACTCGCGACGGGGCGGGCGCTCGGAATACCGGTCGTTCCTGCGCTGCTCGAAGGCGCTGCTCCGGTCGTTTCGAGGGCGGCGGTCGCCGCCGCGACGCCCGTCCGGACGGCCCTGGCGATCCGGACGGCCCTGGCGATCTTGCCGACCCGGGCGGTCCCGGCGGTCCTGGTGAGGAGCGTGCCGACGGTCGGTGGGCGCTCCGGCGCGCCGGTCCCGGCGGTCGTCGCCGCGCGTGGTGCGGTCGTCGCGAGTACTGCGGCGGTCGTTCCTGCCCCGGCCCGTCGCCTCGCGTCGTGCGGCGGCCCGGCGTGCCTCGAGCTTTTGCGCGCGGGTCCAGCGAGCCTTCTTCTGGCCGGACTTGTGCCCGGTGCGGTTCTGCTTCATCGATGTCCTATCGATCGCGGCGCGCACCACAGACCGGGGCCATCCCGTGCATCGTGGGCCCATAGGGAAGGTGCTCTTGCGCCGAAGAGGTGGATCTCGGCGCTCACGAAGGAATCGACAGGGAACGCAAGATCAGGTGATTGCGCTCTCCATCATAGCGGCTGCTCGAGGGCGGCCACGACCATTGAGGCCGCGCCGGGGCGTCGACACGGGTGAGATCCGACACGTCAGGAGCCCGTGCGAAGACTCCGGATCGGCCGGACGAGGATCGCGACGGGAAGGAGGACCGCTCGCGTCTCATCGGTCCCCCGGCCCATCGCCATCCGTGCTCGCGCGGCACCCGTCGCGCGGGTCACCCTACTCCTCGGCGTCCTTCCCCTCGGCCTCCTTCTCCTGGCGGGCCTGCTCGGCGACCGCCGCGGCGACCTCCTTGGCCACGTCGGCGTGGAAGACGCTCGGTACGATATAGGCCGGGTTGAGTTCGTCCTCGGTCACGACGTCGGCGAGCGCTTCGGCGGCGGCCAGCATGACGCCGTCGGTGACGTCGGTGGCCTGGGCGTCCAGCAGCCCTCGGAACACTCCGGGGAAGATCAGCACGTTGTTGATCTGGTTGGCGAAGTCGCTGCGGCCGGTCGCCACGACCTTCGCGTGCTGCGCGGCGGCGTTGGGGTCGACCTCCGGTTCCGGGTTGGCGAGCGCGAAGACGATCGCGTCATCGGCCATCGTGGCGATGTCGTCTCCGGTCAACAGGTTCGGCGCCGAGACGCCGATGAAGATGTCCGCACCGGCCAGCGCGCCCTTGAGGTCGCCGGTGACGTGGCGGGGGTTGGTGTGCTCGGCGATCCACCGCAGGTCGGGATGCTTGCCGTCGCACACATCCGTGCGGTCGGAGGCGACGATGCCGTCGATGTCGGAGATGACGATGTCGCGTGCCCCGGCCCGCACCAGCAGGCGGGTGATCGCGGTGCCGGCCGCGCCCGCGCCGCTCTGCACGATCCGCACGTCCTTCAACTCCTTGCCGACCACGCGCAGCGCATTGCGCAGGGCGGCGAGGGCCACGATAGCGGTGCCGTGC
>CAZMLG010000220.1:0-5043 GCA_964566985.1 uncultured Intrasporangiaceae bacterium
CGCGGCGACGTCGGCGATGAGCCACTGCCAGAATTCGACCGGTTTGGTGTGCGGATTGTCCACCCGGAAGATGCGCACCCCGTGATCGATCCACACCTGCACGACCCGGCGGACCTCGGCATAGATCCCGTCGGGATCGTTGTCGAAGTTGACCGGATAGATGTCCTGATACTTCTTCGGCGGGTTCTCGGCATACGCGATGGAGCCGTCGGCGCGTGTCGTGAACCACTCCGGATGGCTCGCCACCCACGGGTGGTCCGGGGAGCACTGCAACGCCAGGTCGAGTGCGACCTCCATCCCCAGCTCGCGTGCGCGAGCGACGAGGGCGTCGAAGTCGTCGAATGTGCCCAGATCCGGATGGATGGCGTCGTGGCCGCCGTCCGGGCCGCCGATCGCATAGGGCGACCCGGGGTCGTCCGGGCCGGCCACCAGGGTGTTGTTGGGACCCTTGCGGTTGGTCGTGCCGATCGGGTGGACCGGCGTGAGATAGACCACGTCGAAGCCCATCGCGGCGATCCCGTCGAGGCGCTCGGCCGCCGTGCGCAGCGTGCCGGACATCCAGGTGCCCGACTCCTCGTCGAAATGAGCGCCCTCGGAGCGCGGGAAGATCTCATACCACGCTCCGGTGAGGGCGCGCTCGCGCTCGACGAGCCAGGGGTAGGCCGTGGAGGAGGTGACATGGTCACGCAACGGGGCATGGGCCATCAGATCGGCGACGGGGGAGCCGGTGCCGGCGGCCAGGCGATGCTCGACGTCGCGGGCCGCGTCGCGCATCGTCGCGGCCGCACGCCGCAGCGTGGAGGACGCGTCCTCGGTGTGGTCGACCTCCCGGGCGGCGCGCTCGAACAGCCGCGCCCCCTCCTCGAGCATCAACTCGACGTCGACCCCCGCACCGATCTTGACGGTCGCGTCGTGCACCCAGGTGGCGTAGGGGTCGGACCAGGCCTCCACGGCATACGACCACAGGCCGGTGCGGTCGGCCTCGACCGGGCAACTCCACAGATCGAGGCCGGCATTGACGCAGGTCATCGGCAGACGGTCGACGTCACCATCGGGGGAGGTCACGGCGAGGGTGGCTGCGACCGCGTCGTGCCCCTCGCGGAAGACGGTCGCGGTGACCTCGAAGGGCTCTCCGACGACCGATTTGACGGGGAACGCGCCGTGGTCGACCAGTGGCCGGACGTCGAGCACCGGTATGCGTCCGATCGGCTGCCCGCCCCGGATACGCCCCGGGGCGGCACCACCCGAGGTCGCCCGGGATCGCGAGGGAGTCGGCTGCGAAACAGTCACGGCACGACGCTACAAGGTCTCGAGCCCGACAACCACGACCACGGCCGTAAAGATGCCGTCTACGATCGGGGGCGTGAAGGCCATCCGACGATTCCATGTCCGCATCGTCCTCCCCGAGTCGCTCACCCCACTGGGTGAGCTCGCCACGAATCTGCGCTGGTCGTGGCACACGAGGACCCGTGAACTGTTCCGATCCATCGACCCCGGCCGCTGGTCCGACGTGCGCGAGGACCCGGTGGCGCTGCTCGCGTCCCTCACGACCGACGAGTTGGACGCGCTCGCCGCCGACGAGGAGTTCGTGCGCAGGGTCACCGAGGCGGGGGAGGGGCTGCGCCGCTACCTCACGACGCCGGGGTGGTACCAGCAGGGCCTCGGCGACGACGCACCCCGGGCGATCGCCTACTTCAGTGCCGAGTTCGGGATCACCCACGTGCTTCCGCAGTATTCCGGCGGGCTCGGCATCCTCGCCGGCGACCATCTCAAGTCGGCCAGCGACCTGGGGGTGCCGATCGTCGGGGTCGGCTTGTTCTACCAGACCGGGTACTTCAAGCAGGGGTTGTCGGCAGACGGGTGGCAGCAGGAGCGCTATCCGATCCTGGACGCCGACGACCTTCCCCTTTCGCTGCTGCGCGACGAGTCGGGAGTGCCCGCCCGGGTCTCGGTGCGTATGCCGGGACGTACGGTCCACGCGCAGATCTGGCGTGCGCAGGTCGGGCGAGTGCCGCTGTTGTTGCTCGACTCGGACGTCGACGGCAACGACGACGCGGCCCGCGGGCTGACCAGCAGTCTCTACGGCGGCGCCGGCGAGCAGCGGCTGCAACAGGAGATGCTGCTGGGCATCGGCGGGGTGCGTGCGCTGCGCGCCTGGTCCCGGGTCACCGGCGCCGCCGAACCGGAGGTGTATCACTGCAACGAGGGGCACGCGGGCTTCCTCAGCCTGGAGCGGATCAGCGAACTGGTGACCGGTCAGGGCCTCGACTTCGACGTCGCGCGCGAGGCGGTGCGAGCCGGCAACGTCTTCACCACACACACCCCGGTCCCGGCCGGGATCGACCGGTTCGGGATCGACCAGATCAAGGGACACTTCGGCAGCGATTGCGAACTGCCCGGGGTGCCCGTGGAGCGGGTGCTCCCGCTCGGCGCGGAGGACTACGAGGGCGGGGACCCGGGCGTCTTCAACATGGCGGTCATGGGGCTGCGCATGGCCCAGCGCTCCAACGGTGTCTCACAATTGCATGGCACGGTGAGCCGGTCGATGTTCCGGGCCCTGTGGCCCGGCTTCGACGCGGACGAGGTGCCGATCACCAGCATCACCAACGGCGTTCACGCTCCGACGTGGATGGACCCGAAGGTGGTGCGGCTGGCGGGGGAACACCTCGGCTGGGACAGCGTGCGCGAGGCCGAGGGATGGGACGCGGTGGGCACGATGCCTCCGGAAGCCATCTGGAAGGTCAAGCGCGAACTGCGTGAGCAACTGGTCGCGGACGTGCGCAAGCGGCTGCGCAAGTCGGCGCTGCGCCGCGGCACGACGCCGGCCGAGCTCGGCTGGGTCGACGACGTGCTCGACCCCGATGTGCTGACGATCGGGTTCGCCCGCCGCGTGCCGACCTACAAGCGACTGACCTTGATGCTGCGTGACCCGGAGCGGTTGCGCCGGCTGCTGCTCGACCCGGACCGCCCGGTCCAACTGGTCATCGCGGGCAAGTCGCACCCCGCCGACGAGACCGGCAAGAAGCTGATCCAGCAGATGGTGCAGTTCACCGACGACCCGCAACTACGCCACCGGATCGCGTTCTTGCCCAACTACGACATCGAGATGGCCCAGCGCCCCTACCCCGGCTGCGACGTGTGGCTCAACAACCCGCTGCGGCCCTATGAGGCGTGCGGCACATCGGGGATGAAGGCGGCCCTGAACGGTGCGCTCAACCTGTCGATCCTCGACGGCTGGTGGGACGAGTGGTTCGACGGGGAGAACGGCTGGGCGATCCCGACCGCGGACCCTTCGACGGGCTCAGGGCAGGCGGTGCAGTCGTCGGAGCGTCGGGACGATCTCGAGTCCGCGGCCCTCTACGACCTGATCGAGTCCTCGGTCGCCGCACGGTTCTACGACCGGGACGACGACGGTCTGCCGCAGCACTGGCTGGCGATGGTCACCCACACGCTGCAGACCCTCGGACCCAAGGTGCTGGCCACCCGGATGGTGCGTGACTACACCAAGCAGCTCTACACGCCCGCGGCACAGGCCGAGCGGGCGATGGCGGCCGACGGGTATGCCGCGGCACGCGACCTGGCGGCCTACAAGCAGCGCGTGCGCGCCGGCTTCCACGACGTGTCGGTCGACTACGCCGACTCCCTCGACGTGGCCGACACCCCGCAGGTCGGGGACGAGTTCCGGGTGCGTGCGCTGGTCTCACTCGGCAGCCTGACTCCTGACGACGTCGAGGTGCAGGTCGTGCGGGGGCGCGTCGACGAGGCCGACGAGCTGACCGATGTGAACATCGACACCTTGGATCCGATGGCGCCGACGGCGGAGGGTCGCACCCCGTTCGAGGGAACGGTGCGCATCGCCCGCACGGGTGCCATCGGGTACACGGTCCGGGTGCTGCCACGGCATACCGGGCTGGCCAGTGCTGCGGAGATGGGCCTCATCGCCAACGCGTGATGGGCCGGCCCGCGGCAGCAGGGGAGTGAGGGCCTGCCGCACGGCGGTGTGCTGCCCGGTCCGTAGGATGTGGCGGTGCTCGCTCCGCTGACCCTCACCCTCGTGGTGCTGCTGGCCGCGCTCGCGGTGTATGCCGTCTACCTCACGATCCGGGGCCGTGCGATCGACAACCCGATGTTCTACCTCGCGTGTGCGTGCGAGGTGGCCATCGTCGTGCAGCTCGTGGTGGGGATCGTCCAGGCCGGCAGCGCCGAGGGGCACCTGTCGACCGGACTGTTCATCGCGTATCTGGTGGGGCTGATCTTCGTCCTCCCCGTCGCCGGGTTCTGGGCTGTGGCCGAACGGGAGTCGCGCTGGGGGACCGGTGTGATCCTGGTGGCCGCGCTCGGCCTCCTGGTGATGGTGGGACGCCTGCTACAACTGTGGAACGGGAATGGCTGATACGACACCGCATACCAGCACCGGCTTCGGTCGGATGCTCATCGCCGTCTACGGACTGTTCGCCCTGGCCGCGACCGGGCGCTCGGTCCTCCAGCTGATCGAGTACTTCCAACCGGGCAGCCCCTACTACCACGAGGGACTGCTGGCCTACCTGCTGTCGGCGCTCGCCGCGGTCATCTACATCGTCGCGACCGTCGCGCTGGCACGGTCGGGTCCGACGTCGGTGCGTGTCGCCCGGGTCACGATCGGCACCGAGATGTGCGGGGTCCTCGCCGTGGGGCTGTGGAGCATCCTGGACACGGCGGCCTTCCCCGACACCACCGTCTGGTCCGACTTCGGCGGAGGATACGGATTCGTGCCGCTGGTGCTTCCGATGGCCGGCCTCTGGTGGCTCTGGCACACCCGCGCCGGCCGTCAGCATCAGCCTTCGCCTGGCTGATCGAGTGCCCGACACGGCGAAGAAACCAGGGTGTATCGACGCGGCCACCCGCCCGGTCGAGTAGGCCGAGCGCCTGGCGCGAGGGGTGCAGACCTCACCCCGGCCGGTCGAGTAGGCCGAGCGCCCCGGCGCGAGGCCGTATCGAGGCCCCCATCGCCCCTATCGGCCGGTCGAGTAGGCCGAGCGCCCCGGCGCGAGGCCGTATCGAGGC
>CAZMLG010000221.1:0-4963 GCA_964566985.1 uncultured Intrasporangiaceae bacterium
CGTCGTCGAGGATCAGCACCGGATCGGTGTCCAGGTCGTGGCGCAGCAGGGTGACCGCCGCGAGCTTGAGGCCGAGGGCGAACGACCACGACTCGCCGTGGCTGGCATACCCCTTGGCGGGCAGTTCGCCCAGCCGCAGCTCGAGGTCGTCCCGGTGCGGCCCGACGAGGGTCAGGCCGCGCTCGACCTCGCCGGTCCGCTGCCTTCGGAACGTCTCGTGCATCGCCTCCTCGATCTGCCCCACGGAGGGCACCTCCCCTGCCGCGATCGCCTCGGCGATCTCCTCGTGCAGGCTGCTGCGGTAGGTCGTGTGCGCCTCGCCCGCTCCGTCACTCACCTGGGCGTAGGCCTTCGCCAGGTAGGGCGCGACGTCCTGCATCAGCCGGAGTCGGGCATACGTCAGGTTGGCGCCGACCTGCGCCAGGTGGGTGTCCCAGACGGGCAGCGATTCGAGCACGGCCGACGGGTTCGGGGCCTTGCGTGCCGATTTCAGCAGTGCGTTGCGCTGCTTGACGATCTTGTCGTAGTCGCCGCGGGCCCCGGCCCAGCGGGGCTGACGTGCCACGAGCAGCTCGTCGAGGAACCGTCGGCGTCCGGCCGGGTCGCCCTTGACGAGCGCGAGGTCCTCGGGAGCGAACATCACCGCACGCAACGCCCCGAGCACCTCTCGTGCCCGGCCCAGCGGCGCGCGACCGAGGCGTGCGCGGTTGGCCTTGCCGGGGTTGATCTCCAACTCGATGCGCTGTTCGCGCTCGTCGTGCACGACGGCGGCGTGCACGACGGCCCGGTCTGTGCCGGCCCGCACGAGGGGTGCGTCCTGGGCGACGCGGTGGGAGCCGAGCGTGGCCAGGTAGTAGACGGCCTCGACGAGGTTGGTCTTGCCCTGACCGTTGCGGCCCACGAACGTGGTGACTCCGGTGGTGAGCGGCACGTCGGCGGACTCGTACGAACGGAAGTTCGCCAGAGTCAGATGCCGCAGGTACACACTCCGAAGCCTAGGCGAGGTGATGCCCCGGCCGCGATCTCAGCCGGGGACGACCGGCTGCTGCAGTTCGGTGACCCAGTCGGCCTGGTCGTCGGACTCGGCCCGCACGTAGAGCTCGCGGCAGGAGCCCGACGGCACGAGCCCGCGCTCGAGGATCTCTTCGTGCAGGGCCTGCCAACTCCGAGCGATACGGTCCATCGATCCCAGGTGGACGCAGCACACCGCCCGGTCGACGGCCGGCAGTTCGACCAGGTCGAAGCCGTCGCGCGCCGGGCCGGGGTAGGCATAGCCGGCGGTGACGCTCAGACCGTCCTCGACCTGCGTATAGCAGGCGATCGGCGTCTCCAGCGTGCCGCACCGGTCGCCGATGATCTCGGCGACGGCATCGAACGACGGGCCGACCACGCCGGCGATCTCGGGCTGCTCGGCGACCACCGCGGTGCGGGCGGCCAGACGCATGCCGGGCAAGGGCTTTTCGACACATTCGATGCGGGACATCTGATTCTCCCTCTCGATCAGGTGGAGCCTGCGCCGCACGTCGGCGAGTCGCGCGGTCGCGATCCGATGCTCCCGTTCGACCTCCGCATGCCGTGCGCGCAGCATGCCGGCGAGGCGCTCGGTGTCGAGGCCGGCCTCGAGGATCGACGCGATGTCGTCGATCCCGAACCCGAGCTGCCGCAACGCGACGATCCGGTGCAGCCGGGCGAGCTGCGAGGGATCGTAGGACCGATAGCCGGTGAACTCGTCGACCTGAGCCGGCACGAGCAGGCCGGCGGTGTCCCAGTGCCGCAGCATGCGGTGGGTCACCTGGCCGATCTGCGCGAAGGCTCCGATGGACAACATGAGTCCGTTATCCCGTCTTCCACGGTGTCAGGGTCAAACAGGGGAAACAGCGGCGAATGATCTGGGAGCGGCGGGACCACGGCTGACGACGGCCGAACGCGCACGTCACCTGGTTTCCACACGGACTCGCCCCAGGGGGCTCGCCCGGCTCAACCGGCCGGAGTGGGGTCACGCTGCCGTGCTCGCCCGGCTCAACCGGCCAGGCCACGGCCACGCGAGCGTCCTCGCCCGGCTCACCCGCGCGACAGGTCAGTGGTCGGTGACGACGCCTTCTTCGCCGGCCTTGGTGACCGCGTGCCCGCCGAACTGGTGGCGCAGCGCCGCGACGGCCTTCATGGCGGGGGAGTCCTCCTGTCGAGAGGCGAACCGGGCGAAGAGCGAGGCCGAGATCACCGGCATCGGCACGGCATTCTCGATGGCCTCCTCGACGGTCCAGCGGCCCTCGCCGGAGTCGTTGACGAACCCGCTGATCTCCTCGAGCGCCGGATCCTCCTCGAGCGCCTTGACCATCAGGTCGAGCAGCCAGGAGCGCACCACGGTGCCGCGGGTCCACGCCTTGAACGAGCCGTGCACGTCCTTGACGATGTCCTTCTTGGCCAGCAGCTCGAAGCCCTCGGAGTAGGCCTGCATCAGGCCGTATTCGATGCCGTTGTGCACCATCTTCACGTAGTGCCCGGCGCCGACGTCACCGGCATGCACCCATCCCTCGTCGCGGGGTCCCTCGGGGCGCAGCGCGTCGAAGATCGGCATGACGCGCTCGACGTCCTCGGGCGCGCCGCCGCACATGAGCCCGTAGCCGTTGGCCTTGCCCCAGACGCCGCCGGACACACCGCAGTCGACGAAGGCGATGCCCTTCTGCCGCAGTTCCTCCGCGTGGCGGGCGTCGTCGGTGAAGCGGCTGTTGCCGCCGTCGACGACCAGGTCTCCCTCGGACAGCAGGCCGCCCAGCTCGTCGATGACCGACTGGGTCACCGCGCCGGCGGGCACCATCGACCAGATGACGCGGGGGGCGTCGAGCCGCTGCACCAACTCGGCCAGGTCCTTCACATCACTGACGTCGGGATTCGTGTCGAAGCCGACGACCTCGTGCCCGGCCGCTTCGATGCGCTCGCGCATGTTGCCGCCCATCTTGCCCAGGCCGATCAATCCCAGTTGCATGCCTGCCCCTGCCTTCCTTGGTATGTCGGGTGCTTGCTGCTCGCAGTCCGTGTCGGGTCCGACGCTACTCGCGTGCGGCGCCGCCGGGCGGCGAACCGGCCGACGGCGATCAGCTGGCGAACCGCACCGGCATCAGCACATAACGGTAGGACTCGTCCGGCTCGTCGTCGGGCTGGTCCTGCCCGGACAGCACGGCCGGGCGACCGGGCTGGGTGAACGCCATACGGGCGTAGTCGGTGCCGATGGCGCCGAGCCCGTCGAGCAGGAACTGGGGATTGAACGCGATCTCCAGCTCCGGCCCGGTGAGGGTGACCTCCACGGCCTCGCTGGCCTGCGCGTCCTCGCCCTGACCGGCCTCGATGGCCACCTGGGTCTCTTCGAAGCGCAGCCGGACCGGGGTATTGCGCTCGGCGACCAGCGCGACGCGGCGCACGGCGTCGACCAGTTCGGAGGTCTTGATCATGGCGACCGTGTCGACGCTGGTGGGGAAGATCGAGGTGACCTTCGGGTAGTCGCCGTCCAGCAGCCGGGTGGTGGTGCGGCGGGAGCCGGCCTCGAATCCGACCAGACCCTCACCTCCCGCGGCGTCGCCGAGGGAGATCTCGACCTTGCCCGAGGCCCCGAGTGCCTTCGCGGTGTCGGCGAGCGTCCGGGCGGGGATCAGCGCGACGTGGGACGACTCGGCCTGGGTGGGGTTCCAGGAGATCTCTCGCAGCGCGAGGCGATAGCGGTCGGTGGCCAGCAGGCGCAGTGTGTCGTCCTCGATCTCGACGCGCACGCCGGTGAGGATCGGCAGCGTGTCGCCGCGGTCGGCGGCGATGGCGACCTGGCTGACGGCCTTGGTGAACAGGTCACCCGCCACGGTGCCGGTCGGGTCCGGGGTGGTCGGCAGGGTGGGGTAGTCGGTCGTGGGCATCTGTTGCAGCGAGAAGCGGCTGGCACCGCATACGACCTGCACCTTGGTGCCGTCGGCGGTGACGTCGACCGGTTTGCCGGACGGCAGGGATCGCGAGATGTCACCGAGCAGCTTGCCGTGCACCAGGACGGTGCCCGGCTCGTCGACCTGGGCGTCGACCGTGACCTTGGCCGAGACCTCGTAGTCGAAGGCGCTCAGGGTGAGCCCTTCCGGGCCGGCATCCAGCAGGACGCCGGCGAGGACGGGGACGGGAGGACGAGGCGACAGCCCGCGTACGGCCCACGTGACGGCCTCGGCCAAGACATCGCGATCCACCTGAAGCTTCACTAGCAAACCGTCCTTGCGTCTGCGCCGGCGTGCCGGCGGGATGTGCGGGTGCGCCCGAAGGCGCGCGTCGACCCTAGCCCGCCGAGGAGAAGGTCTCCAATCCCCGGTGGGCAGAGGGGGGTGCGCCCCACGATACGACCTCGTGGCGGCTTCCCGGAGGCTTGTGGGGCAGTTCGTCCCCAGCCATCGGGGCGGAAGGATGGTGGTGTCACAGGGATCATCGTCGTCGTCACGCCTGTGGAAACTGTGGATAACCCTGGCGAACCGGACGATGCCGGGCCAGGAGACTGTGCATAACGTGCGCACCGGACCTGTGGATAACGTGAGCGGGGTGTGGACGGCAGTCGGCTGTGCACAGCCCGTCCACCGCGTGGCCTCGACGTCGGGGGTCGTCGTGCACAGTGGAGCACCGATGAGGCACAAGCCCTGTGGAAAGCGGGAATATCGGGGAGAACCGAGTTTTCCACAGCCTGTTGATGCTGGGGACAACGCGCGCGGTGTGCTCGAATGCGGTGGTCGGAGCGACCACATCGAACATAGTTATCCACAGATGCTGGGGACAACCTTGTGCATTCAGGATGTGGCGCGGCGGATCTGCGTCGTGAGTTCGCTGATCTGCTCGTAGAGGTCGCGCCGGTCCGGCATCAGGCCGCGGATCTTGCGCTCGGAGTGCATGACCGTCGTGTGGTCGCGGCCACCGAACTTCTGCCCGATCTTCGGCAGCGACAGGTCGG
>CAZMLG010000222.1:0-4934 GCA_964566985.1 uncultured Intrasporangiaceae bacterium
TCGCGGTCGTAGCCCAGGGCGACATTGTCGGCGAACGTGCCGGACAGCACCCGCTGCACCTGCGCGATGTGCGAGACCTGCGCCGGGCGCAGGAAGTCCTCCGGCGACGTGACCCGCTCGCCGTTCCACTGCATCGAGCCCTCGTGGGCGAGCAGACCGGCCAGTGACGACAACAGGCTGGACTTGCCGGAGCCAACCTGCCCGAGCAGCAGCACCAGCTCGCCGCGGCGCACTGTCAGGTCGACGCCGGACACCCCGATGGTGCCGTCGTCGTGGGTCACGCCGTAATCGCGCAGCTCCAAGGCCTCCAGGCGGGTGCGCGACACCGCCGCGGGTCGCGGCGCGGTGCCGGCCACCAGATCGACGTCGGAGGGGACATCCATCAGGTCGACCCCGCCCGCGAGGCGGTTCGTCGCGTGCTGCCACGCCCGCGTGCCCGGTGCCTCCGTGATGACGGCACCGGCGACGCGGCCGAACCAGTCGAACCCGCTGACCGCCATGGAGACGAGCAGGGCCGTGGCCAGCCCCCACACGTCGAGCAGGTAGGCCACCCAGGCGGCGACCACGCCGCACTGCACCATGATGATCGGCACGCCGTCGAGCAGCGCCTGCACACGGTGCTCGAAGACCGCCGCCTCGACGCGCCCGCCGTCGACGTGGCGCAGGTGTGCCTGGGCCTGCGCGGTGCGCCCGGCGAGCTTGACGGTGCGCGCGGAATCCAGGGTGGACACCAGGGCTCGGCCGAACCCCGCCCGCGCCTTCGACGACTTCGCCGCCGACCGCCCCGCGACCGGGCGGCCCGCCGCCGACGCGAGTGCCGCGGCCACCATGACGGCGACGGGCACGGCGCCCGCGAGCAGCGTGCCGCCGGCGAAGGCCGTGACGGCGGCCACGACGAGGCCGCTGATGAAGTCGACCCACCGGTCCGCATACCGTGCGTAGCGGTCCGCGTCGAGCGCCCGCCCCACCACTTCTCCCGCCGGGGTCGGCGGGAGACGGTGCTGCCGGGTCTGGCCGATGAGCACACTCATCCGCGAGCGCAGCATCACCTCGACCCACCAGCGCGGATAGCGCCGCAGCGCTTCGGCCAGCAGCAACGGGGCGACGAGCAGACTGAGCACCAGCAGGACGCCGGTCGTCATCAACGGGGCGCCGCGCCGGACGTCTTCGACCAGACGGCCCCACGCCGTGCCGGTGAGCACGCCCAGCGCACCGGTCAGGCCGCTGCCGAGGAAGAGCCCGATCGACAGCGCTCCCCAGGACGGGCGGGTGCACAGCGCCGACCAGATGCCCTTGGCCAGGCTCGGCCCGTCGCCGACGTCCGGACGCCGTGGGGGCGGACCGGTGCGGCGCCGGCCGCCGACCTGCGCACCGGCGCCGACCTCGTCGGGCGCGGCCGCCTCCTCGGCCGCGCCCGCGGCGAGCAGGTCGCGCAACGGCCCCGGCTGCTCGGCCAACGCCGCGCGGGCGCCGGACTGGATGACGCGGCCCTCGTCGAGCACCGCCACCAGATCGGCACGGGCGATCGTCGTCAGTCGGTGGGCGACGAGGATGCCGGTGCGCCCGTGCAGCAGGCGATCGGCCGCGATCGTCACGAGGCGCTCGGTCAGCGGGTCCATGCGCGCGGTGGCCTCGTCGAGCACCACGACCTGGACGTCACGCACGAGCAGCCGCGCGAAGGCGATGAGCTGCTCCTCTCCGGCGGACAGCGACGTGCCGCCGGGGCCGAGCAGGGTGTCGAGGCCGTCCGGCAGCCCCGCGACCCACTCCCGAAGGCCCAACTCGGCGACGGCGCCCTCGACTCGCTCGCGCGGCATCGCCGCGAACAGCGTGATGTTGTCGAGCACGGTGCCGGAGATCAGCTCGGTGCGCTGGGTGACCACGCCGATCGTGGCGCGCAACCGGGTCAGGTCGGCCTCGCGGACGTCGACCCCGCCGAGATGAACGGTGCCGCGCGGCGGCTCCACCGCCCGTGACAGGAAGGAGGCGAGCGTGGACTTGCCCGACCCGGTGCGGCCGACCAGCGCGAGGGTCTGCCCGGCCGGCACGTGCAGGTCGATGCCGTGCAGCGCGAACGTCCCCTCGGGATAGGCGAAGTCGAGGTCGGCATACCGCAGGTCGAGCGCACCATCGGGCAGGGCCGTGCCCCCGGCGGGCTCCGGGGCGGCCCCCAGCATCTGCCGCACGCGCACCAGCGCTCCGATGCCGGCCTGCACATCGGGCAGGTGGCGCACCGTCATGTCGATCTGGCCGACGAACAGCGTCGTGATGAGGAACAACGTCACCAGCCGACTGACGGACAGGTCGCCGTCGGCGGCCAGCGCGAGGCCGACGACTCCGACGGCCGCGAGCAGCCCGTGCAGCAGCACGCCGGCACGCAGGCCGACCATGCGCTCGACGCCGACCACGGCCGCGAACCGGTCGTGGACCGCGGCCGACAGGCGGCTCAATCGGGCGATCGCGAAGGCCTGGCCCTTGTTGGTGCGCAGGTCGTCCCGGCCGGCGATCGCCTCCTCGAGGGCCGCGGCGTGGTCGGTCCAGGACATCTCCTCCAGCACCTTCAATTCACTGATCCGCGCGAGCAACCGACGCACGGCCAAGGTCGTCAGCGAGGCGAACACGGGGAAGAGGATCCAGGCGGGCCACCAGGTGAGGCCCGCCACGATCCACATCGGGACGCATCCGAAGAGCGCGCGCAACAGGCCCCACACCTGTTGCCTGATCAGCGTGCCCAGCTCATGGGTGTCGTCGTCGGCCCGATCGAGGATCTCCCCGACGGCCTGCTCGGTCAGCGCCGCGACCGGCTGCTGCAGCGCAGCCCGCACGACGTCCTGTCGTAGCGTGCCCTCCGCGCGGTCGACGACGCCGGCCCACCAGAATCGCCCCAGGGTGTCGAGGAGTGCCCCACCGATCACGCACAGCCCGAGCAGGGTCACGAGCGTCACCGTGGGACCCTCGGCGACCTGGCCCACCGCGACGGTGCCGAGGGTCTGCCCGATGGCCGCGAGCGCGAGGAACACCAGGGCGACGACGCCCAGCGGGTGACGCAACCGATGCAGCGTCAGCCGGCGGCGCGGATCGGTGGGTGCGGGCGGCTGCGAAGGGGATTCGTGGGCGAGAGATCGCTCGGTGGTGGGAGTGGTCATGGCCGGTCCACTGTATGCGGCGGCACCGACACATCGCCTCCCATTTTTTGCCGCGGGGAGGCGGGCGCGCAGTGCGGATCCGCTTCCAGGTGACGGTCGGGCTCCGCCGGTAGAGTTGGCGGATGCACAATGCACGCGAGACGTTTGTGGCCGCAGTGACCGTGGTGACCGATCAGGTGAGAGCGCTCGAGCCGGGTGACTGGACCCGTCCATCACCCTGCGAGGGCTGGGATGCCCGGGACGTCCTCGTCCATGTCACCGGAACGCTACGGAAGGTGATCGCCCTGCTGGGTGACTCCGGGCGGTATGCCGGGAGCCCGGCCTCGGTGGAGGATGCTCCCGACCCCGAGGCGGCGGCACTGCAGTGGGCCGAGACCGCCCGCCGCGTCGGCGAACTCGTGGCCGGGGCCGACCTGGACCGCGTCGTCGAGACGCCCTGGGGTCAGGCGCCGTTGGCGTCCGCGCTCGGCCTACCCACGTCGGACTGCGCCGTGCACGCATGGGACATCGCCGCAGCGGCCGGGATCCGGCTCGACCTGCCGGATCTGCTGCTGGACCACGTCGATCGGTTGTCGCAGAGCCTGAACGAGTCCCGCGGCCCTCACTTCGGCCCGCAGGTCGAGGCCCCCGCGGGCGCGTCCCCGACCGACCGCCTCATGGCCTGGCTGGGGCGGACCCGACCGGATCAGGCCTGACCTTCGGCCTTCTCCTGCCCGGCCGGTCTCGACAGGATCTTGCTCTTGCGCGGCGGGTCCGACGCGGCATACAGGTGGGTGCCGAAGTAGCAGGCGATGTCGGTCAGCAGGGAGCGATCCCGGGTGAGGAAGACGTAGCGCTTGCGTGGTCCGCCGTAGCCCAGGGCGACCTCGGGGACACGGAAGTCGAGGTGGAATCCGTTGGCTCGAGCCAGGTGCGCCAGGGCCTTCGGCGTGTAGTAGGACGTGTGCCCCGGGACGAAGATGTAGTTCTGCTTCTCCAGGTCGCCGCCGTCGTAGATGTTGGTGGAGCAGACCAGCAACCCGTCCTTGTCGAGGAACTTCAGCAGTGCCGGGAACTCGGTGCGCGGATCGAGGAAGTGCTCGATGACCTCACACGCGATCACCAGCGAGAAGGTGCGGGTCGCGGGCGCGGTGATGTCGATGAACTCGGCGTCCTCGCGCAGGCTCATCACGTCTCCGATCGCGACGTTGCGCACGCCGGCGAGCTTTTCGATGTGCCGGTTGTCCAGGCTGCGCCCGGCACCGTAGACGAGCACGTCCAGGTCCGGCCGGCCCATGATCTCGGCCGCCATGCGCGCCATCTGGAACTCCCGGCCGCCCTGCTTCTCGGTGCCGACCCGCGCCCGCATCGGCAGCTTGTCGATGTGCTCGAATTCGCCGTAGTCGCGCAGATTCTGCGGGTTGGCGACGTGGCCGCAGCGGCGACAGATCCGCACCTCGCACACCCTATGGGCGTTCTTGGACGAGGTGATCGTGCGCACCTTGGGCCGCGCGGCGCCACAGGCGCGGCACCGCTCGCCGGTGTGCGGCCTGGGCGGCGTGGTCAGGTGCCGCCGCACCGCCGCGGCATACCGCGGGCGGGAGGACGGGCGGGCGAGGCCGACGGTGACGCGCGCTCCGCGCCTGACGAGGCCGGA
The DNA here is from genome assembly GCA_964566985.1 of uncultured Intrasporangiaceae bacterium. Lineage (GTDB taxonomy): Bacteria > Actinomycetota > Actinomycetes > Actinomycetales > Dermatophilaceae > Leekyejoonella. Next base: position 4,783 of record CAZMLG010000222.1, read on the forward strand.
CACCGCGGCCCGCACCTGGGACCGTTGCATGCGCCGAACGTAACACGCGCCGGGCGGCCGCAGAAGACTTCGACGTGCACAGATGCGTAGGCCGTGGGCACACCTCGTGTGCCCCCCGCCAGCGCGGGGGGAGGGCGCCAGCACAATGGGCA
>CAZMLG010000223.1:0-4919 GCA_964566985.1 uncultured Intrasporangiaceae bacterium
TCGTGCCGGCGTTCTCGGGTCTGTTCGCCCCGTACTGGCGCTCCGACGCCCGCGGGGCCATCGTGGGGATGTCGCGATTCAACACCAACGCGCACCTGGCCCGGGCCACCCTCGAGTCCATCTGCTACCAGAGCAAGGACGTCAGCGACGCGATGGAGAAGGACTCCGGTGTCACCCTCGACTCGCTGAAGGTCGACGGAGGCGTCACGGCCAACAACCTGTGTATGCAGCTGCAGGCGGACATCCTCGGCGTGGACGTCTCCAAACCCGTCGTGGCCGAGACCACGGCCCTGGGCGCGGCCTATGCCGCCGGTCTGGCCACCGGGTTCTGGAAGGACACCGACGAGCTGCGGTCCAACTGGAACGAGGACACCCGGTGGACTCCCCAGTGGACCGACGAGCAGCGCACCACCGGCTACGCCGGGTGGCAGAAGGCGGTCCAGCGCACCCTGGACTGGGTCGACGTCGACTGACCGGTGGCGCGTGCCGATCACGGAGTCGGATGCCGCCTCAGTGATCGGCAGCGGCCTCGGGCCAGTCCAGGGATCGCTCCACCGCGGCCCGCCAGAGCACGTGCTGGTGCTCCCGCTGCTCACTCGACATGTGTGGGTCCCACTGGGCCGCACGGTGCCAGTTGCTGCGCAGCCCCATCAGATCCGGCCAGTAGCCGACCGCCAGTCCCGCGAGGTAGGCCGCACCGAGGCTGACCGTCTCACTGACCATGGGCCGGATCACCGGTGCGTCGATCACGTCGGCGACCATCTGCATCAGCAGGTTGTTCGACGTCATACCGCCGTCGACGTTCAAGGACGTCAGAGGGATTCCGGCGTCGGCGTTCATCGCCTCCACGACGTCGGCGGTCTGCCAGGCGCTGGCCTCCAGCACCGCGCGGGCCAGGTTGCCTGCGTTGACGTAGCCCGTCAGACCGGCGACCACACCTCGGGCCTGGTGGCGCCAGTAGGGCGAGAACAGTCCGGCGAAGGCCGGCACGACCACGCAGCCGCCGTTGTCCTCCACCGTGCGCGCCAGCGTCTCGATCTGCGGCGCGGAGTCCACCAGGTGCAACCCGTCGCGCACCCACTGCACCAGGGCGCCCGCCACCGCGATGGAGCCCTCCAACGCGTAGGCCGTGCGGCCGTCCTGCAGCTGATAGGCGACGGTGGTCAGCATGCCGTGGCTGGAGCGCACCACGGCCTCACCGGTGTTGAGCAGCAGGAAGGCTCCGGTCCCGTAGGTGCACTTGGCCTCACCCGGGGAGAAACAGGTCTGGCCGAACAGTGCGGCCTGCTGGTCGCCGACCGCCCCGGTGATCGGCACCCCTGTCAAGGGCCCCTCCGCCGTCGCGATCTCTCCTGAGGACGGCACGATCTCGGGCAGGACCGCACGGGGCACGTCGAAGAAGTCCAAGAGGGTGTCGTCCCAGTCCAGGTCGGCCAGTGACATCAGCATCGTCCGCGATGCATTGGTGACGTCGGTGACGTGCCGGCCGCCGTCGACACCGCCGGTGAGGTTCCAGATGATCCAGGTCTCCATCGTGCCGAGGAGCAGCTCACCGGACCGGACTCGTCGGGCAATCTCGGGCCGGTGCCGCATCAACCACATGATCCGGGGCGCGGTGAAGTACACGGCCGGCGGGATCCCGCACCGGTCGCGGAAGAAGTCCTCCCCGGGATCGTGCAGCAGCTCCTCGACGATCGAGCCGACCCTGGTGTCCTGCCACGTGATCGCCCGGCACACCGGTCTGCCCGTGGTGCGGTCCCACAGCACGAACGTCTCACGCTGGTTGGCCACCCCGATGGCCGCGATCTGATCGGCACCGATTCCCAGCTCGGTCATCGCCCGAGGGATGACCTGTCGGGTGTGGCGCCAGATCTGCCAGGCGTCGTGCTCGACCCATCCCGGACGGGGAAAGAACTGCTGGTGCTCCTGCTGGGCGACACCGGCCAGGCGGCCCCGACGATCGAAGAGCATCGCTCGGGTGGACGTGGTCCCCTGGTCGATGCTGAGGACGAACTGTTCGCTCATCTCACCACCGCTCCGCGACGACGGCGCGACTGGTGCCGGCGGCGGCCTCTCGCAGGCGGCCGAGCACCTCCGGTCGCGGTGCGCGGGTCGCGGTGAAGATCCGCTCGAGTGGACCCCGTACCCCCAGGGCCGCCACGACGATGCCCCCGTGCCCGTGAACCGGCGCGGCCACTCCTCCGCGGTCCGGTTCGAGCTCGCCGTAGTCGACGGCGTGGCGGCACCGTCGCACCCGGTCCAGATCCTGGCGCACGTCCTGCCGGGTGCGCAGGCTGCGGTGGGTTCGCTGCTCCAACGACAGCGCGTGCAGGACGGCCGCACCACGAGGATCGAGGGCCAGCAGCACCTTCCCCTCCGCGGTGCAGTGGAGGGGAAGGTGCTCACCGGTCTCCACCCGCTGTCGCGTCCGGGTCGGTGCGAAGACGTGCTGGACGATCACGCCGCCGGTCACGTGAGTCGCCGCCACACGGGGCATGACCACCAGCCGCGCCGACATCCCCGACTTCGCCGCGAGCGCATCGACCCAGTTCATCGCCCTCGCACGCATCTCATGGACATCCATCGCGACCGGGGCCATCGGGGCGAGCTCATCGGCCAGGACGTAGTCACCTGTCGCGCGCTCCTGCCGCACGAATCCGATCCCGGCGAGGGTCCGCACCAGCCCGTGGACGGTGCTCTTGCGCAGATCGAGCAGCTCGGCGAGCTCACCGAGGGGCCGGGGGCCGTCCGAGGAGGCCAGGATGCGGATGATCGCGGCGGCGCGCTCGACGGACTGGACGCTCCCTGGCACCGCTGCAGTCTACGGTGCGCGCGTCCGCCGCAGGATGACCCGCTCGATACGATCTGCCCGGTGAGCACCCGGCCGAGCGACGTCGCAGAGGCCATCGCCCGCGCTGCGCGGTCGATGGCGCAGCACCGTCAGCGCACCGTCGTGGTCGGTATCGACGGGCGCAGCGGGTCGGGCAAGACCACGACCGCCGCGGAGGTCGCCCGTCGGCTGGCGCCCTGCCCGATCGTCTCGATGGATGAGCTCTATCCCGGATGGGATGGGCTGGCGGCTGCCGTGCCGCTGCTCACCCGCCACGTCCTGGAACCTCTCCAGCATGGAGGCCGGGTCGCCTATCCGCGCTATGACTGGCACGAAGGGCGGTATGCCGAGACCGTGGAAGTGCCCCCGAGTCGCTTTGTGCTCGTAGAGGGCTGCGGAAGCACCTGCCTGCCGGCCCGACCTCTCATCGACGTGCGCGTGTGGTTGGAGGCTCCATCGTCCCTGCGCGAGCGACGCAGTCTGGAGCGGGACGGTGAGATGTTCGCGCCCCACTGGTCGAGCTGGAGTCACCAGGAGGACGCCGTGTTCGACGCCGACCCACCGCGTGCTCACGCCCACCTGGTGCTCGAGACCGGCTGAACCGGGGTTGCGGGCCCGCCGTCGAGGCGGTGTTCATGGCAAGGACACTCAGGATGTCCTAGGTTGGCCCATAGGGGCGGCACCCGGGCCGCCGACACGAGTACGGAGGCTGCTGTGAACTATCACCTGCTGGATCGCGTTCTTCCGCTGGTCTACGCCGCGGTGATCGTCGTCTGTGCCCTGTGGATCAAGGCCGCGCTCACACCGGTCGCGATCGTGGGCGCCCTGGCCCTGGGTCTGTACTACTCCGTGGTGCGCACCCAGATCGTCCGCAACGAGGAGAGCTCCTCGAAGACCGTCGAGCGATAGACGGGCTCAGTCGTCCCGGCTCGACCGGGTATGCCGTTGCACCAGATTCGCCAACCGCTGCGCCTCACGCTGTGCGAAGGGGCCGTCGGCACCCTGGATCGCCATCACCGCGAGCTGCTCGGTGTCGGCCAGATCGAGCATCAACCACGAGGCTCCGCGCCCGAACTGGACGCTGACGATCGCCTCCCACGGCACCACGTGCGAGCGCACGAGGTTGTGCACGTGCAGGCCGTCCTCGGCCGGGACCGCGCGCACCAGCCCGAAGCGCAGGACGCACAGGCCGACGATCACGCCGAAGATGATCATGAAGCGGCTGTCCCAGTCGGTCCAGCCGGTCGCGCCCCCACGGTCCATGGTGATCGCGAGGATCGTGAAGAACACCACCACCGCGATGGCCGAGAGGATCGACACCACACGGGCACGCCGCGGCCGGAAGGTGGTGTCGACCCGTTTCATAGCCGGCAGGCCGCGATCTCGGTGACCAGGATGGCGCGGGCGCCCAGCTCGTAGAGCTCGTCCATGACGGAGTTGGTCACCTGGCGCGGCACCATCGACCGCACCGCCACATACCCCTCGCGGTGCAGCGGTGACACCGTCGGGGACTCCAGACCGGGTGTCAGGGCACAGGCCTGCTCGACCAGCTCGACGCGGATGTCGTAGTCCATCATCACGTAGTGGTTGGCGGTCAGCACGCCCTGCAGACGCCGCTCGAGGATCTGCACGGCGGTGCTCGGTGGGCGGTCGGCCGGGCGGATGAGCACCGCCTCACTGCGTAGGATCGGCTCGCCGAAGATCTCCAGGCCGTTGTTGCGCAGCGTGGTGCCGGTCTCGACGACGTCGGCGATGACGTCGGCGACGCCGAGGGTCACGGCGGTCTCCACGGCTCCGTCCAGGCGGACGACCGAGGCCGTCACGCCGTGCATGGCCAGGTCGGCCTGCACCAGCACGGGGAAGCTGGTGGCCACCCGTCGACCCTCCAGGTCCTCGACGCTGGAGGCGATCCCGGGCCGTCCGGCATACCGGAAGGTCGACCCGCCGAACCCCAGAGGCAGCATCTCCTCCGCCGGGCTCTCGGAGTCGCGCAGCAGGTCGCGGCCGGTGATGCCGACATCGAGGGTGCCCTGTCCGACGTAGACCGCGATGTCGCGGGGGCGCAGGAAGAACAGCTCGACGTCACCGT
>CAZMLG010000224.1:0-4860 GCA_964566985.1 uncultured Intrasporangiaceae bacterium
ATGACGCAGGACGACTCGCACTCCTACGTCACTCCGGAGCAGGCGCCCGACGAGGTCAAGCACCTGCTGCACTTCGTGCTCGGCCTGCTGAAGGACTTCGGCCTCGACGACTTCTATCTCGAGCTGTCCACCCGCGAGACCGAGGGCGACAAGAAGGACAAGTTCATCGGATCGGACGAGCAGTGGGACGAGGCCACCGCGCTGCTGGAGCGGGCCGCCCGTGACACCGGTTTGGACCTGGTGCCCGACCCGGGTGGCGCCGCGTTCTACGGGCCGAAGATCTCGGTGCAGGCGAAGGACGCGATCGGCCGCACCTGGCAGTTGTCGACGATCCAGTACGACTTCAACCAGCCTGCGCGGTTCGGCCTCGAGCATTACGCCGGAGCATTCCCGGCCTGGCTCTCCCCGGTGCAGGTGCTGGGCGTGCCGGTCGCCGACGAATATGCCGACTACCTGTGGGATGTCCTGACGCAACTCAAAACCAAGGGAATTCGCGTCGAGATGGACGAGAGCGCCGATCGGTTCCCGAAGAAGATCCGCAACGCGAGCAAATCGAAGGTGCCCTTCGTGCTCATCGCCGGGGACGAGGACCGGTCGGCCGGCGCAGTGTCGTTCCGCTACCGGGACGGTTCGCAGCAGAACGGCGTCCCGGTGGCACAGGCAGTCACAGAAATCCTCAGCGCCGTGGAGGAACGCCGCCAGGTGTGAGCCGCGTTGGACAGATGTAGCCCCGGGACCCGATCGATCCCGGGGCTGCACCATGTCTCGTGAGCCGGACCTCAGCCCGCGGTGGGGAGTCCGATGCACCATGACCGCCCCGACGTCAGGTCTTCGCTCCGACAAGCCTGTCGATCACCAGGTCCATGGCGGCGATCCCGTCCGCCCACGGCTGCGGTTCGTCCCACGTGCCCTTGATGCGCAGTGACACCCACTCGCGGTCGATCTCGAGGTAGGTCACCTGGCCCAAGGTGTCGAGTTGTTGCAACCAGTCCACGGAAAATATCTCGCGGACCCGAGCGGGCGCACTGTTCTCGCACCAGACCCATCGCTTCGGCGGGTCATGGTCATCGAAGTCGACTCGTTTCCAGTCCAGCTCGTTCTGCGTGTACGGCGAGTTCAACGCGGACTTGGTGATCGGGCCGTAACGGCACCGCGGCAGGTCCCCGTCGTGCCGGACCGCGACGTACCGGTACGTGTGAGGTTGGTACGCCTGCGTCCAGTGGCTGTACACGTTGCAGCTGAACTGCCCGGCCTGGACCTCGCGGCCGCCCATCGTCCACCGGAACCGCTGTTCCCCGCTGATCGTGGATGGTTGGCAGGTGTCGGGGCGCGCCGCGACCGGTACGTCTGCCTCATCATCCTCATGTCCAATTTTCTCATACCACGGCGTGATGTCGTTCGCCCAGGCGAACTGCACCGCTGCGACGCGCTTGGTCACCTCCGGGGTGTTGCCCGCGAAGCGCGCTGCCACACCGACCCCGATCAGCACCAGCACGATCACCGATTCGATCACTCGAGCCCAGGTGCCGGCGCCGTCGTGCCAGTGCCCCAGGAACAGCGCCACCAGGCCGGCCACGACCAGCCACCCGACGATCTCGCACCCGATCCCGCTGGGCGGGTCGAAGCCCGGGCCGAGGCGCCCCTGCGCCCCTGCGTCACGGAACCGCTTGCGCTCTTGACCCGTCGGCTCGCGATGCAGCGCCGAAAAGTCGAACTCGTCTCCCTCCACGGCTGCGAGGCTACCAGCGGCATCCCCCCGGTTTCGCGAGATCTGGGAGCCATCAGCACGCGGCAGGTGTCAAGGTGCCTGCGAAATCGTCTACCCGGCCCCGCGGATCTTGAGGATTTCTCGTGAGTCTCGTCCGGGTCTTGACGGGGACGTCGAACATGCGTATCATAGAACGTATGAACGATGTCATGCCGGGAGGCGAGTCACCGGGGGAGCGGCCGCCCTGGGTCGACGCGCTGACCGAGATGTTCGGTCCTGACCCGGAGACGGGATGGATGGACTCCGACGCCGCGTTGGACGCGATGGCCTGGCTCGGCCGGCGTGTCTTCGAGCAGTCCCGCATCGACCGCGGATACCACACCAAGGCCGGGCTGCAGTCTCAAGTGGAGGCGACCGCGGCGGTGAGCAACACGCTGTCCGCGATCCAGGCTCTGCGCATCACTCAGTTCGCAGCCACCGAGGTCACCGCCGAAGAGTCGCTCAACTCCCAAGCCGTCGGCACACTGTTGCGCGAAGCACGCGCTCGAGCTGGTGAAGTCGTCGTCGACCTCCCGGGCCGTGACCGCGGGGATCTTCCAGCGGACCATGATGGCGCGCACGAGCGCGAAGCGGACCGGTGCGCAGATGAGCGGGAGATGTTGCACCCCCTGGGATTTCGCACGGATTTCGCGGATGTCGATCTGGCTCCGGGCATGGCCTGGGGGCCGATGCAGGCCACCAACCGCGTCGAGGACGCGATCGACGCAGTGACCAAGACGCCACGGCTGGTCGAGGCGATGGCCGCCGGAGGGATCGACGCCTACCGGGTCTCCCAGGTCACCCGGGAGCTGACCGAGGCAGGCGATTCCACCTGTGCGCGTGTCGAGGACACCCTGCTGCATCAAGGGGTCACCGGCTGGACATCCCGCAGGGTCCAGACTCGCACTCGCTCGCTGGTGCACCGACTCGACCCGGCGGCCGAGAGAGTGGTCAAGAAGAAGCGCGCCAAGGACGCCGTCGGCGTGTCCGTGCGGCCCGGTGTCGAGCCCGGCACCACGCAGTGGGATGCCGTTCTGTGGTCGAAGGACGGGGCCCGAGCGCGGCAGGCCGTCGAGGAGCTGGCACGTGCCCTACACGCCTCCACCACGGCCGACAAATCCCTGGGCGAATGCCGTGCCGATGCGATGGTCGATCTCATTCTGGGCAACTCCCACGTCGAGACCTCCATGACGGTGATCGTCCCGATCAAGCCCGAGTCCAACGCCACCACACCGGCACCCGACGTCGGTGCCGACGGCCGCGGTGAAGCCGAGAACGTTGGCCTCGGTGAGACCGCGACCGACGGCGATGGCGTGGCCGATGGCGATGTCCGTGCTGGGACCGACGCTGACGTCGACGAATTCAGTCCGGTAGAGGATGCCTTCGCGCTGCGACTCAGCAGGCTCGACGCGCAGCGGGGCACCACCGACGAGGGACGCGAAACCGCATACCTGGTCGACCTGTCTCATCCGCCGCCACCTCGACCACGGCGAGCCTCCCGTCCGGCGCCGGGACGGCGCCGAACTCGGCGGACGCGACCGTCTCGCCCACCGTCTGACGCATTCGATCCACGGATTCCCGACATCGAGGTGCCCGGCGTCGGCGTCATCCCGACGCGTGACGTCCACCGGATGTTGCACGGCATCGGGGTGCGGATCCACGTTGCCCTCGTCGACCCGGACACCGGCGCCTTGCTCGGATCGTCCACCGAGAGCTATCGGCCGACTGTGCGGATCCGTCGCGAGGTGGCCCTGCGGGACATGCATTGCCGCTTTCCTGGATGCGAGCGGGAGGCGAAGTACTGCGACGCCGACCACGTGCGGCCATGGCCGCACGGCCCGACAGCAGTAGGGAATCTGCAGATGCTTTGCCGCCATCACCACCGGGCCAAGCACGAGGGCGGCTGGCGGGTCACCATGGGCCCCGACGGCAGGTGCACGTGGATCAGCGAGACGGATCACACCTATGTCACCCGGCCCGGGCTGGTCGACGTCGCCGCCGCCGCGCACGTCGTCCCGGGGCCCGCGCCACTGGCCGGCGGACCGGGGACGGACGCCCCGCATCCCGGCTCCTGGGCCGAGCCACCCCTTGACGAGACCGGCTGAACGACGCGGCCGAGCCGGGCGTGCCGCACACGGGCCGCATCTGTGATTCACTGCACCCGTGGACGACATCCGGATCCGCATGGCAGAGCGCGACGACGCCTTCATCGTCGGCGCGCTCGTGTTGCAGATGGATCTGGAGACCGGTGCGTCGCGGCGCGACGGCTTCATCCAGGAGTATGCCGATGCCTGGCTGGCCGACTTCGAGCACCGGCCGACGTGGTTGGCCTGCCTACCGGACCACACCGCTGTCGGGCTGTTGCAAACAGGGCTGATGCACATGCTTCCCTCGTTGCGCACGGACACGGCCTGCTGGATCCATGTGGGCCTGATCTACGTGCGGGCCGACCATCGAGGCGTCGGGCTGGCCGAGCGCATGCTGCGGCGGATGATCACCTGGGGGAGTGGCCACGATGTCGAACGCTATCAACTCGACACCGTGCCCGAAGCACGGTCGCTCTACGAACGCGTAGGTTTCCGTGCGCCTTCGGGGCGCCTGATGGAATTGCGCGTCGCCGCGAAGGAGCGCATCACACCGTTCGGCCGGTGACCGGCGAGTAGCTCGGCAACACGCACAGGCGCTCATTGACTTTTGCGCTCGTTCAGTAGATGGTCGGGGTTCACGCGCGCGACTCCGGGGGCGCACGACCGTCACCTCGGCCCGTCAAGAGAGGCAGAAACGTGGGTTCCCTCATCCTCATGATCATCGGCCTGGCCATGTTCGCCGCCGGTTATCTGGTGTATTCGAAGTTCTTGGGCAACAAGGTGTTCCGGCTGCGCAAGGAGTTCGTCACGCCGGCTCACGAGCTGCGCGACGGCGTCGACTACATGCCCACGAACCGATTCATTCTCTGGGGTCACCACTTCACCTCCGTCGCCGGTGCGGCCCCGATCGTCGGCCCCGCGATCGCGATCATCTGGGGCTGGTTGCCGGCCTTCCTGTGGGTCACCATCGGCACCGTCTTCTTCGCGGGCATGCACGACATGGGCACCCTGTGGGCGTCGCAACGC
>CAZMLG010000225.1:0-4801 GCA_964566985.1 uncultured Intrasporangiaceae bacterium
CCAACACGCCCGCCAGGGCGGGGTGTTTGGGGTCGCGGATGATCTCCGCGACCCGCGCGATCCGTGCGGCCTGTCCGGGTTCCATCGACGGATACTTGACCCGCAGCCACTGCGTGGGGGTGGCGGCGCTCGAGTCGGCGATCACGCCGCGGTCGATCGCCTCGGCCAGCAGGAAGACTTGGGCCCGTTCGATCCGGGCACCCAGGTCGAGCAGGACGTCCATCATCGCGTCGACCCGCTCACCGGTCAGTTCATGCATGCCGTGCACCAGCGCGTCGACCTGACGGCTCAGTTCCTGGATCGCTGAGGCTGCATCACGGCCCGCACCCGCAGGCCCCGAGGTCAGTGCCGCTCTCGCGGTCGAGCCACCCGCCAGCACTCCCGCATCGGTCGCTGGGTCGTCGGGTTCGAACGGGGTCAGGTCCAGGGGCTGGAACTCGTCGTCCAGCATGTCCAGGGCGGCCTGGTCCGGCTCTGGTGCCTCGAAAGCGTTTCCCCTGTGTCCCATGCTCCATTCTACGCACACCAGTTCGATGAGGTCAAGAGGTTATGGGAGATGTGTTCGATGTTTTCCCGGGCGTGCTGGTCCTGGCGCGACGGGCTCATCGGGTGCCTCGTGTGGTCGGGATTTTGTTGTGACTCACCGGGTTTCGATACGTCCTCGACTGCGTCAGCGGACTACTCAACCAGCCGTGTGGTGGGGTTGGCGTGGATGCTCGATCAGCTGGGCCTGGCGTGGATGCTTGGCCGCCCGACGTGGCTCGGATCTCGCTCTGGTCAGGACCGCGTGTCGGCGCCGCTCGGGATGCGGTCCGCCAGCGGGTGGGCGATCGGCATCCCCGGACGGTAGGCGAGGTGTCGGTAGGACGGAGCCTCCAACACCACGAGATCCTCGAGCCGGGTGCCCACCTGCACGACGCCGATGTCATCCCTCCGCAACGAGCGTGCGGCCCCGGCCGTGGCGGCATACACCGCCTCCTCCGGCCTCATGCCCATGTCGCGCACCGCCATCGCGACCATGAGCGGCATCGAGCTGGAATAGCAGGTGCCCGGGTTGCAGTCACTGGCGAGCGCCACCGTCACGCCGGCGTCGAGCAGACGACGAGCGTCGGGATAGGGCGAGCGGGTGGAGAACTCGACCCCGGGCAGCAGTGTCGCGACAGTGTCCGACCCGGCGAGGGCCGCGACATCCGCGTCGGAGAGATAGGTGCAGTGGTCGACGCTGGCGGCGCCGAGCTCGGCGGCCAGCTGCGCGCCGGGCCCCGGGCCGATCTGGTTGCCGTGCACGCGCAACAGCAGACCGCGATCCTTGCCGGCCTGCAATATGTGGCGGGCCTCGTCACCGGTGAAGGCGAACTCGCTGTTGGGCTCGCAGAAGACGTCGATCCAGCGCGCATGGGGAGCGCAGGCGTCGAGCATCTCCCCCGCGCACAGGTCGACGTATGCCGAGCGGTCGCCACGCAGCTCGGGTGGCACGACGTGTGCCCCGAGATAGGTCGTCTCCGAGGTGAATTCGGCAGCGATGCGCAGAGCGCGAGCCTCCTCGTCGACGGTCAGACCATATCCGGACTTGATCTCGATCGTGGTCGTCCCGAGTGCCGCCATCTCCGCGACCCGTCGGCCGACGAGCTCGCGCAGGCGGGCGTCGGAGGCGGTGCGGGTCGCCTCGCGGGTGACGGCGATTCCGCCTCCGTCGTAGGGTTCTCCGGTCATGCGCGCGGCGAATTCGGCGCTGCGGTCGCCGGCGAAAACCAGGTGTGAATGGCTGTCGACGAATCCGGGCATGACGGCCCGCCCGTCCACGTCCACCCGTGCGTCGGCGTCGGGAGCGTGCGCCGCCTCTCCGATCCAGGTGATCGATCCGTCGGTGACGACGAGAGCCGCATCGCACGTGACGCCGAGCAACCCGGCGTCACGGCTCGGGTCGTTGGTGACCAGTTCGGCGATGCCGGTGACGAGAGTGGAGGTCATGGGGTCTCCTTGTCGAGCTGGTGGTCGGTCGGTGGCCACAGTGGCGAGATCGCGTCGCGCAGCAGCGCGCCGACGTCGCCCAGGCGGTGTCGGCCGTCGTCGACGACGACCTGTCCGTCGCGCACGACGGTGCGCACGTCGGAGGCGGTCGCGGCGTAGCCGATCTGGTCCGCTGCGCAGCCCGCGGTGCGTGGCGAGTCTGCGGCGATGGCCACGAGATCCGCGCGCTGCCCGGGCTCCAGTGTTCCGGCGTCCTCCCAGCCGAGGCTGTGCTGGTCGGTCGCGGCGCCCAGCAGGTCCGCCGGGGTCAGGCGGCCGCGGTGCAGCGACTGGAGCCGCTCGTGCATCTCCAGGGCGCGCGCTTCCTCCAGCAGGTCGATGACGGCGTGCTGGTCGGATCCGAGGCTGAGCGGGCTCCCGGCGTCCCGCAGCGCTCGGGCGGGCCCGATGCCGTCGGCCAGGTCGCGCTCCGTCGTGGGACAGAAGCAGCACGTCGTGCGACTGTCGCCGAGCAACCGGATGTCGTCGTCGGTCAGGTGCGTGGCGTGCACGGCGCTCGTGCGGGGGCCCAATGCCCCGGCACGGTGCAGCAGGCCGGTCGGCGTGGTGCCGTAATGAGCCAGGCAGGCGTCGTTCTCGGCGGGTTGCTCGGACAGGTGCACGTGCAACGGGCGGCCACTCGCCGCCGCGACCACGGTCGGCATCTGATCGCTCGGGACGGCGCGCACGGAGTGGATCGCCGCCCCGACGATCGTGTTGTCGTCCGGCACCAGGTCGGCCGCTCGGCGGGCCCACCCGTCCGCATCCCCGTCGCTGAATCGGCTTTGTTCGGCGGAGATCTCCTGATGTCCGCCTGGTCCGAGCCCGCCGGCGACGTAGCAGGTGTCCAGCAGCGTGAGCCGGACGCCGGCCTCGCGCGCGGCCTGCCGCAGGGCCTCGCCCATCGCGTTGGGGTCCGCATAGGGGCGGCCCGTCGGGTCGTGGTGCACGTAGTGAAACTCGCCCACTGCGGTGACCCCGGCGAGCGCCATCTCCGCATAGGTCGCACGGGCGAGCGCCAGATAACGGTCCGGGTCGAGCCGTGCAGCCACGGCATACATGCCCTCGCGCCAGGTCCAGAACGTGCCGCCGCCGTGGTGCGTGCGCCCCCGCAGAGCGCGATGGAACGCGTGACTGTGGCAGTTGGCCATACCGGGGATCACCACACCAGGCAGCCGGATCGCCGCACCAGGTCTGGCATCGGCCGTGACGGCGGTGAACCGACCGTCCTCGACCTCGAACCGCACGTCGGCGGCGGCCCCATCGGGCAGCAGGGCCTGCGGCGCCCAGTAGGCCGTCATGAGGCCAGGTCTCGCACGACGCGTGTCAGGGCCTCCACACCGCGATGGCAGTCGTCCTGTTCGGCGAACTCCTCCGGCGAGTGCGATACGCCGGTCGGGTTGCGCACGAACAGCATCGCCGTCGGCACACCTGCGGTCGAGAGGATCCCGGCGTCGTGTCCGGCTCCGGTGCCGAGCAGCGGCACGTCGCCGAGCACTGCCCGCAGCCGGCCGATCAACCCGTCGTCGAACGGCGTGGCGCCGGTCCACGACTCCTCGCGCACGGTACCTCCGCGCTGAGCGGCCTCGTCAGCCAGCGCCGCGACGGTGGCCCGCACGTCCGCCTCGATCGGCCCGCGGGCGTCGAGCCATGCCGTCGCGTGCGAGGCGATGGCGTTGACGCCACCGGGCTGCAGCGTCAGCTTCCCGACGGTGGCGACGGTGTCGTGCCTGCGGGCCTCGGCGCGGGCGGAGAGCACCAGCTCGGCCGCGAGCAGGCTCGCGTCATGACGATCCTCCAGCCGGGTCGTGCCGGCGTGGTTCGCCGTGCCGGGCAGATCGATCCGCCACCGTCCATGCGGCCAGATGTCGGTGCCGATCGCGACGGCGGACGTGTCGGGGTCGAGGTCGGCGAGCGCGCGTCCCTGCTCGACGTGCAGTTCGACGAAACATCCCACGCGGCGCAGGGCCTCGTCATCACGGCCGAGCGTGTGCGGGTCGCGGCCGGCCGCGGTGAGTGCCTCGGCCATGCTGACGCCGTCACCATCGACCAGGCCGCGCGCCCGATCGGCGTCCAGTGCCCCGGTGATCACCCGTGATCCGGCGCAGGCCACGCCGAACCGGGCTCCCTCCTCGTCGACGAAATTGACCACGCCGAGAGGGGTTTCGGGCTCGAAACCGTCAGCGCGGAGGGCGTCGATCGCGGCGAACGCGGAGAGGACGCCGAGCGGGCCGTCATACGCTCCGCCGTCGGGCACCGAGTCGAGGTGCGAACCGACGACCACTCCGGGCCGTGTGTCGGGATCGCCCCACCACGCCCACTGGTTGCCCATCCGGTCGGTCGTCAGATCGAGCCCGCGCGCGGCGGCCTCCCCGGCGAACCATTCGCGCAGTGTGTGGTCCTCGCGGGTCCAGGCGAATCGACGGTAGCCGCCGGTGTGGGCGCGCCCGACGGGTTGCAGGTCGTCCCACATCCGGTCGAAACCACCCCACGACGTTTCTCCCCCGCGTCGCGCGTCCGAATACTTCGCGGGGGCTCCGGTCCGCTCCTCGCGTCCTCGTCCGGTATCCGCGTCCATGCTCACTCCTCGCGCATCGGGACGCGCTCGCCGCGCTCGGCCGCGACCTCGTCGGCGCGGTCGTATCCGGCGTCCACGTGCCGAATCACGCCCATACCGGGGTCGTTGGTGAGCACGCGGGCGAGCTTCTGGTCCGCGAGGTCGGTGCCGTCGGCCAGGGACACCTGCCCGGCGTGGATGGACCGGCCGATGCCGACGCCGCCGCCGTGGTGC
>CAZMLG010000226.1:0-4801 GCA_964566985.1 uncultured Intrasporangiaceae bacterium
TACGGCCTCGCGCCAGGGCGCTCGGCCTACTCGACCGGCCGGGGTGAGGTCTGCACCCCTCGCGCCGGGGCGCTCGGCCCACTCGACCACCCGGGGGCATCACTGATCAGCGGGACCGCAGGACGCGCTCACGAGCGGGAGGAAGATGTCGTCGACGATCTCCTGCAACACCTCGTCGGGCACCGGCTCGAGAGTCATGAAATATTCGTTGCGAAACAGCGCAAACGGCAACCCCACCACGCGCGGCGACACGCGCGCAGGGTCGACCTCACCGCGCTCGACCGCCCGGTCGACCGCCTGCTCGATCGAACTGCGTCGTCCGCCGATCAACACCTCCCGCAGCTGCGCAGGGGTCATCCCGACCTCGTCGAAATGGTCGGACATCATGGCTGCCAACAACGTCGCCACGTGATTGTCGCGCGTGTTGGACCGCCTCAGGGACTCCAGCACGTCATCCCGCAGCGACCCGGTGTCCGGTGCCGGGGCGGCGCGCGTCGCGCCATAGTGCCGGACGGCCGCCGTGAACAGGTCCTCGCGGTTCTTCCAGCGGCGGTAAAGCACCGGCTTGCTGGTGCCCGCCCGCGATGCCACAGCATCGATCGTGAAGCTGCCGTATCCCTCGTCGACCAACTGCTCCCATGCCGCGTCGAGAATCGCGCGCTCGAGGTCGGCGCCCCGTCGCCGGGTCCGAGTCGGATCTGTGGTGCCTCGCTGCGTCACCCCTCGAGCTTCTCACGCCCCAGTGCCATCGTCGGGAGCAACGCGACACCGGTGATCGCCACGGCCCACCAAAAAGCACCTCGGAAACCTGCGAGGGCTCCGTTCGTCGACAGCGACTGGAGGACGGACGCGATCACGGCCATTCCGCACGACGCACCGATCTGCTGGGTGACACGCGTCGTCATCGTGGCATGCGGCATCCGCTCGCGAGCCACGTCCCTGTAGGCGGTCATCATCGGTGGGATCAGCACCGCCCCGACTCCGAAACCGCGCACGATCAACACGGCGGCGAGCCACCAGATGCTGGTCTGCGGACCCGCACAGGCGAACGGGACCGTGCCCAGCATGGCGACCACGATCGCCCCGGCCGTGACTGCGCGCGGTCCGAACCGAGTGACCAGACTCGTCACGACGACTCGGGACGCCAGGGCGCCCACTCCTTGCGGGATCAGCAGCAAGGCCGCAACCAACACGGTCTCACCCCGAACCTGCTGGAAATACAGCGGCAGCAAGAACATTCCGGCGTAGAGCACGGCTCCCGCAGAGAAAAGGACCAGGGACGAGACGGAGAGAGAGCGCAGCCGGAGCACGGTGAGGTCGATCAACCCACGATCGCCTCGCCGGACGGTACGGGCCACGAAGATCACGAGCAGCACCAGACCGACCGCAGCCGGTGCCCACACGTCGGTGTGCCGGACACCGCCGTCGGTGACCACATCGGACAGGCCCAGCAGGATCCCGGCCAGCGCCGGTGCGAGCAGCGCGAATCCGACCAGGTCCAATCGGTTTTCCGATCCGCCGGGTCGGGGCCGGTCCGTTGCCAGGAACCGGTGCGCGAGCAGCAGTCCGATCCCGATCAGCGGCACGTTGATCAGGAAGATCCAGCGCCAGCCCAGCCAATGCAGCACCACTCCCCCGACGACCGGTCCGATCACAGGGCCCAGTGCGATCGGCACGCTGACGGCCGCGATCGTCTTGGTCATCAGACGGTGATCGGCACGCCCCACGGCCTGCATCGCCAGGGTCTGCATCAGTGGCAGGATCAGGCCGGCGCCGAACCCCTGCAGGACCCGCAGCGCGATCAGACTGCCGATGCCCCAGGCCATCGCACACCCGGCCGACCCGAGCACGAACACGACCAGGGCGCCCATCCAGGCGCGCTTGCCGCCGAAGCGCCCCTGCACCCACCCACTCAGCGGGACCGCGACCGCCACCGCGAGCAGGTAGGCCGTGGTGACCCACTGCACGGCCACGGTCGAGGCGTCCATCGCCGTGCCGAGTCGGTCGAGCGCGATGGTGACGATCGTCCCGTCGAGGATCGCGGCCAGACCGCCGCACACGAGTGCCGTCAGCGCGCGTACGACCGGCCGGGGAAGGCGCGCGGCCGGTGCGTCGGCTGCGGGGGTGGTGGTGGACATACGGCCTACTCTCCAAGAAACGGTTTAGTTTCTTAGAGAGTAGGCCGTTCTTACAAGAAACTCAAATGTTTCCTATTGGTCGTCCCTCAGGGAAGGTAGTAGGTCGGGTTCGGCAGCTTGACCGGTGCGACCGCGTGACCTCCGATGAGGTCGCTGAACTGGTCACCGAAGTTGCCGACGATCAGGTAGTTGCCGCCGGAACGCGACTCGACATGCGCCCGGGTCTGCGACTTGTATTCGATCGTCGTGCACTTCGCCTCGGCACAGTGGATGTAGGACGGCCGGCGGCTGTCGCCCTCGCCGGTCCACTTCGTGTAGTAGTTCTTCGACGTGAACCCGTGGTAGCCGACCTTCTTCAGATTGCCGAGCGTGGCCGTCTTCTGGTCATCATTGCGGCCGGTCAACCCGATCAACGTGCAGCCGGATTTCTCGGCCGTGTTGACCAGGTGCACCATTCCGGGAGTCGCCGGGAACCGCTCCTTCTGCACCCAGTCCTGGTCCTGGACCACCGGGTCGAAGTGGAAGTGCATCGCCCCGTCCTCCATGTCATACGTCATCAACGTGGTGTCGTCGGCATCCAGCACGATCGCCGGGTTCAGCCCGAAGAACCGACCCATCGAACACGCCGCCCGCAGGATCGGAGTGGCCGCCCGGGTCAGGTGCTTCATCTCGCGGATGTAGGGCGAGTGCTTCTTGTTCGCGATCCCGTCGCTGTTTGCGTTGTAATACGTGCGAATCGTCGACTTGACGATGTCGATGTTCGGGATCCCCTCTCCTCCCTGGGTCTTCCCGCTCGACCCGTCCGCCTTCATCGTGAAGTGCGTGCGCGGGGACATCTTCGGCTCGTGCCACCCGGGCAGGTCGGGCGAGGGCAGGTAGTAGGTCGGGTTCGGCAGCTTCAGGTAATGGTCGGCCGCACCACCCATCAGGTCGGACCACTGATCGCCGATGTTGAGCGCGATGTCGTAGCCCATCTTCTCGATGTGGCGGCGGGTGCCGGCCTTGTACTCCACGGTGGTGCACTCGTTCTTCACCGCGCAGTGGATGTAGGACGGCTGCGCGCTGCCCGGCTCGCCCGTCCACTTGGTGAAGTAGTGTCTGCGCGTGAACCCGTGGTAGCCGACCTTCTTCAGATTGCCGAGCGTGGCCGTCTTCTGGTCGTCATTGCGACCGGTCAGCCCGAAGATCGTGAAGCCCATCTTGTGCGCCGTGTTGACGAAGTCGACCATCCCGGGCGTCGCCGGGAACCGCTCCTTCTGCACCCAGTCCTGGTCCTGGACCGTCGGGTCGAAGTGGAAGTGCATCGCCCCGTCCTCCATGTCATACGTCATCAAGGTGGTGTCGTCGGCATCCAGCACGATCGCGGGCTTCTTGCCGTCGCGCTTCGCCTGCCGGTAGAGGTGGCGCAGCGACCGCTTCTGCTTGGCGACGATGGAGTGCATCTCGCGGATGTAGGGCGAGTGCTTCTTGTTCGCGATGCCGTCGTCGGTCGCGTTGTAATACGTGCGAATCGTCGACTTGACGATGTCGATGTTGGGAATGCCCTCTCCTCCCTGCGTCTTCCCGCTCGAGCCGTCGGCCTTCATCGTGAAGTGCGTGCGGGGCGTGAGCGCGTGATCGCCGATCGAGCGAAGCTGGCGAGCGTTCGGCGAGCTCTTCGTGGGTGCCGCGGCCTGTGCCGAGGTGGTGGCGACGAGGGGCATTGCCGCGGTGGCGAACGCCGCGATGACGGCGACGCGTCGGGCATGGGTCATGCTCATGGGATCCTCCAGCGATTCGGGTGCACAGGGCACGATAGAGCCGCCGGCACCGCCGTGGGGCGCAGACGACTACCGGACTTCGGCGCGTGTCGGCTCCGACCCGGCTCACCGGGTGCGAGAAGATGAGCACCGCAGACCGGCCGACCCAAGGAGAGGACACATGGCGCGTCGCAAGAGCGACAAGGGCAAGGGTGGCGAGGAGTTCGATGTCGTCGCGGGCAATGTCATCGACATCGACGTCGAGGAGGAGATGCAGTCCGCCTACCTCGAGTACGCCTACTCCGTCATCTACGCGCGCGCCCTACCCGATGCCCGCGACGGCCTCAAGCCGGTGCAGCGCCGCATCCTGTATGCCATGGACGAGCTGAACCTGCGGCCGGACCGGCCGCACGTGAAATCCTCACGTGTCGTCGGGGAGGTCATGGGCAAATACCACCCGCACGGCGACCAGGCGATCTACGACACGCTCGTGCGCATGGCGCAGGATTTCACGATGCGCCTGCCGCTCATCGACGGTCACGGCAACTTCGGCTCGCTGGACGACGGCCCGGCGGCCCCGCGATACACCGAAGCCCGGCTCGCACCCGCCGCACTGCTGATGACCACAAGCCTCGATGAGGACACCGTCGACTTCGTCCCCAACTACGACGACCAGTTCATGCAGCCGTCGGTGATGCCGGCAGCCTTCCCCAACCTGCTGGTCAACGGCGCCAGCGGCATCGCCGTCGGCATGGCCACCAACATGGCGCCGCACAACCTGGTCGAGGTGGTGGGGGCCGCCCGGCATCTGATCAAACACCCCGACTGCTCCCTCGACGACCTCATGAAGTTCGTTCCGGGCCCGGATCTCCCGCTCGGCGGCCAGATCGTGGGGTTGGACGGGATCCGCGACGCCTACCTGAC
>CAZMLG010000227.1:0-4792 GCA_964566985.1 uncultured Intrasporangiaceae bacterium
TCCGGGGACGGCTGCAGGATCGAGGCGAGTGGCCGCCCGTCCACCACCACGTCGTAGATGCTGGGGATCTCCGCGTGGTGCTCGATGCCGAGGGCCGTGCTCGCATTGCCCTGCGGGTCGATGTCGATCACGAGGACGCGCAAGCCCGCCTGGGCCAGTGCCGCGGCGACGTTGACCGTGGTGGTGGTCTTGCCCACGCCCCCCTTCTGGTTGGCGACCGTCATCACCCGGGTATGCCGTGGCCGCGGTAGCGACGGCATCGTCACCGGTCGGCGGGTCGCCGGCACCGCCGGATCCGGCCGACGCGGCCCGGTCAGCGTCGGAGTCGGGGTCGGCGTCGTTTCCCGTGAAACGGACTTGTTGGATTCGTCGTCTCGGTCGCCGCCTCCGGCGGACGCGTGGCGCAGCTCGGCCTCCGCGTCGCCCGCGGGCAACTCCGCCTCGACTCGCTCGACCAGCGCCGCCGTGGGCGTGATCCACCCGATCGGCTCGGCGGCCGGTCCGGCGGTGTCGCCTCGTCGGTCCGCGGCGAGGCCGGCGCGGGCCTCGGGCAGGTCGCCCCACCATCCCGTCGGCTGTTGCTGTGCTGACGCTTGGGTCACTCACCTGCTCCTTGACTGACGGCGTCGCGACGACCGTCCCCCTCGACGGCGTGCACCCGACGGGCGATGGGTCTGACGCTTCTCGGGCCGGGACCTGACGGCCGGCCCTTCGAGTTCGATGCGCACGACGGTGGTCGGTGGTGACTCACCCCCGCCGCACTCGACGATATCCGATCTGCCGACGCCGAGCCGACGCAGTTCGTCGTGCGCCCGCGCGAGCTCGTCGGGAGCCGACGAGCCCTTCAGCGCCAGCATGGTGCCGCCCGGGCGCAGCAGCGGAAGTGACCACCGTGCCAGATCCTCGAGCCGCGCGACCGCCCGGGAGGTGACGACGTCCGCCTCGACCTCGTCCCACACCTGCTCGGCACGGGCACGTCGCACGCGCACATTGTCGACCGGCAGGTCCTCCAGCACCGACTCCAGCCAGGTCACGCGCCGTAGCAGCGGTTCGACGAGCGTGACCTGCAGGTCGGGTCGCGCGATCGCCAGCACCAGTCCGGGCAACCCGGCCCCGGATCCCACGTCGACGACACGGCTTGCGTCGGGGATCAGTTCCTGCACGGCGACGCAGTTGAGGATGTGCCGACCCCACAATCGGGGACGCTCACGCGGGCCGATCAGGCCGTGGCTCACGCCGGTGTCGGCGAGGTGCGCGACGTAGCGCTCCATCAGGTCGGCCCGGTCGCCCAGGACGGCGTCGGCCGCGAGGGGTCGGGTGAGCTCCTGCGGCGTACCGTCCACCGGTTCCACGTGAAACGCCTCAGTCGACGGGCAGCACGACCACGTAGCGGTCCGGCTCGCTGCCTTCCGACTCCGAGGTCAGGCCGGCGGCGAGCACCGCGTCGTGCACCACCTTGCGCTCGAAGGCGGTCATCGGCTCCAGGCTCTCCTTCTGGCCGCTGTCCTTGACGCGCGCGGCGACCTGGGCCGCCTGCTCCTCCAGCTCGGCACGTCGGTCGGCACGGTGCCCCGCGATGTCCAGCATCAGCCGGCTGCGTTCGCCGGTCTGGGCCTGCACGGCCAGGCGAGTCAGCTCCTGCAGCGCCTCGAGGACTGTGCCGTCCTGGCCGACCAGTCGGCGAGGAACCCGCCCCTCCTCGGAGTCGACGATCGACACGGACGGGCGGTCGCCGTCGATGTCGACGTCGATGTCGCCGTCCAGATCGGCGATGTCCAACAGCGTCTCGAGGAAGTCTGCCGCGACCTCACCCTCACGATCGAGGCGGTCGGTCGCATCCGGGCGGTCGCCCGCGGTGGTGGTTTCAGCCATGAGTACTCCAAAGTGCATCGAAAGGATGGGCAGGGGTGTGGGGGCGCGCCGTCACCGCTTGCGTTTTTTGTTGCGCTTGGGTTGCACGCGTTGGCCGCCGGCCTTGCCGGCCTGCCCGCCGCTCGAGGTGGTGGTGCCCGAGGACCCTGGGGTGGACGCCGCGGCAGCCGGGGACTGTGTGTCCTCGGTGTCGTCGTCCTTGCTCAGGCCGGGAATGGTGACGCGGTTGATCGACTTGCCCTTGGCCTTGCGGCGTGCCTCCATGGCCTTCTCCGCCGCCGAACCGGGCGCCGGCATACGCCGGATGACGAAGTACTGCTGGCCGAAGGACCACAGGTTGGTGACGACCCAGTAGATCAGCACACCGATCGGGAAGTTGATGCCGACGAACAGGAAGAACACCGGCATGGCGTACATGATCCACTTCTGCTGCTTGGCAAAAGGGTTGTCCAGCGCCGACTGCGGCATGTTCTTGCGCATCAGCTGGTGCTGATTGAGGAACATCGTCGCGGACATGATGAGGATCAGCACCAGCGAAACGATCTTCGCGGTGCCACCCGACCCCATGAACGAGGACGAGAGGTGGGTGTGCAGGAATGCGGCCTTGTCGATCTGGTCGGCCAGGTTCTGGGTGAGCGGGCCGATCGGATCGCGCTTGCCGGAGGCGAAGTCCTTGATGTGATACAGGACGCGATACAGGGCGTAGAAGAACGGCGCCTGCAGGATGATCGGCATACAGGAGCTGAACGGGTTGGTGCCCGTGCGCTTGTAGAGCTCCATCTGCTCTTCGGTCATCTTCTGCCGGGACTCGGCATCCTTGCGACCCTTGTACTTCTTCTGGATCTTCTGGATCTCCGGCTGGATGAGCTGCATCCGGCGGGAGGACTTGATCTGCTTGACGAACAGCGGAACCAGCAGTACCCGCAGCACGATCACCAGGCCGGCGATCGACAGGGCCCACCCCCATCCGCCGCCGGACGAGAATCCGATGAAGGTGAAGGCCTTGTGGAACCCCACCATCACGACGGCAACGAACCACTCGAGTGGGAAGAGGATGGTGTCGATCATGATGTCCTTTTAATGGTTGTCGTCACGGCGTGTCGGCGTCGGGGCGCCCCCTTCTCGGGAACGTGGTCGACCCCTCCGCGGTTCCACGGGTTGCAGCGCAGCAGCCGACGCAGCGTCAGCCAGCTGCCCTTCCACACCCCGAATCGGCGCAGGGCGGTGATGCCGTAGGCCGAGCAGCTCGGGGTGAATCGACAACTCGGCGGCAGCATCGGCGAGATGACGATCTGGTATCCGCGGATCAGCCAGATCAGCGGGCGAGCAAGCAGGTCGGCGATCATGCCGGCCGCCGGGTGCGGGCTTTGTCGAGCAGTCGGTCCAACTCCCTGCCGAGGGTGTGTGCGTCGCGTCCTGCCGCGTCCGGGCAGGCCCGGACCACGATGTCCGTGCCCGGCGGGAGGTCGTCGAGCCGCTCGGCCATCTGATGGCGCAGCACCCGCTTGGTCCGGTTGCGCACCACCGATCCACCCACGGCCTTCGACACGATGAAGCCGACACGCGGCGGACGGGGGTCCGCGGTCGTGTCGGCGACCACGAGATACAGCACGAGCAGTCGGCTGCCCGCGCGCCGCGTCCTTCGCCCCCGTACGACCGACGTGAAGTCGGCACTCGTACGCAAGCGGTGCGCGGCCCCGAGCATCCCTGGACCAGCCCGGCCCGAGACCGACTCAGGCCGACAGGCGGGCGCGGCCCTTGCTGCGGCGGTTCGCGAGCACGGCCCGGCCGGCGCGCGTGCGCATCCGCAGGCGGAAGCCGTGCGTCTTCGCGCGACGTCGGTTGTTCGGCTGGAAGGTCCGCTTGCTCACGTTCGTCTCCGTCGAAAGATCCGGGCTGGATGCCCGTGGTGCAGGGTCGGTAGGCTTTCCTTGCGCATCCTCGCCGGACGGCACCGCAGGTGGTGCCACTCGCAACATCGCATTCCGGCACGGATCTCG
Organism: uncultured Intrasporangiaceae bacterium; assembly: GCA_964566985.1. Lineage (GTDB taxonomy): Bacteria > Actinomycetota > Actinomycetes > Actinomycetales > Dermatophilaceae > Leekyejoonella. The sequence continues at coordinate 3,873 of CAZMLG010000227.1, forward strand.
GCGCAAAGAGGCTCCATCCACGATACGGGGGCGATGAGAGCCGGTCAAACCGAGCAGCCGCCCATCGCGCTCGACGGGTTCGCGCGAACCGATCGGTGGACCCAAACCCCTCACCCAAGCGGATCGACCGGCCTCGAGTCGCGGCGACACGCCGGACGAGGAAAAAATTGTCGCCCCCCATGTTGCCGTCGCCTCGCCACCCTTGTTAGCGTCGAGGCTTCCGGGTCCGGACCGCCATGTATGCACATCCTGTGGATAACACTGTGGACGAGTGCGCCTACGATGGCGACGTCATCCGATTCACACCGGTCATCAAGCCGGTCAGGGCATTAAGGAGTACGTCGCGGTGAGCGATGCCGAAGTAGAGCTCGCACATGTCTGGCACGCCACCTTGCTGTCACTCGAGGATTCGGGGATTCCGGCTCGCGACCGCGCCTATCTGCGCCTGGCACGCCTCATGGGCGTCGTCGGCGACACGGCCCTGCTCGCCGTGCCCTTCGATCACACCAAGGAGTTCGTCGAAACCTCCTTGCACGACCCGGTCTGTGCGGCGCTCGGCCCGCAGCTCGGCCACGACGTGCGCCTCGCCGTGACCGTCGACCCCGCGCTGCGCGGCTCGGTCGACACGGCGCCCGATCCGGAGGAGAGCCTGGTCGCCCCCGACGACGAGGACACCGTGGGGCAACTGGCGATGCGCACCGAATCGACGCCGCCTCCGCACCCGTCCCCGGCGCAGACCCCGCCGGCTTCCGAGGACTGGCAAAGCTCCCGCCTCAACCCGAAGTACAGCTTCGACACGTTCGTCATCGGGGCCGGCAACCGGTTCGCCTGTGCTGCGGCGCAGGCCGTGGCCGAGACACCGGCCCGGTCCTACAACCCGCTGTTCGTCTACGGCGACTCGGGCCTGGGCAAGACCCACC
>CAZMLG010000228.1:0-4789 GCA_964566985.1 uncultured Intrasporangiaceae bacterium
CGTAGTCGCCCAAACTCACGGGGGCGTAGTCGCCGACGAAGATCGCGCCGGCATTGGTGACCCGGGCCGCCACGGATGCCGCGTCGCGGGTCTGGATCTCGAGGTGCTCGGCCCCGTAGGCATCCACCACCTGCAGGCCTTCCTCGAGACCGTCGACCAGGACCGTGCCGGACTGCCTACCCGACAGGGCGATGCGCACCCGCTCGTGGTGTCGCGTCGCCGGGACGCGCCGAGCGAGCGCCTCGTCGACCCGGTCGGCGAGTTCGACGCTGTCGGTGACCAGGACCGAGGCGGCCAGTTCGTCGTGCTCGGCCTGGCTGATCAGGTCGGCGGCCACGAACTCCGGATCGGCAGTGTCGTCGGCGAGGACGGCGATCTCGGTCGGCCCGGCCTCCGCGTCGATGCCGATGATGCCCTTCAGCAGGCGCTTGGCGGCAGCGACATAGACGTTGCCCGGGCCGGTCACCAACGAGGCGGGTTCACACACCAGATCCCCGTCGCGGTCGGCGGCACCGTAGGCGAACATCGCCACGGCCTGTGCACCGCCGGCCGCGAGAACCTCGTCGACCCCGAGGAGCGCACACGCCGCCAGGATCGTCGGGTGCGGGTAGCCGGCGAAGACGCCCGTGTTGCCGGCCTGAGGCGGGCTGGCGACCGCCAGAGACGGCACTCCCGCGACCTGAGCGGGCACGACGTTCATCACGACGCTGCTGGGATAGACCGCGAGGCCGCCGGGCACGTAGAGCCCGACCCGGTTCACCGGCACCCAGCGCTCGGTGACGGTGCCTCCGGACGTGACCCGAGTCGTGGTCTCGTCGCGCCGCTGGTCACCGTGCACCACGCGGGCCCGCCGGATCGATTCCTCCAACGCCGCCCGCACCGCCGGATCGAGGTCGTCGAGGGATGCCCGAAGGACCTCGGCCGGCACGCGCAACGACGCCGGGCGCACCTTGTCGAACCGCTCACCGAGGTCGAGCAGCGCCTCCACTCCCTCGTGATGGACGCGGTCGCAGATCGGGCGGACGGCGTCGAGGGCGGCCTCGACGTCGAGTTCGGCACGGGGCAACGCGTCGCGCAGGCCACGGGGATCCAGCGATTCCCATGCGGCGCCGCGCAAGTCGATTCGGGAGTTCACGCGCGTCATTCTAGGCAGCGGCCGCCGCGAGGCGGGGCGCCCGTCCACGCCGCGGTCAGCTCGCGCTACTGCACCGCAGGTCACCGTGTCGTGGGGTGACTGTCACGGTTTTCGCTCAGATCGGTGCCGTAGAACCGCATCTCGGTCACGGCGCGTGCCTTGCGCGCCACGCGCAGGTAGTCCTCGTGCAGGTCGTATCCGGATCCGGCCGGGCGCCCGAGGATACGCGCGATCGCATCCGAGTCGACCAGGCTGCTGGGCAGGCTGTCCACCGGTCGGCCCCGCCAGAGGACGGAGGCGTTGCGCAGCGCCGACGCGAGGCACCACGACTCGCGCAGCATCGCCGCCTCCTGCCTCGTCAACAGGTCGTGGTCGGCCATGACACCCAAGGTGGAGATCGTCCCCGTGCGGCGCATCGCCGGGATCGCCCCCGCGTGTCGGAGCTGACTGAGTTGCACCGTCCACTCGACGTCCGACAGTCCCCCACGACCGAGCTTGAAGTGGCTGCGCACGTCTCCACCGCGCGGGATCCGCTCGGCCTCCATGCGGGCCTTCAGGGTGCGGATCTGGCGCACCGCACGGTCGCTGATGCCGCCTTCGGGCCAGCGCAGTGGATCGACCAACTGCATGAAGCGAGCCGCGAGGTCCGCGTCTCCGGCGACGGGCGCGGCGCGCAGCAGCGCCTGAGCCTCCCAGCCCTCGGACCAGCGGGCGTAGTAACTGGCGTAGGACTCCAGCGTGCGCACGATCGGCCCGGCCTTGCCCTCCGGCCGTAGCCCCGCATCGATCGCGAGCCCCGGGCCGGGACGGGTGCCCGACAGCGCGGTGCGCAGGTAGGTCACGACCTGCGTCGCCTGGTCCGCCGCGGTCTGTGGGTCGGCGCCGTCGCGCGGTTCGTGCACGAACAGCACGTCGGCGTCACTGGCGTACCCCATCTCGTCGCCGCCGAGACGTCCCATCCCGATCACGGCCACGCGAGTCATCAGCGGCTCGCCGGTTTCCCGCTCGACGTGTCGTATCGCGATGTCCAGGACCGCCTGCAACGTCGCCTTCGTCAGGTCGCCGAGCGCGACCTGGACCTCGTCCAGGTCGAGCATCGCGGCGAGGTCGGCGACAGCGATCCGGATCAACTCGGTGCGCCGGTTGCTGCGCACCGCCAGCACCGCCGCATCGTCGTCGTCCTGGCGGTCGACCGTCGCGCGCATCGCGGTCAGGATCTGCGCCCTCGGCAGCGGGTGCAGGTTCTTCGGGCTGCCGAACAGCGACACCGCAGAGGTCGTCCGTTCCAGCATCTCCCCCACATAGCGACTGCTCGCCAGCACCTTCGCCAGCGTCTGTGCGGCACCGCCCTCGTCGCGCAACATCTTCAGATACCAGTGCGTCGAGCCGAGCGAATCGCTGATGCGGCGGAAGGCCAGCAGCCCCAGATCCGGGTCGGCCTCCTGAGCGAACCAGTGCAGCATGACCGGCATCAACGTCCGCTGGATGGACGCTCGCCTGCTGACGCCCTTCGTGAGCGCCTCCATGTGCCGAATGGCGCCCTTCGGATCACGGAACCCGAGTGCCTGCAGACGATCCTGGGCACTCTCCGGGCTCATCCGCGCATCGTCGTCGCTCAGTCGCGCGACGGCGGACAGCAGCGGGCGGTAGAAGAGCCGCCGGTGCAGCCGTCGCACTTCGCGCGCCTCCTCGCGCCACTGCCGTTGCACCGCCTCGGCAGGGTTGCTGCGATGCCCGACGGCGCGGCCCAGCCGGCGCAGCTCGGCATCCGAGGTCGGCATCAGGTGGGTGCGGCGCATGCGCGACAGCTGGACACGATGCTCCAACACGCGCAGGACCCGGTATGCCTCGTCCAGCTCGTAGGCGTCCACCCGGCCGATGTAACCGCCCTTCGAGAGGGCTTCGACGGCGGCGAGTGTCCCGCGATCGCGCACCCGATCGTCGGTGCGCCCGTGCACCAGTTGCAGCAGCTGCACGCTGAATTCGATGTCGCGCAGGCCTCCGGGGCCGAGCTTGAGCTGCCGGGCGGCCTCGTCCCGCGGCACGTGCTCCTCGACCCGGCGGCGCATCGCCTGCACGTCCTCCACGAACCGCTCCCGACGGGAGGCCTCCCACACCATCGGGTGCACGCTGTCGACGTAGGCCTGTCCCACCTCCGGGGCGCCGGCGACCGGGCGGGCCGTCAGCAGCGCCTGGAACTCCCAGGGCTTGGCCCACCGCGCGTAATAGGTGCGGTGGCGGTCGACGGTCCGCACCAACGGACCGTTCTTGCCTTCGGGCCGCAGCGCCGCGTCGACCTGCCAGAGGCTGGCCTCACGGGTCGGCTCGGTGCAGGCGTTCATCAGGGCCGTGGCCAGATGCGCTCCGGTCTGCAGCGCCTCGTCCTCGTCGACCCCGTCCACGGGTTCGGCGACGAAGATGACATCCACGTCGCTGACGTAGTTGAGCTCGCGGCCGCCGCACTTGCCCATCCCGATCACGGCGAGACGGCACCGGTCGGATCCGTCGATCTCCCGCCGGGCGATCCGCAGCGCCACCTCGAGGGTCGCGCCCGCCAGATCGGCCAGCGCGGCGGCGACGTCCGGGAACTGCTCGACGGGGTCCCCCATCAGGTCGATCGTCGCGATCTGCACCAGTTGCCTGCGGTAGGCGATCCGCATGGCGTCGTAGGCCTCGTGACCCACCCGGTCCCCCACCTCCTCGGCGAGCGCGTCGACCATCTCCGGATGGCTGCGGATCCTGGCGTCCACGACGTCGCGCCACTGGTCGTGGTGCAGCACCAGGTGATCCGCCAGTGCCGACGACACCCCGAGCAGGCGGATCATCCGGTCGCGACCCTGGCCTCGCTCGTCGGCGAGTATGCGTGCGATCTCCTCCTGCTCGGCAGTCGTGAGCACCTCGCGCAGGCGCACGAGCCCGAGAAGCGCGCGGTCGGGATCCGCCGCGACGGACAGGCGCGGGATGAGGGACCAGTCCTCCGGGCCGACCCAGTCGCCCAGGTCGTCCAGCAGGCCGAAGGCTCGGTCGATGTCGCTCAGCCCGACGCGGGCCAGAGTGCCGCGCCAGTGTTCCCAGTCCGCCGCGCTCACAGCCGGTTGAGGTACTGGTCGAGCTCGTATTGGGTCACCTGGTCTCGATACGCGTTCCACTCCGCCTTCTTGTTGCGCAAGAAGAACTCGAAGACGTATTCGCCGAGGGTGTCGGCGACCAAATCGCTCTTCTCCATCAGATGCACCGCATGATCCAGCGACGCGGGCAACGGGTCGATCCCCATCGCGCGCAACTCCCGGTCGGTGAGGTTCCAGACGTCGTCCTCGGCCTCCGGCGGCAGATCGTAGCCCTCGTCGATGCCCTTCATCCCGGCCGCGAGGAGCACGGCATACGCCAGATAGGGGTTGGCGGCCGAGTCGATCGACCGGATCTCCACTCGCGTGCTCTGCCCCTTGCTCGGCTTGTACATCGGCACTCGCACCATGGCACTGCGGTTGTTGTGCCCCCAGCACACGTGCGCCGGGGCCTCCGCGCCGCCCCAGAGCCGCTTGTAGGAGTTGACCCACTGATTGGTGACGGCGTTGATCTCGCCCGCGTGGCGCAGGATCCCGGCGATGAACTTCCGACCGGTGTCGGAGAGTTGGTAGGGGGCACCGTCGGCGT
>CAZMLG010000229.1:0-4779 GCA_964566985.1 uncultured Intrasporangiaceae bacterium
ATGCTCAAGAACGCCGAGTGCGCCGCGATCATCCAGGTCATCGGCGCCGGGTCCGGGCGATCGTTCGATCTCGACCTGACCCGCTACGGCAAGGTCATCCTCATGACCGACGCCGACGTCGACGGCGCACACATCCGCACCCTGTTGCTCACCTTGTTCTTCCGCTACATGCGCCCGTTGGTCGATGCCGGCCGGGTGTATGCCGCGGTCCCACCGCTGCACCGCGTCGAGGTGTCCGGGGCGGGCCGCAAGAAGGGTGAGGTGATCTACACCTACTCCGAGGGCGAGATGCGACAGGTGCTGAAGGATCTGGACAAGAAGAACCGGCACGTGAAGTCGCTGCAGCGCTACAAGGGTCTGGGGGAGATGGACGCCGACCAACTCGCCGAGACCACGATGGAGCCGACGCACCGCACTCTGCGCAGGGTCTCGCTCGCCGACGCGGAGCGTGCGGAGGACATCTTCGAGTTGCTGATGGGCTCCAACGTCGCGCCGCGCAAGGACTTCCTCGTCGAATCGGCCTACCGCATGGACCAGGACCGCATCGACGCGTAGCGTGACCCCAATGGACGTCGTGCAGCTGCTGGACGAAGGATATGGGCGCATCCAGGACCTGGTGCACCAGGCCGTCGACGGGCTGACCGCGGAGCAGCTCGGCTACCGCCTCGACGCCGACGCGAACTCGATCGGCTGGCTCGTCTGGCATCTCTCGCGAGTCCAGGACGACCACATCTCCGACGTCGCGGGACTCGCACAGGTCTGGACCGCGAAGGGGTGGGCGCGGCAGTTCGGCCTGCCCTTCGATGACGCCGACACCGGATACGGCCACGGCAGCGAGCAGGTGGGCGCCGTCCAGGTCGAGGACGCGGCATTGTTCACGGGCTACTACGACGCGGTCTGGGAGCAGACGCGCAGCTACCTGCGCACGCTCGACGACGCGGCACTCGACCGGGTCGTCGACGAGCACTGGGATCCTCCGGTCACGTTGGGGGTGCGGCTGACCAGCGTGGTCGGCGACGACCTGCAGCATGCAGGGCAGGCGCAGTTCATCCGGGGCCTCATCCTGCGAGGTGACCTGGCCTGACGCCGCGGCTACGCTGAGTCCATGAGCGAGACCTTGTGCCTGGCCCAGGATCCGGACGCCGACCGCGTGCTGAACGATCACCCGTTCGCGCTGCTCGTCGGGATGATGCTCGATCAGCAATTCCCGATGGAACACGCCTTCCGGGGCCCGGCCAAGATCGTCGATCGCTTCGGATCGATCGATCCGGCGACGATCGCGGCCGCCGATCCGGACGAGTTCGCGCAGCTGTGCGCCACCCCGCCGGCCATCCATCGCTACGGCCGGTCCATGGGGGCGCGCGTGCACCAGCTGGCGACCACGATCGTCGACGAATACGACGGCGACACGACGCGGATCTGGACGCAGGCGCCGGACACCACCGACCTGCTGCGCCGTCTCAAGGCGCTGCCGGGGTTCGGCGACCAGAAGGCTCGGATCTTTGCCGCGCTGTTGGGCAAACAGCGTGATGTGCGCCCCGAGGGGTGGCGCGAGGCGATCGGGCCGTATGCCGAGGCCGGCAGCTACCGGTCCGTCGCCGATGTCGTCGACGGCGAGTCCTTGCAGAAGGTGCGTGACTTCAAGAAGGCCGCCAAGGCCCGGGCCAAGGCTGCACGAGCCTGATTCGCCTCTCTGGCGGCACGGCATACTCGTCCGCTGGCGCCTTGCTCGAGCGCAGTGACCGCTCGGTGGCGTGCAGTGACCGCTCGGCGGAATGCGGGTGGGGGCACCGGCGTTGGTGGGGGCAACACGTCGCAGAGAGGTGGCGAACGACATGGGTATTTCTCGTGGGCCTGCCGAGCGGTTCAGCCTGGCGCAGTTGTACTTCGGGATGAAGCACTACGCCGACGCGGTGCGAGAGCTCGAACCCGTCGTCGAGGCCGTCCCCGGACAGGCCGACGCGGCGCTGCTGTTGGCGCGCTCCTACTATCACTCGGCGCAGTTGACCAAGGCCGAGGCGCTGCTGCGGGCGATGGTCGAGCGGGCGCCGGACGACGCCTACGCCCACCTGATGCTGGGGCGGACCCTGCAGCGGCAGAGCCGCGCCGACGACGCGACGCCGTTCCTGCGGATGGCCGCGGCCATGGACCCGGAACTGGTCGCCGACTGAGGCGGCCTACCGGTCGGCGGGCTCGACGATCCAACTGCGGGAGGGCTTCGCCGACTTGGCGCAGGACGCCGCCAACATCGGGCCGTCGGCCTCCCGGGCACGCACGCGCCAGTCGCGACCGTCGGTATGCGTGACGGTGGCCGACCATCGGTCACCGTCACGCTCGGCGACGACCTCCAAGGCGGCCAGGCCCGGTTCGCCGATGCGTGCGCGGACGTCGACCTCCGCCGCCTGGGCCGCGTTGTCCCACACGGTGCGGCCACGGTTGTGCCAGGGCGAGTTCAACGCCGCGGGCATCCGTCCGCGGGCGGCCTCAGCCAACGCCTCGACCGCCAGGTCGGTCGTGAGCCGCGCATAGACCTGGCGGTGCGGCAGCAGGATTCCCGTGGGGGAGAAGCGGTGACCTCCGGTGTGCGAGCACTCCCACACCCGGCCAGGCACCTCGGCCGCCGCGCCGTGGGCCACCGGGCGGCCGCGCACGGCACAGCACACGTCCCGCTTTCCGTTGGTGCAGACCAGCAGGTGCGGTGTGCGCGTCTCCTCCAACTCCGGCAGGTAGGCCGTGACCTCGTCGGGATCGTCTGCGCTCATCAGCTGCCACGGCAGGCGCAGCAGGTCTGCGGGGTCGTCGAGTTCGCCCTCGATCAGCCAGGGGTCGGTGGGCGGCCCGCCGGCGACGAGCACGGTCACGGGTCGGCCCTCCTCGCGGGCATCCGCGTGGCGGTCGGGCCGGCGGATCAACAACAGTCGCCCGCCTGCCTGCTGGGCCCCCTTCTCCAGCGCGCTGCCAACCTCCACCGGCAGATGGGACTCGGCGATCGCATCGTGCCCCCACGGGCCGGGCTGTTCGAGCGCCACGATGAAGGCCGCTCGCGGCGCGGTGCCCGCGGCCGACATGTGCTCGGCCTCCCACCGCGCGGAACAGGACTCGGACGAGGTCACCGCGTGGCTCATGAGTCCTCCTCCCCGGGGTGGCCGGGGGCGATCGCCGCGATCGGTGCCGGAGCCGGCGCGCCGCTGCCGTCGCGCTTGCCGTCCGCCTCGGGCAGGTCCACGCCGACACCGGCGCTCGTGGCGGCGCGGGCCGGGGTGCGGCCGGCCCAGGCCAGCACGAGTTCGTCCTCGCCGCGCAGGAACCGGTGGCATCGCACCCCGCCGGTGGCGCGGCCCTTGGTGGGGTACTCGGCATACGAGGTGACCTTGAGCGAGCCGGCCTCGGTGCCGGGAAGGGCCCCCGAGGAGCCCGCAGAGGTGACGACCACCGCGTCCGCGGACGGGGTGACCGCCCCGAACCAGCGCACGCGTGCGTCCGATCCCAGCTTGATGCCGGCGATGCCGCCGCCGGAACGGCCTTGCGGCCGCACGAGCGACGCGCTGTAGCGCAAAAGGTGCGCATCGGAGGTGATGAACACCAGATCCTCGTCACCCGTGCGCAATTCGACGGCCCCGACAAGCGTGTCGCCGTCCTTCAACGAGATGACGTCGAAGTGGTCCTTGTGCGGATAGTCCGTCGTCACCCGCTTGACGACGCCGTGTGCGGTGCCCAGGGCCAACCCGGCCGAGTCGGGGGAGAGGCTGGTCAGGGTGAGGACCTGCTCCCCGGCGGATAGATCGATGAACGCGGCGATCGGTGCCCCTCCGGAGACGTTGGGCGCATCGTTGGTCTGGGGCAGCGTCGGTAGCTCGAGAGCGCTGAGCCGCACGAGTCGACCGGTCGAGGTGACGGCGCCGAACTGCCCGCGTGCGGTCGTCTCGACGACGGACACGACCGCGTCGTGCTTGCGGCGGGATCCACTGTTGGACAGCGGATCCGTGCCCGTGGTGCGGGCGAGCAGCCCCGTCGACGAGAGCAGCACGAGGCACGGGTCGTCGGGCACCTCGAGCGGTGTGGTCGCGGTCGGAGTGCCCGACTGCTCCAACAGCACGGTCCGCCGAGGAGTGCCGTGTTCCTTGGCGACACGGGCGAGCTCGTCCGACACCGTCTTGTGCAGCAGGCCCTCGTCGTCCAGGATCGCCTGCAGTTCCTCGATCGATCGGCGCAGCTCCTCCTGCTCCTTCTCCAGTTCGATCCGCGAGAACTTCGTCAGCCGCCGCAGCTGCAGCTCGAGGATGTAGCTCGCCTGGGGTTCGCTCAGGTCGAAGACGTCCATCAGTCGCGTGCGTGCGATCGCGGCGTCGTCGGAGCTGCGGATGACCTGGATGACCTCGTCGATGTCAAGGATCGCGATCAGCAGGCCGTCGACCAGGTGCAGGCGGTCCTTCTTCCTGCCGAGTCGGTATTCGGTGCGCCGGCGCACGACGTCGATCCGGAACTCGACGTAGACGCCGAGCAGCTCCTTCAGTCCGAGGGTGCGCGGCTGGCCGTCGACCAGCGTCACGTTGTTGATGCCGAAAGACTCCTCGAGTGGAGTCAACTTGTAGAGCTTCTCCAGCACGGCCTCCGGCTGGAACCCGTTCTTGAGCTCGATGACCAGATGCAGCCCGTTCTTGCGATCGGACAGGTCCTTGACGTCGGAGACGCCCTGCAGCTTCTTCTTCTGCACGAGCTCCTTCATCTTCTCGATGACCTTCTCGGGGCCGACGAGGTAGGGCAGCTCGGTGACGATGA
>CAZMLG010000230.1:0-4769 GCA_964566985.1 uncultured Intrasporangiaceae bacterium
TCAACAACGGCTACCGCGAGCAGTTGGAGAAGGCCGGGATGGTCTTCAGCGGCACCTCGCCCGACGGGAGCCTGGTCGAGTTCGTCGAGCTGCCGCGCGAGGTGCACCCCTACTACGTGTCCACCCAGGCGCACCCGGAGTTCTTGTCGCGGCCGAACCGAGCCCACCCGTTGTTCGCCGGGCTGGTGGGCGCAGCCATCGATGCGCAGAAGGCGGGCCGCCTGGTGGAGGCGCCGCGTGCGCGGTCGAGTGAGCTCGCCGACGAGACCGCGGTGAGTTCGTGACCACCGACCACCCGGAGCTGCCCACCGGCATCCGCGATCGGATCGACCCGCAGCCGGTGCGCTCGCGCGACTTCGCCTATGACGGGCGGGTCTGGGACGTCGTCAGCGACGTCATCGACCTCGGGGACGCCGGACAGGTCACCCGCGACTACGTGCAGCACACCGGCGCCGTCGCGATCGTCGCGCTGCGCGGCGCGCCGGGAGCGGAGGAGGTGGTGTTGATTCAGCAATACCGCCACCCGGTGCGCACCTTCGACTGGGAGATCCCTGCGGGGCTGCTCGATCAACCGGGAGAGGATCCGCGTGACGCCGCAGCCCGGGAGCTGCGCGAGGAGGCCGAACTCGATGCGCACACCTGGAACGTGCTCGTCGACCTGTTCGCCTCGCCCGGCTCGTCGTCCGAGGTGATCCGAGTGTTCCTGGCTCGGGACACCTATGCGGCGACGGCCGACGGGTTCGTCCGCGAGGGTGAGGAGCACGGTATGCCGACCGGCTGGTTGCCACTGGACGATGCGGTCGATGCGGCCGTCTCGGGCCGGCTGCACAACGGCCCGGCGGTCGCGGGGATCCTCTCGGCCGACGTGGCCCGCCGGCGTGACTGGGCGACGGTGCGGCCGGCCGACGCACCCTGGCCCGAATACCGACCCGAGGACGTCGACGCGCTGCGCGCGCAGGCCCGTGTCGACACGTCGAGAGGAACCCGACGATGAGGACGCCGCGAGCGCCCTCCCGGCGCAGCGATGTCGCGCCGTTCCACGTCATGGACGTGATGAAGCAGGCGACCCTGCGCCAGGCGAGCCACGGCGACCTCATCTCGTTGTTCGTGGGTCAGCCCGGCACGCCGGCTTCCCGGCCGGTCCTCGACGCGGTGAGTGACGCGATCGAGACGCAGACGCTCGGATACACCGACACGGCGGGGATCCTCCCGCTCCGCGAGGTGATCGCCGAGCACTACGCCACGGCATACGGCGTCGAGGTGCATCCCGACGAGGTGCTCATCAGCAACGGCTCGTCGGGGGCGTTCGGCTCGGTGATCCTGGCGGCCTTCGACCCGGGAGCGAGGATCGCGATGACGCGGCCGGGATATCCGGCCAACCGCAGCGCGATCCAGGCGCTCGGCTGCGAGGTCGTCGACCTGGAGTGCGACGCGTCCACCAGGTTCCAGCCGACGGTGGGCATGCTCGAGGCACTGCCCCAGCGGCCTGACGGCCTGATCCTGGCGAGCCCGGCGAACCCGACCGGGACCATCATCGACGTCGACGAACTGCGCGCGGTGTCGACGTGGTGCGACGAACACGGCGTGCTGCTGCTCTCCGACGAGATCTATCACGGGATCTCCTACGGGCGCCGCTGCGCGACGGCCTGGGAGTTCTCCCGAGAGGCGGTCGTGCTCGGCTCGCTGAGCAAATATCACTCGATGACCGGATGGCGACTCGGGTGGACGCTCGTGCCGAGGGGGTTGCGTCGGCCCGTCGAATTGCTGCAGGCACACACCGCGATCTGTGCTCCGGCGGTGTCGCAGGCGGGGGCGATCGCTGCGTTCTCGGCGGAGGCCACACGAGAACTCGACGGTCATGTCGCCCGGTATGCACGTAATCGCGATCTGCTGCTGCAGCGCCTGCCCGAATTGGGCATCACCTCGTTCGCGCCGCCCGACGGGGCGTTCTACGCCTACTGTGACATCGGGCATCTCACCGACGACTCGCTCACCTGGTGTGCCGAGATCCTCGATCGCACCGGTGTCGCCCTCGCGCCGGGGGTCGATTTCGATCCGGTGGGTGGCAACCGGTTCATGCGGCTCAGTTTCTGCGGGCAGACCGGCGACCTCGACGAGGCGATCACGCGCCTCGCGGCGGTGATGTAGCGCGAGATGCCTTCCCGCCCGGCGGAGGTTACGCGGGTCGCTTTCTCGGGCGGTCGAGTAGACCGGAGGATGTTGCGCGGGTCGCTTTCTCGGGCGGTCGAGTAGACCGGAGGATGTTGCGCGGGTCGCTTTCTCGGGTGGTCGAGTAGACCGGAGGAGCGAAGCGGGGGAGGTCGTATCGAGGCCAGGTGAGGGTGGCGCGCCGCCGCGGTTGATGCCCGGACGGCTCAGGTCGCCGGGCGCAGGACCGCGACGAGGAAGTCGGAGTCCTCGGTGAAGCGGCGCAGGTCCCAGGTGGACAGCAGCAGATCGGGCGTCAGCCCCGCTCGGCGTGCGTCCTCGAGGAATTCGTCGAAGGCGTAGCCTCGCCCGGCGCCGAACCCGAAGGCGGCTTGACCGTCCGGCCGAAGCGCGGCGCGGATGCGGCCGAGCACGTCCTCGCGCGTGCTGGGGGCCAAGAACGGCACGACGTTCCCCGCACAGACGCACGCATCGAATCGATCGGTCACACCGAGATCGTCGAGGTCCATCTCGGCGAGATCCACGGCATGCCAGTCGACGTCCGGATAATCCTCGCGAGCGGCCGTGATGAGCACCGGGTCCACGTCGATGCCGACGACGGAGTGCCCGCGGCGGGCGAGCTCACCGCCGACCCGGCCCGGTCCGCACCCGGCATCCAGGATGTGCGAGCCACGCGGCACCATGGCGTCGATCATGCGCGCCTCGCCGGCCAGGTCGGCGCCCTGACGGGCCATGGTGCGGAAGCGCTCGACATACCATTCGGAGTGGCTCGGATCCTGACGGATCTTGCGCATCCACGCACTTTGCTCAACCATCTAGGCATTGTGACTGATTTGATTCGTGTGCACGAGGGCGACCCGGACCGTGTCGTGACGCTGCTGCCCGGCCGCGGTTATCCCCACGACGCGCCGCTGCTGCACTACACGCGAGAAGTGTTCACCCGACACGGTTGGACGGCGCGCGACGTCGAGTGGCGGGACGGCTCCGACACCCCGTTCGATGCGGCAGCCGCCCAGGCGACTGCCGCGCTCGACGAGGTAACCGCCAGCACGCAGGTGGTCGTCGCGAAGTCGCTGGGCACGTTGGTGATGCCGTATGCCGTGGCCCACCGACTGCGCGGCGTCTGGCTCACTCCTGTCCTCGTCGACCCGGAGATCGAGGCCGCGTCCCAACAGTTGTCACCCGTGGACCTGCTCGTCGGGGGCACGGCCGACGCGCTCTGGGACCAGGAGGTGGCGCGATCCGCCCCCGCCCGCGTGTTCCAGGTGGAGGGCGCCGACCACGGCATGGAACTGCCCGGCACCGTCCTGGACTCGATCGACGTCGTGCGTGCGGTCGCCGCACAGGTCGAGAAGTTCCGAGAGCTGGTCGATTCCCGTGCCTGACGCGACGCGGCGGTGTCCGTGCGGCTCCGGCACGGCCTACGAGCGGTGTTGCGGCCCGTGGCATCGAGGCGACGGGCAGGCGCCGACGGCACTCGATCTGATGCGGTCGCGGTATGCGGCGTTCGCGGTCGGTGATGGTGCCTATCTGTGGCGCACCTGGCATCCGCGCACGCGCCCGAGGGCCGTCATCCTGGACCCGGCTCGCGAATGGCTCGGCCTACAGATCCACGACGTCGTCGACGGCGAGCCCGAGGACGACACCGGCATCGTCGAATTCACGGCACGCTATGTCCAGGGTGGTGTCCGTGGCGAGCAGCACGAGCGAAGCCGATTCGAGCGCCGGGCGGGCCGCTGGTTCTACCTCGACGCCGCATAGGCCGGGCCGACCGGGCCCGGATCACGACGGACTGCGCAGGTCGAGCGCGTGGAGCACCATGTCGAAGCGGTGCCGGTCGTCAGGGGCGACGAAGTCCTTCAGGCGTCCGTATTCGACGAACCCGGCAGAGCGGTAGAGCGATTCTGCTCGATCGTTGTCGCCGCGGAAGTCCAGAGTGAGCACCTCCACCCGTGCCTCACGCGCCGACCCGATGAGTTCGTCGAGCATGCCCCGCCCGATGCCACGACGGGGGTGATCGGGGGAGACGGCGATCTTCTCCAAGTCGGCGTGCGGCCGATGGGTCGGCCTGGCATACCTGCGCCAGTAGCCGAATCCGGCGAAATGGTCGTCGACCGTGGCGACGACGAGGCAGGCGTCGTGTGGATCTGCTTCGGCCAGTTCTCGCAGCATCCGGCGGACATGAGAGAACGACGGCGGGTCGACCCACCCGAGTGCTGCTCCGGCAGCGACCAGGCGGCCGATGACCGCGGTGGCCTCGTGTACCAACCGATCGCCCGGCAGATCGGGACCGACGACACGGCGGATCGACGGTGTGGGAGCGTCCTGCGACGGCGTCATACCCTCGGACGGTACACCGCGCTCGGCGAACTTCCCGTGCCTGCGATCCGATCCGCTGGTGGGGAGCCGCCGGACCGTCCGTGCGGGAAATCCGGTGGCGGAGGACCACCGCGGATCCCGTAGACTGCGATCGTCGACAGTGGCGGCGTGACGACCCGTCGGATCGGTGAAGCACCGATCGACTGCCGACCGCGCGTCCGGCGGGACCGACGAGAGGCCGAGGACTCCTCGGCGAAGGTGTGGTGGCACCGCGATCTGGC
>CAZMLG010000231.1:0-4681 GCA_964566985.1 uncultured Intrasporangiaceae bacterium
GCGAGCGCGAGGAGATCCAGCACGTCATGGAGGAGATGTCCGGCGGGCGGATGCACTACATGATCACCCGGATCGGCGGCCTGCGCGAGGACATCCCGCACGGATGGCTCGGCCGGGTGACCGACGCGATCGCCGCCGTGCGCCACCGCCTGCCCGACCTCGAGGCCATGCTCACGGGCAACGAGATCCTGCACGGGCGCACCCGGGGGGTCGGCGTCCTCACCCCGGAGGTGATCGCGGCCTACGGGGTCTCGGGGCCGATCGCCCGAGCGAGTGGGGTCGACGTCGATCTGCGCCGCGACCAGCCTTACCTGGCGTATGCCGAGCTGTTCGGCGAGGGAGGGCCCGGCCGCGTCGTCACGCGCACCGAGGGTGACTGCCTGGCACGCCTGGAGGTCCTCCTCGAGCAGGTGCACGTCAGCCTCGACCTCGCCCAGGCGTGCGTCGAGAAGCTGGCGTCGATGCCGCGGGGCCCCATCGACGTCAAACTGCCCAAGGCCGTGAAGGTGCCCGAGGGGGACGACTATCTCGCGACCGAGAACCCCCTGGGGTTCAACGGTTATTATCTCGTCTCCCGCGGCGAGAAGACCCCGTGGCGCCTCAAGCTGCGTTCCGCATCGTTCAACAACGTGGCCGTGCTGGCGGAGGTGCTGCCGGGCACCCTGCTGGCCGACATGGTGGCGGTCCTGGGGTCGATGTTCTTCGTCGTCGGCGACATCGACAAGTAATTCCGTCGTCGGGGCAGGCGGAGCAAAAAAACTGCGGGCAATTTTTCCATTCCGCTTGTGCCCGACTTTACCGATAAGTAGGTTTACTCCGTACTCGTGGGTATTACCGGCGGGTAGGTCATCCGTCTTTGACGACATCTCATTCGACGACGCCGGCACGTGCCCTCGCGTGCCTGCGACAGGAGGGCTCATGCTCAGTTCGAAGTCACACTCATCACGCACCGTGAAGCGCGGCCTCGTCGGTCTCGGCGTCGTCGGCGTCGGCGCCGCACTCACGATGGCGGCGGCACCTTCGGCCCATGCCGCGGACGGCCTGACGTTCAGCTGCGAGGCGACCGTCTTCGGCACCACGATGGACCAGGGCACCTGGACGGCCGTCGTGACGACCGATGCACCGGACAGCGTCAAGGTCAACGAGAAGATGGCCGCGCCGAAGATCACCGCCAAGGTCACCACATCCACCTCCGCGGCCGACACGCTGCGGTCCCTCAACATCACCTCGGTCGACGGCACCAGCACGGCCGGCTACTCCGTCAGCGGCGCTGTCGTGAAGCCCGGCGACCGCACCGGCGACCTGACCATCAACCCGACGGACGTGCCCGACAGCGGAGGCCTGACCACGACGGCCACGGGCACCGGCGAGGCCGACACCGCCGGCCCGGACACCGGCCAGATCAAGGTCTCGGTGGGCGACTTCACCGCCGACATCCAGACCTATCAGGGCGACAACAAGAGCCTGGTCATTCCGGTGAAGTGCACCTTGGACTCCGGCCAGGACCCGGTGATCAAGACCATCCAGGTCACCCCGGACGTCATGACCGGAAGCGGCACCGACACGCGCACCACCAACCTGCTCACCGCAGGGGGCATCGGTGTCGCCGTCCTCGGCGTCGCCGCGGCCGGCGGTGCCTTCACCTTCGGACGCAAGCGTCACCAGAACTGACCTCGTGACCGGCCGAGTGCCCGGTGGTGTCCACAGATGCGGGACACCACCGGGCATCGCCGGTCTCGCGCTCGGCATCCCGGTAGGAGTCACATGGCCTCTCACTCGTCGCGGCGGCGGCACACCCACACCCGCCGCACCGTGAACAAGACGATGCTCGGCGCCGGCGGGGTCGCCGTCGTCGTCGGCGGACTGGCCGTCGCGGCCGGCATCGGGCCGAACTCGCCGTTCCATCACACCCCCGTCCCCCATCGCGTCACGCCCTACTCCGCCCCGGCCAGCGCCCACGCAAAGGCCCCCGACGGGGCCCCGGACGGCCACCCGATGCGCGTCGTCGTGCTCGGTGACCACGACACCACCATCGTCAACACCGGCATGGTGTCGGTCGACTCACCCAACGGTGTCCTCAATCCCCCGACCCAGCGCGCCGGATGGTACAAGGAGGCCGGATACGTCAAACCTGGCTTCAAGGGTGTGTCCATCATCGCCGGTCACGTCGACTACCACGGCGACCCCGACGTGTTCCAGCACCTCGACCGGGTGCGCAAGGGGGACCGGGTGATCGTCACCTACAGCTCCGGCGAAGAGGTGCACTTCGTCGTCGATCGCACCAAGGTCGAGTCGCGCACCCAGGTGCCGGACGACTCGACGATCTGGACGTCCACGAAGAAGACGCCCGTCCTGCGGCTGCTCACCTGCGATCCGCAGAGCAAGCAGGCCAGCGGACACTTCGACGACAACTTCATCGCCTGGGCACACCGCGTCGACGCCTGACCGGCCCGGCGGACTCAGGCGCCGATCGCGCCGCCGCCACCCCCTGCGCCGCCGTGCCCGTCCTCGTCGTCCTCCGGGATGCGACACCACGTCTGCACGACGAAGCCGGCCACCACGAGCGCGACCGCCCCCGCGGCCAGGACCAGCGACAGCCAGAAGCCGGCGCGGCCGGACGGCACGTCCAGACGACGGGCGAACACCGCCGCGTGCGCGGCATACCAGCCGACGACGACCGCACCGGCCAGCGCACACGCCTGGCCCGCGACGAGCGTGCGCCGGGCACGCTGCGGCGTCGGCACACGGGAGCCTCGCCCCCGCAGGTATTCGCGGATGTCCCACCCGGCCAGCAGCACCATGACGATCATGATGACCATGACCGCGAGCGCGAGCCAGGAGTTGTGCGGCATCGTGTGACCGCGCGAACTCCACAGCCGCAACGCGCCGTAGGCGATCACGAACACCAGGCCCCCGACGGAGGCCGACTGTCTCCAGGTGACCCCGTCCTGCGTCACAGCGGCCACCACCTCGGCCCCGGGCGCACCCCGGACGTGTCGACCTCCTCGAGCAGATCCGCCACCGGCACCACCTCGTCCCCGCGGCGCAGCATCGCGGAGGGATCGGCGCGGGACCACGGCACGAGCACGAACCCGCGCTCGTGGGCACGCGGATGCGGCAGCGTGAGCGTCTCGGTGCCCGACCGCAGATCGCCGTCCTCCGCCGGGTCGCCCACCTGGATCAGGTCCAGATCGAGGGTGCGCGCACCCCAGCGCACCTCGCGCACTCGACGGTGCCAGTGCTCGATCCGGTGCATCTCGTCGAGCAGATGCAGCGGCGCCAGGCGGCTGCGCGCCACGACGACGGCATTGAGGTAGTCGGGCTGCTCGGGGCCGCCGACCGGGTCGGTCTCCACGAGCGGCGACACCGCCACCACCTCGATGCCGTCGGTGCGGTCCAGGGAGCGCACCGCGGCGGCCAAGGTGGCCTCACGGTCGCCGAGGTTGGCCCCGCACGCGATGACGACGGGGCGGTCGTGCTGCCGGCGCAGGTGCACCGACGGGCCACCGAGCCCGGCATCGGCGAACGTGACACCCGCGGGAGCCTGCGGCTTGTGCAGCGTGACATCGACCGCCTCGACGCCGGCGCGGGCCAGCGCCGCATCGGCGATGCGGGCGGCCAGCGATTCGATGAGGTCGGCCGGCCGGCCGGACAGGATGGCCGCGGTCTCCTGGGCGATGTCCGCGTAGTTGATCGTGTCGGTCAGGTCGTCGGACTCCCCGGCTCGGCGCAGGTCGCACTCCAGGTCGAGGTCGGCGACGAACCGCTGCGGGAGCGCCTTCTCCTCCGGCAGGACCCCGTGGCAGGCCGTGACGCAGATGCCGCGCAACGTGAGGCGATCGGTCATTCGGACACCCCGTCGGACACGGCGGCGACGACCTCGAGCGCCGCCATGGTGGACAGCACGTCGTGCACCCGCACCCCCCAGACGCCGGCCTGGGCGAGGACGACGCTGACGGCGGCGGTGGCCAGATCACGCTGGTCGGCCGGGACCGGCGCGTCGCCGCGCTGGGCGATCTTGGCAAGGAAGTTCTTGCGGGACGCCCCCACCAGCAGGGGGTAGCCGAGCTCCTCCAGTTCGGCCATGCGTGCCAGCAGGGTCCAGTTCTGCGTGCCGGTCTTGGCGAACCCGAGACCGGGGTCCAACACCAGCTTGTCCGCGGCGATCCCCGCCTCGCGCAGTGCCTGCGCGCGGGTGCGCAACTCCGAGGCGACATCGGTCACGACATCGTCGTAGACGGCGCGGGTCTGCATGTCGTGGCTGTGTCCGCGCCAGTGCATCGCCACGAACGGCGCGCCGGCATCGGCGACGACCCCGGCCATCGCGTCGTCGGCCAGTCCCCCGCTCACGTCGTTGACGATCCGCGCGCCGGCCTGCAACGCGGCGCGGGCGACCTCCGCCCGCATGGTGTCGACCGACACGACGGCGCCGGACTCGGCCAGTTCCCGGACTACGGGCACCACGCGGCGCAGTTCCTCCTCCCGGCTCGGCCGGCGCGCGCCGGGCCGCGTGGACTCGCCGCCCACATCGAGGATGTCCGCCCCTTCCTCCTGCAGGTCGACGCCGTGCGCGATGGCCGCCTCGGGCTGCAGCCAGCGTCCTCCGTCGGAGAACGAGTCGGGGGTGACGTTGACCACGCCCATCACCAGCGGGCGATGGGCGGGGCGGACCGGGAACGCG
>CAZMLG010000232.1:0-4659 GCA_964566985.1 uncultured Intrasporangiaceae bacterium
GCGCACCCACATCGCCGTCCGCACCGACTCCAGCCAGGATCTCGGCGCGGCGTTCGACATCGGACTCGACGACGACTGACGCCCGCCGACGCAGGCCCGCTCAGTCCTTCTGCGTCGCCGCGACCCAGCGATCGATCACGCCCGCTGCAGCGCCGCCGTCGATCGACGCGGCGGCTCGCTCGATGCCCGCCCGCACGGCGGACTCGAAGTCCGGCGCCGCGCCGAATCGGCCGCCCCCGTCCTCCATCCCGACCACGGCCAAGGCCGTGCCGGCGTTGAGCAGCACCGCATCACGCACCGCACCCCGCTCACCGGCCAGGACCTGACGCACGACCTGCGCGTTGTAAGCCGCGTCGCCGCCGCGCAGCGCCTCCACCGGGGAATGGGCGATCCCGAACGCCGTCGGGTCCACCACGTGACGACTCACCTCGCCGTCCCGCACCCACCACACGGTGGAGGTCGTCGTGACGGTCAACTCGTCCAGCCCGTCGTCCCCGCGGAAGACCGCCGCCCGGCTGCCGCGGTCGGCGAACACGCCGGCCATCAGCGGGGCGATGCTCGCATCGGCCGCCCCGACGGCGGCATACCGCGGACGCGCGGGGTTGGTGAGCGGACCCATCACGTTGAACATGGTCGGCACCCCCAGCTCCTTGCGGGTGGCCCCGGCATGCCTCATGGAGGGATGGAAGGTCTGCGCGAAGCAGAAGGTGATCCCGGCCTCGAGCGCCACCTGGGCGACACGCGCCGGAATCAGGTCGAGGCTGATCCCGAGCGCCTCGAGCACGTCGGCGGCCCCCGACGACGAGGAGGCCGCTCGGTTGCCGTGCTTGACGATACGGACGCCGGCTCCCGCCGCGACGATCGCGGACATCGACGAGATGTTGACGGTGTGCGCCCCGTCCCCACCGGTGCCGACGATGTCGAGCGTGACACCGGGCACGTCGATCGGCACGGCATGCTGGACCATCATGTCGGCCAGCCCCCGCAACTCGGAGACGCTCTCCCCCTTGGCGCGCAGTGCTACCAGGAATCCGGCGGTCTGGGCTGCGCTCGCCTGGCCGGACATCATCTGGTCCATCGCCCACGCGGCATCCTCCGTGGTGAGATCTCTGCCGTCCAGCAGGGCACGCAGGACACGCGGCCAGGTCCGCGGTTCCTCGACCACGCTGCGCCCGACCTACGCGGACGCCGTGCGGCGCGCGACGTCGGCGATGGTGCTGGTCAGCACGAGCGGGTCGATCGGATGCGGCACGGCCGCCTCCGCCTCCGACCAGGACGCCAGCCACCCGTCGGCCGGTCGGCCGGTCAGCACGATGATCGGCGGGCAGCGGAAGATCTCGTTCTTCAGACTGCGCGCCAGGCCGAGGCCACCGACCTTCGCGGCCTCGCCGTCGAGGATCAGCAGGTCGAACGTCTCCTTCTCGACCGCCTCCACCACGGCGGCCGCGGTCGCGCACTCGCGCCACGCGGTGATCTCCACGTCACGGGCGGGGCGCTTGCCGGCGCCGACACGCACGGCGTCGCGCGTCGCGATGTCGTCGCTGTAGAGCAGAACGGTCAGGCTGTGCATCGCCGCGCCGCCGGTCTTCGACACGGCCGTGGAGGTGGAGGTCATGGTCCGATGCTACCCACCCGCGGCGGGAACGTCGCAGCGGCCGGGAGCGTTGAACTCTCACGAGAGCGCCGGGCAAACCCGCAGGTGCCCAGCGTTTTATTCCAACGTTTCGGCAAAAGTCCTGTGAAGGTGGGGGGTCGGCGACGCATCGCGGGCCCGATGGGGCCATAATGGCGGACGTGGCGACAGCAACGACCGCTCCGATGAGCGCACATGGCACCCCCGCCGGACACGGTCCGGTGACTCGACCGAATCTGACGGCCGTCGGCACCATCGTCTGGCTGTCCAGCGAGCTGATGTTCTTCGCGGGCCTGTTCGCGATGTACTTCACCATTCGGTCCGTCGCCGGCGACCTCTGGGCGGAACGCACCAGTCACCTGGAAGTGGGGTTCGCGTTCGGCAACACCCTCGTTCTGGTCATCTCGTCGATCTGGTGCCAGCTCGGCGTCTTCAAGGCTGAGGCCGGCATCCCCTCACGCACCGGCAAGCTGCTCGAGCTGGGCAAGTGGGGTATGCGCGAGTGGTATGTCGTCGCCTACCTCTTCGGCGCGGTCTTCGTGTCCGGCCAGGTGCTGGAGTACTCCAACATGTTCGGCGAAGGCATCGCCTTGAACTCCGACGCCTACGGCTCGGTCTTCTACCTCACGACCGGATTCCACGCCCTGCACGTCACCGGTGGTCTCATGGCCTTCCTGATGATCATCGGGCGCACCTTCACCAGCCGGAAGTTCACCCATCATCAGGCGACGGGTGCCATCGTGGTCTCGTACTACTGGCACTTCGTCGACGTGGTCTGGATCGCGCTGTTCGCCACGATCTATCTGCTCAAATAGCCAGAGTGGACCTCACGAGCGATATCCCCTTCCCAACGACGACAGGACGTCTCCCTTGAGTTTCCTCGCAGCGCGTCGCCGGCACCCGGCCGCACTAGTCATCGTGCTCCTGTTCGGGCTCGTCGTCACCGGTGGCCTGTATGCCGTGCTGGCCCCGGGCAAGGCCGACGCCGCCTCGCAGTCGGCCAGCGACATCAAGGCCGGCAAGCACCTGTTCTTGTCCAACTGCGCGTCCTGTCACGGCAGCAACGCGACCGGCGGGGACGGCGGGCCGTCCCTGGTCGGTGTGGGCGCGGCCGCCGTCGACTTCCAGGTCGGCACCGGTCGTATGCCGCTGGCCGCGCCGGGCATCCAGGCCCGCCGCCACGAGGACAAGATCAAGTTCTCGAAGAAGGAAATCTCCCAGATGGCGGCCTACGTCGCCTCGCTCGGCCCCGGCCCCGCGATCCCCGACAAGAAGTGGACCAGCGGCGGCGGCGACATCGCCAAGGGCGGCGAGCTCTTCCGCGTCAACTGCGCCATGTGCCACAACTTCGCCGGCACCGGTGGCGCTCTCACCCGCGGCAAGTTCGCGCCGAGCCTGATGGACGTCAGCGGCCGGCACATGTTCGAGGCCATGGAGACCGGGCCGCAGTCGATGCCGGTCTTCAACAACTCGAACCTGTCCAAGAACGACAAAAAGGACATCATCAGCTTCCTGGAGCACACCAAGGAAGAGCCCAACCAGGGCGGGTTCAACACCGGTAGCCTCGGTCCGGTCCCCGAAGGACTGTTCGCGTGGACCATCGGTATCGGCCTGTGCATCGGTGCGGCCGTCTGGCTCGGCCGGAAGGCGGCCTGATGACGACACCATTCGACCCGGAACACCCTGACAAGGAACCCTCCGTGACACACGACACCTCCTCGAGCGGTGAGAGCGAGGAAGCGCTGGTCAAGGTGGAGCACGGCTCCGCCGCCGAATCCGACTCACTGCCTGAGCGATTCGAGAACCCCGGGCTTCCGGCACACATCCACCGCGCCGGCGACGACGACGAGGCGGCGGCGCGCCGATCCGAGCGGCAGGTCTCGACCCTGTTCGCCGTCTCCATGATCGCGACCGTCCTGTTCGTGATCGCCTACTTCGCGATCGACAAGGACACCGTCGTCGAGATCCCGATCGTCGGCCGCACCATGGCCGTGCACGCGGCCCTGGGGGTCACGCTCGGCATCTCGCTGCTGTGCATCGGCCTCGGCGTGATCCACTGGGCGAAGACCCTCATGCCCGACACGGAGATCGTCGAGCAGCGCCACGAACAGCGCTCCCCCGACGAGGCGCGCGAAGGTGCCCTCTCGGCCCTCAAGGAGGGCGCGACCGAGTCGCAGTTCAACCGCCGCCCTCTCATCAAGTACACCCTGGGCGGCGCCCTCGGGCTGTTCGCGATCCCGCTCGGCCTGCAGTTGGTCGGCTCGCTCGGTCCGTTGCCGCACACCGACCTGGAGACCAGCCTGTGGGACTCCAAGCTTCCCGGCGGTCGCAAGCGCCGGTTGGTGCGTGACCCCGATCTGACGGCGATCCGCCTGTCCGACGTCACCCTCGGCTCCGTCTTCCACGTCCTGCCCGAAGGCATCAACGACACCGAGCACCCCAACAACGAGAAGGTCAAGGCCTCCGTCATCCTGATGAGCCTGCAGGAGGACCTGATCGAGAGCGCCAAGGAGCGCGATTGGGGCATCGGCGGAGTCGTGGCCTATTCGAAGATCTGCACTCACGTGGGTTGCCCGGTCGGCCTCTACGAGCAGACGACGCACCATCTGCTGTGCCCGTGCCACCAGTCGACCTTCGACCTGACGCAGGACTGCAAGGTCATCTTCGGTCCTGCCAAGCGCCCACTTCCGCAGCTGAAGATCTCCGTGGACGACGAGGGCTACCTCGTCGCCGACCACGGCTTCGAGCAGCCTGTCGGACCGAGCTTCTGGGAGCGCGCATGACCACTTCGCAATCCGCCCACAGCACCGCCGACGCCCTGCGTGCGGACGACCGGACCGGCGCCCCCAGCGGCGACGGTGGACCCGTCGGAGTCCTCGCGAACTGGGTCGACGAGCGCACCAGCGCCGCCCGGGGCGTGCGCTTCATGGCCCGCAAGGTCTTCCCCGACCACTGGTCGTTCATGCTCGGTGAGATCGCGATGTACTCGCTGGTCATCCTGCTGATCACCGGGACGTTCCTGTCCT
>CAZMLG010000233.1:0-4658 GCA_964566985.1 uncultured Intrasporangiaceae bacterium
GTGTGGTGGTCTCGCTCACTGGTCTACCTTCCTGGTGATGGGGCGGTTGTCGGGTCACTGATCATGGTGTCGATGTCCGCACCGGCTCGCACGAGGGCATCGGTGAACGCCGTCCAGGCGAGCAGCGCGCACTTCACACGGGCCGGATACTTCGCTACCCCTGCAAACGCTACTCCGTCGCCGATCATTTCCTCGTCGCCGCCGTCCTGACCGCGGCTGGTGAGCATGCGGCGCATGGCGGAGAAGATCTCCACCGCGCGCGTAACGGTCTGCCCGGTCACCTGCTCGGCGAGCACCGATGCGCCGGCGACGGAGATCGAACAGCCCAGGGAGTCGTAGGACACGTCACGCACGACGGCCTGCGGCCCGTCGCCGTCGAGATCGACTCGAAGGGTCACCTCGTCGCCACAACTGGTGTTGACATGGTGCACCTCGACGTCGAACGGCTCGCGCAGTCCGGCGTGCTGCGGGTGCTTGGAGTGCTCGAGAATCAACTCCTGATACAGGTCCATGTCACGCGGCTCCCGCTCCGGTCTCGATGCCGAAGATCCCCGGAACCCGGTCGAGTGCCTCCAGGAACGCGCCGACCTCGTCCACGGTGGTGTAGGGCGCGAAGCTGGCGCGTGTCGATGCGACGACGCCGAAACGGCGGTGCAAGGGTGCCGCACAGTGATGGCCGGTCCGCACGGCCACACCGGAATCGTCGAGCACCTGGCCGACGTCGTGCGGGTGGACTCCGTCGACCACGAACGCCACGGCTCCACACCGCCGTGCGGGGTCGGTCGGTCCCAGCACGCGGACCCAACGGCGCCGTGCGAGACCCTCGAGCGCCGCCTCGACGAGCCGCCGATCGTGGGCGGCCACCTCGTCCATACCGACGTCGTCGAGATAGCGGCAGGCGGCGCCGAGTCCCACGGCCTGCGCGGCCACCGGCACACCGGCCTCGAAGCGCTGCGGCGGGGCGGCATACGTCGACCCGTCCATGCGCACGGTCTCGATCATCGATCCGCCGGTCAGGAACGGGGGCATCGCCGCGAGCAGCTCTCGCCGGCCCCACAGCACGCCGATGCCGAGCGGCCCGAGCATCTTGTGCCCGCTGAACGCGAGGAAGTCCACGCCCAGCGCCGCAGCATCGAGCGGCAGGTGCGGGGCGGACTGGCACGCGTCGAGTACCGTGAGCGCCCCGACCTCGCGCGCCGCCGCCACCAGCGGCTCGACGGCGACGACCGTGCCGAGCACGTTGGAGACGTGGGTGAACGCCAGCACCTTCGTGCGGGAGGTGACGATCGAACCCAGATCGGTCAGGTCGAGCTCCCCGTCGTCGGTCAGGGGTATCCACCGAAGGGTCGCCCCGGTGCGCCGCGCCAACTCCTGCCAGGGCACGAGGTTGGCGTGATGCTCCATCTCGGTCACGACGATCTCGTCGCCCGGGCCGATCCGCAACCGCTCCGCGACGGCCGGGTCGGCACCCTCGAGCGCTCCCGGCGCTGCCGCGTTGCTGAAGGCGTAGGCGACCAGGTTCAGCGACTCGGTCGCGTTCTTGGTGAACACCACCTCGTCGACGGACCCACCGATGAACGACGCGACGGTCGCCCGGGCGTCCTCGAACGCGTCGGTCGCCTCCTCGGCGAGCTGATGGGCGCCGCGATGGACCGCCGCGTTGTGCCGACTGTAGAACGTGCGCTCGGCGTCCAGCACGACCTGCGGTTTCTGCGAGGTCGCACCGGAATCCAGATAGACCAACGGTCGGTCCTCGCGGACCGTCCGGGTCAGCAGCGGGAAGTCCTGCCGCAGTCGCTGCACGTCCAACGCCGTCATCGTGCTCAGGCCTTCACCTTCAAGAATCGGTCGTATCCTTCCTCTTCCAGCCGGTCGGCGAGCTCGGGGCCGCCCTCCTCCGCCACCCGGCCGTCGACGAAGACGTGCACGTGATCAGGCTTGATGTAGCGCAGGATCCGCGTGTAGTGGGTGATCAACAGCACACCGACGTCGGTCGCGTCCTTGACCCGGTTGACTCCTTCGGACACGATCCGCAGGGCGTCGACGTCCAGCCCGGAGTCCGTCTCGTCGAGGATTGCCAGCTTCGGCGCCAGCAACTCCAGTTGCAGAATCTCGTGGCGCTTCTTCTCGCCACCGGAGAAGCCCTCGTTGACGTTGCGGTCGGCGAACTCGGCGTCCATCCGCAGGTTGCTCATCGCCGCCTTGACGTCCTTGACCCAGTGACGCAGCTTCGGCGGCTGTCCGTCCACCGCGGTCTTGGCGGTACGCAGGAAGTTGGAGACGGTCACGCCGGGCACCTCGACCGGGTACTGCATCGCGAGGAAGAGTCCGGCGCGCGCCCGCTCGTCGACCGACATGGCCAGGACGTCCTCGCCGTCGAGCGTCACGGTGCCCTTGGTGACGGTGTACTTCGGGTGACCCGCGATGCTGTAGGCCAGCGTCGACTTGCCCGAGCCGTTCGGGCCCATGATCGCGTGGGTCTCCCCCGAGGCGACCGTCAGGTCGACACCCTTGAGGATCTCCTTGGTGCCGTTCTCGATCTCCACCGAGACGTGCAGGTCTCGAATCTCCAAAGTTGCCATGTGTTCTTCGTCTTTCCTTCGCGTCAGTTGGGAACGGAGACGTAGACGTCGCCGTCTTCGATCTTGACGGGGTAGACCGCGACCGGCACGGTGGCCGGAAGTGCGGTGGGCTCCCCGGTGTTGAGGTCGAACTGCGACCCGTGCAGCCAGCATTCGAGGGTCGTGCCCTCGATCTCGCCCTCGGACAGCGACACGTTCTCGTGCGTGCAGGTGTCGTCGATCGCGTGCACCTCGCCATAGGAGTCGCGGGCGATCGCGATCTTCTTGCCGTGGATCTCCGCACAGGCGGCGCCGACCTCCGGCAACTCCTCGAGGGCACACACTCGCACGAACGCCGACGTGGACGTGGTCTGCTCGCTCATGGCTACTGTCCGACCTCGGCCAGTTCGGCGTCGATGGCCTCCATGAGCATGTCGATCACCTCGGGCACGCCGATCTTGGCGATGACGTCGGCGAAGAAGCCGCGCACCACGAGCTTGCGGGCCTCGAGCTCGGGGATGCCTCTGGCCTGCAGGTAGAACAGCTGCTCGTCGTCGAACCGGCCGGTCGACGAGGCGTGACCGGCCCCGACGATCTCGCCGGTCTCGATCTCCAGGTTGGGGACCGAGTCGGCGCGAGCGCCGTCGGTCAGCACCAGGTTGCGGTTGAGTTCGTAGGTGTCGGTGTCGTCCGCGTCGGCGCGGATGAGCACGTCGCCGATCCACACCGTGTGTGCCGATTCGCCCTGCAGCGCGCCCTTGTAGGTGACCAGCGACCGGCAGTGCGGCGCGTTGTGGTCGACGAACGAACGGTGCTCCAGGTGCTGCCCCTCGTCGGCGTAGTAGACACCGAGGAGCGTGGCGTCTCCGCCGCTGCCGGAGTAGCGCACGTTGGTGTTGATGCGCACGATCGACCCGCCGAGCGTGACCGCGATGTGACGGTACTGGCCACTGCCTTGCACCAACGCCTCGTGCTGGCCCAGGTGCTTGGCGTCGTCGTCCCAGCGCTGCAGGGTGACGACCGTCAGGTCGGCGCCGTCGCCGACGACGACCTCGAGGTTGGCGTTGTGGTCGCCCGAGCCGGTGTGATCGATGATCAACAGGGCCTTGCTGTGATGCCGTGCCTCGACGACGTAATGAGCGTTGCTGCGCCGCCCGGCACCCGCACCGTGCACCGACAGGCGCAGCGGCTCGGCATACTCCTGCTCCGGGTCGAGGCGCAGGTGCAGCGCCTCCTCGACCTGTGCCGAGGCGACGACCGCGGCGCGGTCCGCCGGCACCAGGGCCGTGCCGCGCGGCGCCTCGCCCGGCGCGAGCGTGCCGACGTGCACCGAGTCGGGCACCTGCACGTCGAAGGTCGCCGGCGGGTCACCCGCGCGCTCGTCGGACGGCTCGTCCGACAGCAGGCTGGTCAGTCGGTCGATCGGGGTGAACCGCCAGTCCTCCTCGCGTCCGTGCGGCATCGGGAAGTCGGCGACGTCGAACGAGGTCGTGCGTGCACCACGCGACTCGTCGGGCACGACCGCCCCCGAGACCAGCGACGACGGGTCGGTGTGGGTCGTACCTGTGCTTGCGGCCTTGTCGGTCAGCAATGACATCAGCCGACGGCTCCTTCCATCTGCAGCTCGATGAGCCGGTTGAGTTCGAGTGCGTATTCCATGGGCAGTTCGCGGGCGATGGGCTCGACGAATCCGCGGACGATGGTGGCCATCGCCTCTTCCTCGGTCATGCCCCGCGACATGAGGTAGAACAACTGGTCCTCGCTCACCTTGGAGACCGTCGCCTCGTGCCCCATCTGGACGTCGTCCTCACGCACGTCGACATAGGGGTAGGTGTCGCTGCGGCTGATCTTGTCGACCAGCAGCGCGTCGCAGACCACGCTCGACTTGGAGTGAGTGGCCCCCTCGAGGATCTGCACCAATCCGCGGTAGGAGGAACGGCCACCGCCACGCGCGACGGACTTGCTCACGATCGTCGAACTCGTGTTGGGCGCGGCGTGGACCATCTTGGCTCCCGCGTCCTGGTGCTGGCCCTCACCGGCGAAGGCGACCGAGAGGGTCTCGCCGCGGGCGTGCTCGCCCAGCAGGTAGACCGACGG
>CAZMLG010000234.1:0-1844 GCA_964566985.1 uncultured Intrasporangiaceae bacterium
CGTCGATGAACAGTCCGTAGGACGAGGCGATGTCGACGACGGCGCGCGACTCGGGAGCCGGCGCGTATTCGAACGTGGGCATGGTGGAGCGGTGCCTCTCAGTCGATCGTGACGTAATCGGCGCCGGAGTAGGCACCGGTGCGGAGCTTCTGGCGCTGCAACAGCAGATCCCCCAGCAGACTGGAGGCCCCGAACCGGAACCAGGCCGGGTCGAGCCAGTCTCCGCCGGCGATCTCGCTCACCATCACCAGATAGCGCAGCGCGTCCTTGCTGGTGCGGATGCCGCCGGCCGGCTTGACACCGATCATGTCGCCGGTCAGCTCGCGCCAGTCGCGCACGGCCTCCAGCATGATCAAGGTCACCGGCATGGTCGCGGCCGGCTGGATCTTGCCGGTCGAGGTCTTGATGAAGTCGGCGCCGGCCAGCATCGCCAACCATGAGGCGCGACGCACGTTGTCGTAGGTGACCAGCTCACCGGTCTCCAGGATGACCTTCAGATGGGCGTCCGGCTCGTCGCCGGGGCGGACGCACGCTTCCTTGACCGCCGCGATCTGGTCGAAGACGGTGCGATAGTCGCCGGCGAGGAACGCGCCGCGGTCGATGACCATGTCGACCTCGTCGGCGCCGGCCGCGACGGCGTCACCGGTGTCGGCCAGTTTCACCTTCGTCGACGCCCGTCCGGACGGGAAGGCCGTCGCGACGGCCGCGACGTGGATACTGGTGCCCTCCAGGGCTTTTCGTGCGACAGTGACCATGTCGTTGTAGACACAGATCGCGGCCACCCGCGGCGTCGACGGGTCGGCCGGGTCGGGCGTGCGGCCCTTGGCGCACAGTGCGCTGACCTTGCCGGGAGTGTCGGCGCCCTCGAGCGTCGTCAGGTCGATCATCGAGATCGCCGTGTCGATGGCCCAGGCCTTGCTGGTCGTCTTGATCGACCGGGTCGCCAGACCGGCGGCCCGTGCCTCGCATCCCACCTGATCGACCCCGGGCAGCCCGTGCAGGTAGGACCGCAGGGCACTGCCGGTCAGGGAGGAGACTCCGAGGATGTCGCGGGCACGCGACGTTGCAGTAGCTCCACTCACATACGCCAGCCTACCTGGCGTGCCGCATACTCGAAGGCATGCCGCACGACCGTCAACCTGCTGCCTCGACCCACAAGGTCTACCGCCAGCCCAGTGCCTACATCACCGGATGGGCGTTCATCGGCCTCCTGGCGGTGGCCGCTCTGCTCTATCTCATCCACGAGCCGTCCCGGTGGTATCAGCCGATCGCGCTGTGCGGTGCCGTGAGCCTGGTCGTCTGGGTCGTGCTGGTGCGCCCGTCCGTCGCGGTCACCAAGGACGGTGTCGAGTTGCACAACCTGATCCGTGACGTCGACGTGCCCTGGGACGACGTGGACCTGGTCACGCGGCGGTGGAACCTCAAGGTCCACACCCTCGGGGGGAAGGCCTACGGCTCGTGGGCGATCTCCCAGCAGCGCCCGCACCGGCACGGCCAGGCGATGGGCGCCGGGGCGTTCGGCCTGTCCGGCGGGATCCGCTCGAAGCTGCGCAACCCGCCGGAGGTCGAGACCACGATG
Source organism: uncultured Intrasporangiaceae bacterium (assembly GCA_964566985.1). Classification (GTDB taxonomy): domain Bacteria; phylum Actinomycetota; class Actinomycetes; order Actinomycetales; family Dermatophilaceae; genus Leekyejoonella. The sequence goes on from CAZMLG010000234.1 coordinate 1,580, forward strand.
GTCGATCGGAGCGCGTCCGCCGAGTCGGTCGGCCGGCTCATCGACGAGACCAAGGACGAATACCTGCGCCTGGTCGCGCACGGCGAACTGACCGCACAAGGCCGCCGGTGCGTCGTGACCTGGTCGCGGGACGCGCTGCTCGCCCTCGCCGGGGCGATCGTGCTCGGCGCCATCTGCGTGGTCTTCTTCACCTGACGGCCCGGCCGTGCTCGATACCACCGGTTCGGGCGGGCGCCACGAGCCCCACCCCGGCCGGTCGAGTCGC
>CAZMLG010000234.1:1944-4556 GCA_964566985.1 uncultured Intrasporangiaceae bacterium
ACGGACCCCACCCCGGCCGGTCGAGTTGCACGGACCCCACCCCGGCCGGTCGAGTTGCACGGACCCCACCCCGGCCGGTCGAGTAGACCGAGCGCCCCAGCGCGAGGTCGTATCGAGGCCTGGCGAACAGGCGCTGTCAAACCGGCCCCCGCCGGTTCAGGCGTCGACCACTCCAGCCCAGCGCCAGTCGCCGTCGGGCCCGAGGAACTCGACCCGCTCGATCGGCTCCTCGATGTCGGCTTCGTCGCGAAGCCATGTCATCGCGGCACTGTGGTCGGGGAATTCTGCTTCGTCGACGACATCTCCCATGCCGTCGAGGAATCGGTAGAGCGACATGTGGACTCCTGCGGGGTAGGTCGAACCGTCCCACCAGCTCGGGGTCGCGGAACACCAGCACCGGCGTCCGCCCATTGTTCCGCGGTGCCTGATGGGTGGCAAGGGTGTCGGCTACGCCGGCGCCAGCGGGGTGGGTGTGCCGGTGGGCATGACGACGGTGAGGGATTGCCCGCGACCGACGTCGCCTCCACGCTCCACCACGGCCATCACGCCCGCCTTCCGGATCACCGGGGCCGTCGCGGAGGACGGGGATGCCGTCGGGGGAGCCGGCTCGTCGGTCGGGGTGCCGTCGAGCCGGGAGAGGACGACCTTGAGCAGCCCGGCCCGGAAGTCGTTGATCTGGGCGCAGGGGTTGCGCAGGCCCGTGAGCCGGACCGCTGCCTCGCCGAAGTCGAGCACGGTGCCGGTAGGCAGCGAGAGCAGGTCGACACCTTCGGTGAGGATGTTTTCGCCCAGGTCGCCGGGAGCCAACTCGTATCCCATGGCCTCGGCCTCGTCGAAGAGTTCGGCCTGGATCAGATGCACCTGACGAAGGTTCGGCTGGTTCGGATCGCGGCGGACTCGCGAGCGATGCTGCACGAGGGTCCCGGCGTGCGCGTCACCGAGGACTCCGATCCCGCCCACCAGGGTGATGGCCTCCCTGGGCACCTTGGAGAACCGATGGATCTCGTCACGGCTGACCGAGCGGACACGAGGTGGCATCGTTTCATTGTGCCCGGCCGGTGCTCGTGCCGATCCGCGACGAGGTCGGAACAGCGAGTCGGCCTGCCGGCGATGTCAGACTCGGACGATGAGAGCGATAGAAGCGATCACCAACCTGCACACCGATGACGTCGAGCGGGCGAGGGAGTTCTTCGGGTTCCTCGGGCTGACCGAGGACGGAATGAACCAGGGTTGGGTGGCCCGGTTCACTTCTGCGGACTCGGGAGCGTGCGTCCAAGTCGTGACACGGGACGCCACGGCGCCGGAAGACTCCGTCATGACCATCAAGGTCGATGACGTCGACGCCGCCTACGATGAGGCGCGGCGACGCGGCTACGAAATCGTGCATCCGATCACGGACGAGCCGTGGGGCATTCGTCGATTCTTCGTCCGAAGCCCTGATGGACACGTGATCAATGTCGCCCGACATCGGTCCTGAGTGGAAGCGGCCCCCCGGTGACCAGGCGGTACTCCTTCGCCAGGCGGCCTCCGATCACCGATTCACGGGGCGGTGAGGCGCTCCATGTCGGCGCGCACGCGGCGCACGGCATCCTGCGCCGCCGCACGCTCGTCGGCGACGGACTCGAGATAGATCTTCAGCTTCGGCTCGGTGCCGCTCGGGCGCACGATGACCCGGCTGCGGTCGGCGAGGTGATACCGCAGGCCGTCCGTCGGGGGGAGCGACGCGCTGCCGTGTGCCAGATCCTCGGCCGAAACGACCTGCTCGCCACCGATCGTCTCCGGCGGCGCCGAACGCAGCCGTTGCATGATCACGGCGATGATCGACAGGTCGTCGACCCGCACCGAGAACGCGTCGGTGACGTGGGCGCCGTGTGCCTGCGCGAGATCGTCGAGCACGTCGGTCAGCGTGCGCCCGGAGGCCTTGAGCGCGGCGGCATACTCCGCGATCATCAGGGCGGCACTGATGCCGTCCTTGTCGCGCACGGCCGACGGGTCGACGCAGTAGCCGAGTGCCTCCTCGTAGCCGTAGCGCAGGCCCGGCACGCGGCTGATCCACTTGAACCCGGTCAACGTCTCGACGTGCGGGACCCCCGCAGCGTGGGCCATGGCGGCCAGCAGCCGGGAGGAGACGATCGAGTTCGCCAGCACCTCACCGTCCTTCACGCCACGCTCGAGCACGCGCGCGCCGATGAGCGAGCCGACCTCGTCGCCGCGCAACATCCGCCACGTGCCGCCGTCCGGCACCGCCACCGCACACCGGTCGGCGTCCGGGTCGTTGGCGATGACCAGGTCGGCGTCGCGCTCGCGGGCCAGTGCCAGCGCGTGGTCGATCGCGCCGGGCTCCTCGGGGTTGGGGAAGGGCACGGTCGGGAACGCCGGGTCGGGCGCCTCCTGGTCGGCGACCGACGCGGGGCGCGTGAATCCGGCTCGCGCGAACGCCTGGTGGAACACCTCCGAGCCGACCCCGTGCAGTGCGGTGTGCACGATCGACAGGTCGCGCGGGCCTCCCGGCTCGACCACACGGCATACGGCATCGAGATAGGCGCCCACGATCTCGTCACCGAGCGTCTCCCACCCGTCGGTGGTGCGCTCGACCGAGGCCGCCGTCGGGA
>CAZMLG010000235.1:0-294 GCA_964566985.1 uncultured Intrasporangiaceae bacterium
CAACCAGCCGAGGGGTGACGACTGCGTCAGCGGACTACGAGGCCAGCCGTGGGTGGCGTAGCGGCGCGGCTACGGGGCCAGCCGAGGGGTGGCGAGGCGGCGCGGCTACGGGGCCAGCCGGTGCGCGCAAGACTCCCTGTGTGATCGGGCGCCTCGTTGCCGACGGCCGATGATGGCACACGCGGCGGGTCTCGCAGGAATCCCTGCGAGACCCGCCGCGCCGCTACTCCGCCCAGTGCGGCGACCGCGGAGGAGTAGTGCCGCTCCGTTGTCACCAACGGCAAGAGCGGCAGA
>CAZMLG010000235.1:304-4501 GCA_964566985.1 uncultured Intrasporangiaceae bacterium
GGGGGGGGCGGCGGGGGGCCCCCCCCGGGGGGGGGGGCGCGGGGCGGGGGCCCCCCCCCCCCCCCCCCCCCCCCCCCCCGCGCCGCTACTCAGCCCAGTGCTGCGACCGCGGAGTCGTAGTCCGGCTCCGTGGTCAGCTCCGGCACGAGCTGCTGATAGATGACGGTGCCGTCGGCGTCGAGCACGATGACGGCGCGGGCGAGCAGACCGGCCATCGGGCCGTCGGCCAGCGTCACGCCGTAGTCCTCGCCGAACGAGGAGCGGAAGGCCGAGCCGACCGACACGTTCTCGATGCCCTCGGCGCCGCAGAACCGGCCCTGCGCGAACGGCAGGTCCTTGGAGACATTGAGCACGGTGGTGCCCTCGAGCCCGGCGGCGAGCTCGTTGAACTTGCGCACGCTCGCCGCGCACACCCCGGTGTCGATGCTCGGGAAGATGTTGAGCACGGTGCGGCCGCTCGCGTCGGACGAGGTCACGGCCGACAGACCGTCCCCGACGAGCTCGTAGGCCGGAGCCTTGCTTCCGACGGCGGGCAGGTCGCCGACGGTGTTCACTGGAGATCCCTTGAATGCAGTAGTAGCCATGCATGATTCGTACACCAGCCCGCGGCGTCGGGTCCACCGGGGTGCTCACGCCACGAGATGAGTGGTTTCCGACAACGACCCCGCTCGGCTGTGCTTCCATATCGCTATGGGCATCTTCGGCAGGCGCGAGGGCGCGACCAAGGCGCTCCCGGCCATCCGCGAGTTCTGGGCATGGTGGGACGAGCAGGGCGCGCGCGCCTGCGCCTCGGCGGTCGGCGACTCCGCATCCGAGGCACTGAAGGCCTTGGCCGATCGCGTGCGGAGCATCGACGACGGCCTCGCGTGGGAGATCGAGCCCGGCAGCGAGTCGGCGCACGTGCTGGTCGTCTCGCCCGACGGCGACCCGGCCCTGCGTGCCACCGCCCGCCGCTGGCTGACCGCCGCTCCCGACGTCGACCTCGTCTGGTCGTATGCCGACTCACGCCAGCCCGTCGGTGAGCTCGCGGGCGCACGGATCACGGTCGGCACGGAGACGTTGGCACTCGACGACGTCAGCGTCGGGGTGCATCGCGGCGCGTGCCGCCTGGACGTCACGCTCTATCACCCGGCGATCAAGGGCCTGGGGGAGCAGGAGCGGATGCGCCTGGCCTTCCTTGCGCTCGACGCCGCCATCGGGGAGGAAGCCACCGAGACCTGGATCGGAGAGCTCACCCCGGCCGAGCAGTCGCCGCTGGACGGCTTCGGCCTGTCCGGCCTGCGCGCGACGGTTCGCGACCTGCGTGAGGAGTTCACCGGCGACGACGGTCAGCCGACGTGGCTGGTGCTGCAGGGCGACACGCCCTACGGTCCGCTGCTCGCCTCCACCCAGGTGCCCCTGGCCGCGGCCTGGGCGCCTCGGCTCGACACCCACATCGGGGTCAGCGTGCCGTATGCCGAGAAGGAGGACTCGGGTCAGCCCGCCGCCCGCTCGCTGGGCAACCTGCGCGCACTCGAGGACCACATCGTCGCCCGCCTCGGTGGACAGGGCCGCCTCGTCGCCCACGAGACGACTCGCGGCGTGCGGCTGCTGCACCTCTACGTCGACGGTGGCACCCCGGCCGTCGACCAGGTCAAGGCCGCCGTGCAGGCCTGGGAGGAGGGCAAGGTGCGCGTGCGCGCCGAGTCGGACCCGGGATGGTCGCAGGTGCAGCACCTGCGCGGCTGACCGCCGAGTGGTGGACATACGCCCGAGAGGTGCACATTCTTGGTATGCCCCTCACCGGGTTGGTATGCCTGTCGGCGAGGACGTGCACGGCGTCTAGGGTGGGCACGTGGAATCCGACGAGGCTTCGTTACGCGTGATCGTCGCCGAGGACGAGGCGATCATCCGCCTCGATCTGGCCGAGATGCTCCGCGCCGACGGCTACGACGTGATCGCCGAGGCCCTCGACGGGCGCCAGGCCGTCGAGCAGGCCCGCGAGCTGGCGCCCGACCTGATCGTGATGGACGTCAAGATGCCGGTCCTCGACGGCATCAGCGCGGCCGAGGAGATCGGCCGGGAGGGGATCGCCCCGGTCATCATGCTCACCGCGTTCTCCGACAAGGACCTCGTGGAGCGAGCGGCGGATGCCGGGGCCATGGCCTACGTCCTCAAGCCGTTCGAGATCGCCGATCTGCGCCCTGCGATCACCGTCGCACGATCCCGGTGGCAAGAGCGCAAGGCCCTCGAGCGCGACATCGCCGACCTCGACGAGCGCCTCGAGACGCGCAAGCGACTCGACCGGGCCAAGGGTCTGCTGATGGACACACTCGATCTCGACGAGGCAGGCGCCTTCCGCTGGATCCAGAAGACGGCGATGGATCGCCGACTGGGGATGCGGGAGGTCGCCGACGCCGTCATCGAGCAGATGGACACCTGACCGACTTCCTCGGGCCGATGCCCCATCGGAAAGTGACGTTCGGCTGCGGGCCCACCCGTCGAGGGCTATCCTCGCCAAGGATGTCGACGGCGCGACGGAGGTGATGGCCGGTGGCACGACAGGCCGTGCGAGTGAGCCGGGTGCTCGCGGACGACGACGCCGCGATCGCGCACTTCGCGAGCGTGTGGACCCAGTCGAGTGTCGCGACCGGCCACAGCGCCGAGTGGGCGCAGCGCACGGTGAGCGACGGGGTGTTGCAGGCCGCGCTGGAGCGCGACGACGTGCGCGTCTATCTCGCCACCGGCAACGACGAACCCGCAGGATTCGCCGTGGTCCTCGACGGTCCGCGGCCGTCTCTGGCCGAGCAGGCCTCGGTCTGGATCGAGCAACTGTATGTCGTGGAGCGCTGTCGCCGCTCGGGGGTCTCCACCGCGCTGTTGGGCCGCATCGCCCGCGACGCCGAGGACGCCGGAGCCGGGCAACTGGTGTCCTGCGTGCCCTCGCAGGCCCGCGACGTCAACCGCTACTTCGCGCGGCTCGGGTTCGCCCCGTCGGTCACGGAGCGCACGATCAGCCCCGGCGGGCTGCTGCGCCACCTCGCCGGCGACGGCAAGGACTCGGTCGCCCGCGAGGTGGTGCGCCGCCGCCGCTCACTGCGCGCCCGGGCGCGGGCGCGCATCGGCGTGGTCCACTCCGGCGGCTGAGGTCAGCGTGCCTTCGGCGGTGCGTCCCGCAGCAGACAGCTGATCCGGCTCGTGCACACCCGATGGCCGTCGTCGTCGACGATGGTGACCTGATAGGCCGCGAGCGTCCGCCCCAACGACAGTGCCTCCGCCGTCGCCGTGACGTGTCCGCTGCGCACACCACGGTGGTGCGTGGCGTTGATCTCCAGGCCCACCGCGGCCCGGTCCGGCCCGGCATGGATCGCGGCGCCGATCGACCCGACCGTCTCGGCCAGCACGACGCTGGCGCCGCCGTGCAGCAGGCCGTAGGGCTGCTGATTGCCCTCGACCGGCATACGCGCCACGACCCGCTGCGCCGATGCCTCGAGATATTCGACACCCATACGTTCGTTCAAGGTGCCGTCGTGCATCGACCGGATCAGCTCCAGGGGCGAGACGTCGGCGGAGGAATCGGCGGTGGGGGACGGGCTGCTCACATTGTCGGTCATACCGCATAGGCTGCCATGCGTGAAGAGACTGCTGTTATTGGACGGACATTCCCTGGCCTACCGGGCCTTCTTCGCGCTGCCGGTGGAGAACTTCTCGACCTCGACGGGCCAGCCGACCAACGCGGTCTACGGCTTCACGTCGATGCTGATCAACGTCCTGCGCGACGAGGACCCGACCCACGTCGGCGTGGCCTTCGACGTGTCCCGCACGACGTTCCGCACGCAGGAGTATGCCGACTACAAGGCCGGCCGCGCCAAGACGCCGTCCGAGTTCAACGGGCAGGTCTCCTTGATCAAAGAGGTGCTCGACGCGCTGCGGATCCGCTACCTCGAGCTCGACGGTTACGAGGCCGACGACATCCTCGCGACGCTGACCGCGCAGGCGGAGGCCGCCGGGTTCGACGAGGTGCTGCTGTGCTCCGGTGACCGCGACGCGCTGCAACTGGTCAGCGGCCACACGACCGTCCTCTACCCGCGCAAGGGCGTCTCCGACCTGGCGCGCATGACGCCGGACGCGGTCGAGGACAAATACGGGGTGCGCCCGGAGCGCTACAGCGACCTGGCCGCGCTCGTCGGGGAGCACGCCGAAAACCGGCCCGGGGTG
>CAZMLG010000236.1:0-1938 GCA_964566985.1 uncultured Intrasporangiaceae bacterium
GCCTAACGGTCGGTGAGACGTCGAACGGCACACAAAATGCCGGGACACGCACATATTTCGGGTATGAGGTGTGCCGCCTGGCCCGCGCCGGATATCGGTTGCTCGCGGGCCCCCTGCGGCACGTACTCTTTTCGGCATGTCTCGGGACAACCAACGCTTCGACGACGTCACCGTCCGCGGCAGCGGCCTGTTGCTTCGGGCGCCCGGCCCGGCCGACGTCGCACCGATCACAAGCGCATGTCAGGACGAGCTGACGCAGCGTTGGCTGCCGCTGCCATCGCCATACCGTGAATCGGATGCGTGGTCCTATATCGAGCAGTTCGCACCGGGGCAGATGGACAGCGGCGACGGCATCGTGCGGGTGATCGAGGTCGGCGGACGGCTCGCCGGGGTGATCGATCTCAAGCACACCGACTGGCGGGCACAGACCACCGAGATCGGCTATTGGGTCGCGCCGGACCACCGCGGCGTCGGGCTGGCGGGCCGCGCATCGGTGCTGCTGGCCGACTGGGCGCTGCGGGACCAGGGCATGCAGCGGGTCGAGATCCGTGTCGCCGTGGGCAACAAGGCCTCCGCGAGGGCGGCCTTGTCGGCAGGGTTCAGTCACGAGGGCTGCCTGCGATCGGCCGGCTTCACTCACGCGGGGCGCGTCGATCTGGAGGTCTACGGGAAGGTGCGCGGCGACCTCGCCACCGCGTGGCGGTAGACCCGTCGCACCATGCGGCGGCTGCGATGACGGCCGGAATCCGCGCCGGCGGCGCGCCCGGGTGCGTCGGTCACCCGCGTGCCGCGGCGACCCATGGACAGGAACGGCGTGTAGAAAGGGGGATATGCGAGCGCGCCGAATCGCACCCGCCGCCGCGGTGCTCACCGTCGGCCTGCTGACCGGCTGCACCAGTGGAGGGTCGTCCGCGGCCACGTCGGCTCCGACCGGTGGCTCCACCGGCGCGGCCACACAGGGCGTCGGCCCCACGGCACCGGCGGGGGGCGGCGACTCGCCGACCCCGCCGGAGGTCTGTGACGGCAAGACCGTGCCGGATGTGGTCAGCCATGTGGAGCCGAGTGTGGTCACCGTGCAGACCGGCAACGGTCTGGGCAGCGGAGTGGTGTATCGACCGCACATCATCCTGACCGACCAGCATGTCGTCGCACGGAACGAGGGCCAGGCACCAGTCGTCCCGCGCGTCAGCATCTCCCTGGCCGATGGGACGCAGATCCCCGGCAAGGTCATCGGGAGCGACCTGCTCACCGACCTCGCGGTCGTCAAGGTCAAGCGCACCCTGTCGCCGCTGCCGTTCAGTCATGCCCTTCCGCGGCCCGGACAGACCGTGATGGCGGTAGGTAGCCCGCTGGGGTTCCGCAGTAGCGTCACCAAGGGCATCGTGTCGGCGCTGGGTCGCGACCTGCCCTCGTCCCAATCGGCGCCGCCGCTGGTCGACCTGATCCAGACGGACGCGCCGATCTCACCGGGCAACTCGGGCGGAGCCCTGATCGACCTCTGCGGCACGGTGGTCGGCATCAACGAGGCCTACATCTCACCCAAGAGTGGCGCCGTCGCGCTGGGCTTCGCGACTCCTTCGGTCGTCGCGACCCGGGTGGCCGACCAGTTGATCGCCACGGGCAGTGCGAAACACCCCTACCTCGGGGTCGAGGTGCGCAACCTGACGCCACAGATCGCCGCGTCCCTACAGGTGGATGTCGACTCCGGTGCGGTTGTGGTGAAGGTGCTGCCGGGCACCCCGGCCGCCGCCGCGGGCCTGGAGCGAGGTGACGTGATCACCGTCCTCGACGGTCGGCAGGTGCACGACTACGCGGACCTGCTGGGCGCGCTGCGACAGACCAAGCCGGGGGAGTCGGTCACGATGACGGTCCACCGCGGAGGAGAGCACAAGACCTTGACGGTCAAGATCGCGGCACGTGAGTCCTGAGGCGCGGCGG
>CAZMLG010000236.1:2038-4497 GCA_964566985.1 uncultured Intrasporangiaceae bacterium
ATGCGGCCTCGCGGGAGGCCCACAGGGCCGCACAGCGCGACACCGTGATCGACGTCGTGTCACGCTACAACCCCGACGCGGTGATCTGCGTCGGAGTGCCGTTCGGACACACCAGGCCGCAGTGGATCCTGCCCTATGGCGGGATGATGACGGTCGATGGCGACCAGCGGCGCATCTGGGCGGACTACTCCTGACGGACTCGTGGCGGTGAGGCGCGTCACCGCACGCCGCGGGGGCGGAACTGGACGCTGATCCGGGGGCCGACCGGCTTGCTCGTCTTGGGTATGCAGTGCTCCCAGGTGCGTTGACACGACCCGCCCATGACGATCAGGTCGCCGTGTCCGAGGACGCGACGGATCGTCTTGCCCGCGCCGCCGCCGACCGGCCGCAGCATCAGTGCGCGTGGCGCGCCGATCGAGACGATCGCGACGCAGGTGTCCTCGGTGCGTGAGCGCCCCTCGCGGTCGCCGTGCCACGCGACGGAGTCGTGGCCATCGCGATAGAGGCACATGCCGGCGGTTGTGAACGGCTCACCGAGCTCGTCGGCGTAGTAGTCGGACAGCCGCGAACGAGCCTGGCACAGCACCGGATCGGGCCACGGCTCATCCGCCGTGTAGAACCGCAACAGCCGTGGGGTGTCGACCTCACGGTCATACATCATGCGGCGCTCCCCGCGCCAGTCGACTCCCGCAGCACCGCCCTCGGTCAGCCGGGTGAAGAGCGTGTCGGCGCCCGTCAGCCACCCGGGCCGCAGATCGATCCAGGCTCCGCGGGTCAGTGTCGTGCGCTGCACGCAGCCGTGTAGGTCGCGCAGGCCGACATCATCCACCTGGTCGAGCAGCGAACCCTGCAACGCATAGGACATGCGTCCAGTATGCCTTCAGCTCGAACGAATGTCCAGGAGTGCTCGCGCGGCGTGGTATCCGCCGAGACCGCTGACGCCGCCGCCGCGTCTGGAGCCGGCGCCCGCGAGCAGGATGCCGTCGTGTCCGGAGGACACACCCCAGCGCGCGGCGGCATCCGGCAGTTCCTCGTCGTCCTCGACGAACGGCCAGGACAGCGGACCGTGGAAGATGTTGCCGCCGGGCATCGCCAGCGTCTCCTCGAGATCCAGCGTCGTCTTCGTCTCGAGGCACAGGCGGCCGTCCTGGTCGCGCAATACGGCATCCTTGAGCGGCTCGGCCAGCACCTGCGAGAGCGAGTCGAGCACGGCCTGCTCCAGGTCGGTGCGCAACTGATCGGGATTGCGGCTGCGCGTCAGCCGGTGCGGGGTCTGCAGCGAGAACGCCGTCAGAGTGTGTGCGCCCGACGCGTGCAGTTCGGGCGACAGGATGCTCGGATCGGTCAGCGAGTGACAATAGACCTCGACCGGCAGGGGTGACGGGAGACGGTCGGCCTCCGACTCGGCGTAGGCGGTCTCCAGCTGGGTGAGCGACTCGTTGGCGTGGAAGGTGCCACCGAACGCCGCCTCCGGGATGACATGCGGATCACGCAGGGCGGGAAGGTGATCCAACAGGATGTTGACCTTGACCTGCGCCCCCTCGGCGGGCCGCGGAGCGACTCCCATGATCTGGTCGAGGTTGGACGGTGCGGCCGCCCAGAGCACGTGCCGGCCGCGCGCCGTGGAGTGCTTCCGCTTGCCCGTGCGCCAGGTGACGGAGCCGTCGTCGATCTGCTCGACCAGGGCGTCACAGGTGATCGTCACCCCGGCGTCCCGCGCCGCGCGCTCGAGCTCGCCACTGACCACTCCCATGCCACCGACCGGCACGTCCCACGCCCCGGTGCCACCGCCGATCACGTGATAGAGGAAGCAGATGTTCTGCGCCAGGTCCTCCTGGTGTGCGCGGGCATACGTGCTGATCAACCCGTCGGTCATCAGGACGCCTCGCACGAGGTCGCTGTGGACGGATGCCTCGATGACCTCACCCAGCGGCCGCTCCAGGAAGTCCCGCGAGATCGTGTCGTCACCGATCAGCTCCCGGATGTGTGAGCGTGTCGGCAGCGGCTCGGTCATCGTCGGCCAGATCGCCTCGGCGAGACGGGCCGTGCGCTCCTCGAAGCGGCGCCATCCCGCGACGTCGTCACCCGCCCCGACGCGTGCGAACGACGATGTCGTCGCCTCGTGGTCGAGGTTGTCGACCAGCAGGCCGGTGGCGGTGCCGGGCGCGGGGGTGTAGGACGAGTAGCGCCTGCGTGCGAGCGTCACCTTCAGGCCGAGGTCGTCGATGATCTGCTGCGGCATGAGGCTGACGAGGTAGGAGTATCGCGACAGGCGCGCGCCGGTGCCGGGGAAGGTCTCGGCCGACACGGTCGCCCCGCCGGTGTGCGCGGAGCGTTCCAGCAGGAGCACGGAAAGGCCCGCCCGGGCGAGGTAGGCGGCGGCGGTCAGGCCGTTGTGCCCGCCTCCGACCACGATGGCGTCATACGAGGTGTCCGACATGCCACAAGCCTACGGTGGC
>CAZMLG010000237.1:0-4476 GCA_964566985.1 uncultured Intrasporangiaceae bacterium
GGCGCCGAACCACTGACCAACGTCCCCCGCGGACTCACCGTGAAGGAATGATCGTATGACTCACACCCCCGCTTCCACGCCCCACCTGCCGATGGCCTCGCGGGCCGGTGATCTGGTCGGGTCGGTCATCGACTCCAGCACCTCCCTGTTGGCCAAGCAGACCCACGACATCATCCGGTTCGCCATGGGCAGCCCGGCCCCGGAGGCGATCCCCACCGCCACGCTGGCCCAGGTGGCACCCGAGGCGATGGGCGAGCACTCCCCGGATGCGTTCGATTATGCCGCGACCGAGGGCGACCCGGCGTTGCGTGATGCCCTGCTGACGATGCTCGACGGCACCACCGATGCGACGACGCCCGAGCGCCTGACGATCACGTCGGGTGGGATGCAGGGCCTCGACCTGGCCTTCAAGCTCTTCGTCGATCCGGGTGACCTGGTCGTCGTCGAGTCCCCGACCTACACCAACGGTTCGGCGACGGCGATGTCCTACCAGGCGGACCTGCTCGAGGCACCGGTCGACGACGAGGGTCTCGACGTCGACCGGCTCGAACACATGGTCACGCAGGCGGGCCGTCGCCCGAAGGCGATCTATACCATCCCGACCTTCCAGAACCCGTCCGGATCCACGCTGTCCGTGGCGCGGCGCGAGCGGCTGCTGGAGCTGGCACGGGAGTGGGGGTCCATGGTCATCGACGACGACCCCTACGGCATGCTGCGCTTCTCCGGTGAGGCGATGCCGTCGATGCACGAGGTCGCCGGCGGTGACCCGCTGGTCTTCTCGGTGCGCACCTTCTCCAAGATCATCGCTCCGGGTCTGCGCGTCGGCTGGGTCGACACCGATCCCAGCCTGGCTCCCGTGCTGATCAACGCGAAGCAGGCGATGGACACCTGCGCCAATCTGCCGTTGCAGCGGCTGGTGGCCGGCTTCCTGCGGGGCGGTTATCTCCAGGAGCATCTGGCCACTCAGCGGGAGGTCTACCGCGAGCGCAAGCAGACGATGCGCTCGGCGTTGGAGGAGCACTTCGGCGGACGGGCGCGCTGGACGGATCCGGACGGCGGGTTCTTCCTGTGGGTGACGTTCGGTGACGAGGTCGACACCGAGGCGTTGTTCGAGCCGGCCCTGGAGGAAGGGGTGGCGTTCATCCCGGGCAACGCGTTCTCGCCGAGCAAGTTGTTCCCGAACGCCCTGCGCGTCTGTTTCGCGTCCACCCCGCCGGATCGCATCCGCGAGGGCGTCGCCCGTCTCGCGCGCGCCCTCGACCGGGTGGGGTCGTGACGGCGTCGACCGGCCCGCGGGCCGTGGCGACAGAAGAGCTGGAAAGCCGCGCGCTGGAGTTCATCTGCGCCGATGACCTCGTCGCCACCACCCAGTTGTTGGTGCGTCGGCCGGGGCAGAACCCGCCCGGCGAGGAGGCCGCGACCGTCGCGGCCCTCGTCGACGCCGCGCGCGACCGTGGCCTGGCCGGGCGCACGTCCGAGGCCGCGCCCGGGAGGGACAACGTCCACGTGACCACCCCGGGGCAGGGGACCGGGCCCGGCCTGCTGCTGCTGGGGCATACCGACGTCGTGCCTGTCGGGGACGGATGGAGCGTCGACCCGTTCGGCGGCGAGGTCCGCGACGGTCGGATCTTCGGGCGGGGCTCCACCGACATGTTGGGTGGGCTGGCGGCGTCCCTCGTCGCCATGACGGCGGTGCATCGCGCCGCCGGCGAACTCGGCCTACGGCTCGGCGGCCCGATCGAGTTGGCCGCGACCGTCGACGAGGAGGAGGGCGGCCTGGGCATACGGCATCTGATGAGCGAGGTCGACGCGTCGTATGCCGGATGCATCACCGCCGAACCGACCGATCTGCAGACGATCATCGCCGCGCGCGGCGACTGCTACCTGGACATCACGGTCCAAGGCGTCGCCGCACACGCCGGGCGACCCTCGGACGGTTGCAATGCGATCTACGGGGCCGCACGGGTGGTCGAGTCGCTGCGCAACTGGCACGAGGAGCTGAAGGCCGATGCCCACCCGTTGGCCGGACCGGCCACCTGGTGCGTCGGGCAGATCCACGGCGGTCAGGGCACCGCGATCGTGCCGGCGCAGTGCACGGTGCAGGCCGACCGGCGGCTGCTGCCCGGCGAGGACCCGCGAGATGTGCTGGCGCAGGTGCACGCTCGCATCGAATCGCTGAGGCTTGCCGACGACGGGCTCTCCTTCGAGATCGACATGCCGATGAACATGCCCGGATTCGACACGCCCGAGGCGGACGCCTTCGCCGTCGCGGTCGACCGTGCGCTGGGCGAGTCCGGCGGGCCCGGGCTGCCGCTCGGCGGCTGGACGGCCGCATGCGACGGTGGCTACATCTCCCGGGATCTCGGCGTCCCCACGGTCGTCCTGGGGCCCGGCTCGGTGAACGATCAGGCCCACCGGCCGGACGAGTCGGTCGGCATCGACGAGTTGCTCGTCGCGGCACGCACCTATGCCCGGATCGCCACGCGGGTCATGCCCGCGTCCCGATCCGGCGACGAGCTCTGACCCACGCCACACCGCTCGGCATATCCTCATCGCGACGAAAGGACCCGCATGCCACCGACGCGCAACGCACGACCGACACAGCGATCCGCTGCCGGCGCCCGCCGCGCCCGACGACCGCTGAAGCCCGTCGTGCAGGAGTCGACGGCCGGCATGATCGCCGACCAGGTGCGCGAGGCCATCGCGCAAGGAGACCTGCCGCCCGGATCCCAACTGGGCGAGGCCGAACTTGCCGGCCAGCTCGGGGTCAGCCGCGGCCCGCTGCGCGAGGGCCTGCAACGCCTCGCGCAGGAGGGCCTGCTGCTGTCCATCCGCAACCGAGGGCTGTTCGTCATCGAGATGACGGCCGAGCGGGTCGATGACATGTACCTCGCGCGGCAGGCCGTCGAGCGCGCGGCCGCCGAGCAGATCCACCGCAAGTCCCCGGTCGACGCCGGTGAGCACCTGCTCGCGGTGACCGAGAAGATGGCCTCGACCTCCCGCCTGTCGGACGTCGCGGGCGTCGGCGCGGCCGACATCGCCTTCCACGAACTGCTCGTGCAACTGGCCGGGAGCCCGCGCCTGGGGCGGATGCACCGCACCCTCATGACCGAGACGCGCATGTGCATCAACGCGCTCGCGTCGACCTACGACGACTTCGAGTGTCGGGTGCAAGAGCACCGCGACATCGCCCAGTCCTTCATCGAGCGCAAGCCGCGCCGCACCGACAAGCTGCTGCGGCTGCACATGAAGGACGCCATCGACCGACTGACGGCCGGCCGCCGTGACGAGGCTCGAGGCGGCGCCTCGGCGGGTTGAGTTTTCTTGGCACTGTTCGTGACGCCGTGCATGCGTGAAAGGTCGCCCGCATGGTCACCAGGTCGGGGCGGGGGACACGCTGCGGTCGCAACCATCCGCGCCTCGGTCCACGGTGGTCACGTAGGTCGCGGGCCGACGGGCGGGACCGAGGCGCTCCCGCCAGGCCCGTCCACGCTCCCTCCGCATGTCCCCCGCCCCTCCCATACGCCTCCTCCGGCACGTTCCGGTTCGTCGGTCGGGTCGAGTACTTTCCCGTCAGTAACCTCGCCGCCTCGCCACCACCGGATGGTTGAGTAGCCGAGCGCCCCAGCGCGAGGCGTATCGAAACCTCGTCAGGAGCGCCGCCGACTGGATGGGCAGCCTGTCCTCGGTGATTTCGACACGTCTCGACGGCTCAATCGCCCATGGTGGGTCTTCGGTACGTCGGCTGACTTTCCGGTGAGTAGCCCGCTGACGCAGCATGTCCTGAGCCCGTCGAAGGGTCGAGGACGTATCGAAATCCGGTGAGAGGCACCGAAGCCCGCCATACGCCCGTGGCGCAGGGACGTCACACGGTGATACCGATGTATTTGACCTCGAGGAACTCGTCGATGCCGACATTGCCGCCCTCACGCCCGAGCCCGGATTCCTTGATGCCACCGAAGGGCGCGGCCGGGTTGGACACCACGCCCTGATTGAGCCCGACCATGCCGGCCTCCAAGGACTCGGCGACCCGCAGCGCACGACGCAGGTCGTTGGTGAAGACATAGGACACCAGGCCGTAGGCCGTGTCGTTGGCGGCGTCCACGACCTCTTCCTCGGTCGCGAAGGGCGTGATGGAGGCGACCGGGCCGAAGATCTCCTCGCTGGTCATCCGGGCCGCATGGGGCACGTCGGTGAGCACGGTCGGGGTGAAGAAGAACCCGTCACCGTCCGGTGCACCCCCACCGGTGAGGACCGTGGCGCCGTGCTGCTGCGCATCGGCGACCAGGTCGACGACCTTGCTGCGCCCGGCCTCGTCGATGAGCGGGCCGACCTGGACGCCGTCCTGCGTCCCTCGTCCGACGCTCATCGAGCCCATCTTCTCCGCGAGTCGACGGCCGAATTCCTCTGCGATGCCTTGCTGCACGTAGATCCGGTTGGCCGCCGTGCAGGCCTCGCCCATGTTGCGCATCTTGG
>CAZMLG010000238.1:0-4461 GCA_964566985.1 uncultured Intrasporangiaceae bacterium
CACCTCCCTCTCTCCAGACGAAGCAGTGACGCCATTGCGCGTTCACGCGGATGCTTTGCTGCCGCGTCGGTCGCCGACCAGACGCTCCAGGCGATTGCCTGGCGGGACCCTGAGGTCCTCGACATCGTTCGCCGCATGAATCAGCTCGAGCTTCCGCAGGGTCGCCCGCTGCACCGTCCGGTCAACACGCTTGACGTACTGCTCATGCCAGATGCGCTCGGTGTCCTTGCTGCCGAACGATCTGATCACGAGACCAGTGTATGACGGACACCGTCATTAACGCTAGACGTTAAACCGGAACTCCACCACGTCGCCACGGTTAGGAACGTCAGGTTCGGACTGTCGCCCTCGTCTCCCGGGCGTTTCCCGAGGCGTCGGTCCACGTGACCACGCAATCGACCGCGTCTGGCGACCCCATAGCCAGCAGCAGCGGGAACCGCGCTTCCTGGCCGGGCGGGATGGTGCCGAGCGGGCCGTCCTCACGATGCACGCGAAACAGCGCGCTCTCCGGCAGGTCCACGAACTCGAAGTCGACGTCGGCGGCCGGCCCGCGCGAGGTGTTGTGGAGCACGAGCGACCAGTTCCGCTTGGTGTTGACGCGACCCTTGTTGTCGGTCTTCACGCTCTCGCGCACCTCGGCGCGTGGCCAGACGCCCTCAGACGGATCCGGCCCCTCCGGCAACGCGCCCTTCGAGGACTCGACCGACTGTTGGAACTGCGCCGTCGCTCGGCTGAGGAAGTTGTTGAGGTGACCGATAAGTGCCCCGTCGTTGCCGTACTCGAGGACGAGTGCGGATTTGCGCAGCTCGTCCAGGTAGGCGTTGAGTCTCTTGCGCTCGTCGAGCGCCGCGCCACTCAGAGGCCGGCGCGGAGCCGAGTTGACGAGGACCGCCACCGACTTCCCCGCCTCGACGAGGATCTTGATCTCCTCGGCCGTGCCCGACTCAGCCTCGCCGGTCGGTGTGCCAAGGCGATCCTGGAAGAGCGCCACGGCGAGGTCGGCCTCCTCGACGATCTGATGGTTGAGGATCTCCTGCGGCCGTTCACCGAACTCGGCGACTGCGTGCTCGGTCCAGGACACGGGCAGCACCGTGAGGCCGACATGCCGGCCGAGGTTGAGATTCCACTGGCTGATCGTTTTGCGGATGACGGCCATGTCCTCGAGCGGCACATCGCCCGGTGCCGAGATGAGCAAGTGGAGAGCGAGCGTGGGATAGGCCATCGGTGAGGATCCTTCTTCGTCGGTGTGGAGCGGCGTCGGTCGCACGGCGTCCAGATAGAACGAGGTCGTCAGTCGCTGCCGACGAGGCGCAGAACCGGGCGCTCGTCGATCTCTCCCAGCAGGTCGCGGACCTGGGCAGGGCTGATCTTCAGCGATTGGGCGAGCACGGGCACAGGCGCGCCGTGATCACCGGCGAGGTCAGCGGCTTTCCGCAGCAGCGTCGGCACCTCGCCCGGATAGGCACTCGTCGGGTCGGCCTTGGAGTCGTAGACGGCCGCCAGGCGCTGGTAGGCCCGACGCGCCGAGGACTCGGTGGTGCGGCCCCGTTCGACCATCCGCCTGATCAACGAGGTCGGCGAGACGCCCCACGTCCTGCCGAGACGGTCGAGTGCAGCGAGGTCGAGCCGCTGCGGCAACGCCGCGTCCATGGACGAGGCCGGGGTGAGGAACGCCGCAGCGAACTCGTCGGCCTCCTTCTCGACAGCCGCGCTGTGCTCTCCGGTGTCGGAGTGGAGCAGCAGGTGTCCGATCTCGTGCGCGATCGAGAACCGGTGCCTGAACACGTTCTCCGTCCTGCGCGGCGTAGTGATGACGATCGGCCGGTCGACGATGACGACGGAGAAGGCGTCGACGGTATCGATCTCGGCGAGCGGGCGCACGGCGACCACGATGCCGTGAGACTCGGCCGTGGCAACCAGGTGCTTGACCGGGCCGTCGGGCAGGTTCCAATGCCGGCGCAGGAGGGTCGCCGCCTCGGCGGGCGAGCTTCCTGGACGGACATCCGGGAGGTCGGCCTCGGGGAGCCTGACGTGCCGTTCGAGCGCGAACGTCAGCTCCCATACCAGCGTCGCCATCGCCAGCGCCTTCTGACGGTCGCTCACGCGGGCCGACCTCAAGCTGCGGAAATGGGCGTTGACCGTGTCGATGCGCGCCAGTGGCCGGCCGACGCTGAAGAAGCCGGGTCGGACGTCGAGGGCCTTCGCCAAGCGGTCGAGGACGTCTGGCCGGGGAGAGTTGACGCCCGCCTCGTACTGCCCGATCGCCGCGGCGGACACGCCCACCTCTGCGGCCAGGTCGGTCTTGGTGACCGAGCGGCGGACGCGGGCCTGGGTGAGCCTGGCTGGCTCGAAGCGGCCCTGCGTCGGCCCGGAGCCCGAGACGTCGAACAGGCTCGGGGTGTCATCGCGCATCCGGATCCGTGCCCTCCTGCTCGCGCGGCTCGATGGCGGGCTCGACGGGGGTGCCGCGGTCGAAGGACTCGACGTCCGCGGCCACCGCGTCGACATTCACCTCCGGCTCCCAGATGGGCTCGTGGCCGTGCAGCTTGACCTTCCCAGTGTCGTCGAGTTCGGCGACGGCCCACTCGATCGACTGAAGCTGGCGCGGCGAGGAATGGACCATGGCGAGCACGACGGGCATCGACCCACCCACAGCGCGCACCAGGCGCTCGACCTTGACCTCCTCCGCGTCCTCAGAGGCCCCATCATGGTCGGGCTCGTCCCCGAACCCGAGCTCGAACAGCATCGGGTCTGGCGGCTGGGCCGAGAAGCCGTTCTTCCTCGTCGGGCTCGACGCGAAGTCGGTCACCGCGTCGGGAGTGCCCGGAACCCTCCAGACGTAGAGAAGGCAGTCATTGACGACGGGGAGTTCATAGCCGGCAGGTGAGAGCTTGTGCGACTGATAGCCCCGGTCGGCCAGCGCCTCCTTCGCGTCGTCGAGCAGATCGCGCCACTGGCTGCCGAAGCCCATGGAGTACCGCGACCCCGATGCCAGATGGGCTTCCGCGGCGCGGTCGTGGCGCGACCGGACGACCTCGACGAGCAGGTCGCGAACACCGTGAGCGTGGGAACCGAGAGCTTCGGCGGGCGAGAGTGGAAGCATCGTGGCCCTCCTGAATCCGCGTCCGGAGCCGCGGATTCGGCCAGGACAACAACTTCAGTATGCCACACGATTCGCGCACTAACGCTTCAGATGACCACTACGGCCTGTCCTGAGCGTGGTCGCGAGGGCTCTGCGGCTTGACCAGGCCTTGCCAGAACGCGGAATCACGGGCGTGTTCGACCACGAGCTGCGGAAGAACCTTGTTTCCGACGTCCCCGCGCGATGCCATGTCGTCGAGCGAGGCGATGATATCGACGATGGACCGTGGTTCGAACTGCCCGGCGAGCCGCTTCGCCTTGTTGCGAACGTTCTGGGGAGTCGGCCCCGCGTCGAGGACGGAATGGTGCCAGAGCCTGCTGTGATGTGCGCAGCGGTTGCGGAGGTAGACCAGCGCCCGCAACCGGTAGGCGAAGCCAGCCTTGGCGATCCCGGTACTCGTCGCCACGGCGTCGGCAAGGGTGCCCTGTCCCCCGCGCTCGATCGCCTTCGACAGGGTGCCGAACGACCACGCCTCGACCGCGGACCACACGGGCAGCTCGTTGTAATCGGCGCGATCGACCCCGGCCTCCCGGTAGCGGAGGATGTGACGGTCCTTGCTCCGCTCGATGTCGCGCAGGCAGGACTCGACGGTCGGCTCGCGGTCACCGATGTCGGTGTAGAAGCCCTCTTCGAGGAACCGCCCGTACGGGCCGTGGTCGTCGGCGATGACCCGTGCGACATGGGACCGGAGCATGAGCTCGACGCGGGCCAGAGGCACCACGAGCATGGTGCGCAGCGCCTCGTCGGCGTCGTAGACCGCGCGGATCTCGTCGAACGTGGTGCCCTGGCGGAAGGTGTCGTCACCGAGATGGGGAGCACGCTGGAAGTACCTGGCGTAGCCAGAAAACCGGTAGTAGTTTGTCGCTGCGAGGAACCGGGCGCAGGCGGTCTCGTCGGGGACGGCGAGGCCTCGGCTGACCATGAGAGCGACCTGCTCGTCCCAGGACAGACTCGGCTTCACACAGCACCCCAGAAAGAAAGAGGCCCCTTCCATTTGAGCTTCTTTGAGAGGCTTGGAAGGGGGTCGATTGCTTTCACTATAGCCGACTCGGCCGACGGCCACCAACAACGAGGTCGAAGTGGCGAGACATCGTGTGGACCACATGTCTTGCTACCGCAGACGTTAAAGCGCGAATCTCCACTCCACCGCGTTCCAGTACGTACAGCCATCTCATGGCCTGGGGGCACGGCCTCTGCGAGTCAGACCAGCGCGAGCGTCTCCACGGACTGACCGGTGACCGGCGATGAGGTCGAAGTCCTTGTGAACGGCTAGGACCGTCAGCCCAGCCTTCTCCGCTGTCGCTGCGATGAGCAGATCC
>CAZMLG010000239.1:0-4427 GCA_964566985.1 uncultured Intrasporangiaceae bacterium
AGACCAACTACGCGATCGGATCCAAGATCCGCCACCACGATTACCTACCCATCGCTTCCTGACAAGGCACTAGAAGCGAGGCCGCCAGGCGCCGAGTTCGCGCCCCTATTGGTGGATACTGCAGGGTATGGCACCGATCGAATGCCGTCGTGGCGACATCACCACCGAGCACGTGGACGCGATTGTCAACGCGGCCAACTCCTCCCTGCTCGGCGGAGGCGGGGTGGACGGCGCGATCCACGCCGCGGCCGGGCCGGAGCTTCTCGCGGAGTGCCGTCGTCTGCGGGAGCGCGACCTGCCCGAAGGACTGGCCGTGGGGGACGCCGTGGCGACCGGCGCCCACGATCTGCCCGCGCGCTTCGTGATCCATACCGTCGGCCCGAACCGGCACCGCGGCCAGACGGATCCGGCGCTGCTGGCGTCGTGTTTCGATCGCAGCCTCGACGTCGCGACCGAGGTGGGCGCGCGAAGCGTCGCGTTCCCGGCGATCGGCGCCGGGGTCTACGGGTGGGACGCCGACGAGGTCGCGCGCATCGCGTGGCAGACGGTGCGTCCGCGGGCCGACGCGTTCGACGTGGTGCGGTTCGTGCTCTTCGGCGACCGGCTGCTGGCCGCGTTCGAGCGGGCCGGCGCGGCATGACGCAATAGCGTGACAAACCGTCACCTTTCACGCGACGTCCCCGCGCATGGTGACGGTCCGTCACGTCATAGCGTGATCAGGCGGCGTAGGTGAGGGTCACTCGGCGGTTCTTGGCGCGTCCCTGCGGCAGGTCGTCACCCTGCGGGGTGGTGTTGGCCGCGATGGGCTGGGCCTGGCCGGCGCTGGAGACCTTGACTTTCAGGCCGGGAATCTGCTTCTTCAGTTGCTTCGCGACCGACCGTGCCCGGTCGAGGCCGAGGGTCTTGTTGGCCGCCTCGGTGCCCTTGGAGTCGGTGTGCCCGGTGATGCGCACCGTCTTGCCGTGCGCGCCGGCCTTGATGGTGTTGGCGGCCGCGGCGACGACGGTCTTGCCGGCCGGGGTCAGCGCCGCCTTGTCGAACGCGAACAGCACGTCGGAGAACAGGTCCATCGAGACCTGGCCACCGACGGCGCACTGGGTGAACTGTCCGGCGGTCTTGCCCCCGGACGACGGGCGATCGACGGTGGTCTGCTTGCCGTCCTTGTCGACGTAGAACACACCCCCCGTGCCCCCACCGGCCTTGCGGCCGTCGCTGTCGACGAAGAACATGCCGTCGCCGTTTGCGCAGCTCGCGGTGCCGTCGGGCAGGACCAGGATCAGCCCGTCGTCGGACACGATCGTGCCGGCCCCCTTGGCATCGACGACGCTTTCCCCATGGCTCGTGCTACGCCACGTGGCCTTCGTCGGGGTCAGCGTGAGCGTGCCCTTCGGGCTCTTGACCACCGCATCGGTCGGGTGCGTGATCGGTGTGCCGACATCGATGGTCTGTCGCACGCCGTTGGCATAGACGAAGGTGACCTTCGACCCGTCGACGAGGTAGCCGCCGTGCAGCCCGAAGACCCCGTTGGGCGCCGTGTGATCCTGCGGGGATCCCCCGTCCGGGCCGCGCTTCGCGGCCGTCGTGGCCGTGGCGCTCCCGGTCGCGTCCGCATCGCCCGGATCCGATGTGCTCGCACCGGTCGTGCCCGGTGAGTCGGCCGCCGAGGTGGGTGCGGCGCTCGAGGCCGCCGTCTTCGGCGGGGCCGTCGCGCCGCCCGAGACGGTCTCCGGCTGACACGCCGACAACGCCCCCGCCGCGACCACCGCGGTCAAGGTGGCACCCCAGCGCGCTGCATGTCGTGAACTCATCGCTTCCTCCCTGCCGTGCTCGTGCTCGTCGGTGTGACGTGCGCCGCGGGTGATCGGCTCCCTCCGATCCGACATCGGGCGTGCGGTGGCGGATCCGTGACGGGCCCACCCGGCTCCCACCGGGGCGCCTGGTCGAACGTTACTCTCCGGGAGTGACGAAGGAGGATGGATGACCCACGGTGACGACGAGGCGGCCGAGACCGATCGGGCGCCCAAGCATGCCGCGCCCGAATCCGCCGAGACCCCCGCCGGTGCGAGCGACGACGCGCAGCGCACCGTCGAGATGGGGCACGGACCGCTGGAGGGCTACGAGCGCAGCGCGGAAGAGCCCTGGCGCGACCGCCTCAAGGACGTGCTCGGCCTACGCACCATCGCCTTGCTCATCGGCTGCATCATCGTCCAGTTCGGGTTCATCGGGTCCTACGTCGGCGCGTTCCACAACCCCGACCCGCACGCCCTGACCGTCGCCGTCGTCGCCGACCACGGAGCTGCCCCGAAGGTGGCGGGGCAGCTGAACGCGCAGCCCGGCGACGCCCTCAAGGCCTACCCGTATGCCGACATGGACCGTGCGCGCGACGACCTGCGGCACGGCAAGCGGCAGGCCGTCTACGTCTACAACGTCCAGGGCAGCAAGGACACCTTGATGCTCAACTCCGCCGAGGGCTCGTCGGTGACCGGGGCGATGACCACGATCTTCCAGCAGGTCGTCGCCGGCCAGAACCGGCAACTGACCACACAGGACGCGGTGCCGGTGCAAAAGGGCGACGCGCGCGGCCTCACCAGCTTCTATCTCGTCGTCGGGTGGCTGGTCGGCGGCTACCTCATGGCGTCGCTGCTCGGCATACGCAAGGGGCCGAAGGCGCGCAACTTCCGCCGGGTGCTGTGGCGGATGGCCGGATGTGCCGGGTATGCCGTGTTCTCCGGCATCGGTGGCGCGCTCATCGTCGGGCCGATCCTGGACGCCCTCAACGGACACTTCTGGGCGATGGCCGGGATCGGCATGGCGGTGTCGTTCGCCGCATCCGTGTTCACCATGGGTATGGAAGGGCTGTTCGGCATCATCGGCGTGGGGGTGAGCATCCTGATCTTCGTGGTGCTCGGCAATCCCAGCGCCGGCGGCGCCTTCGGCTATCAGTTGCTTCCCGGGTTCTGGCGGGCGGTCGGGCCGTGGCTGCCCAACGGCGCCGGGGTCGACGCGGTGCGCAGCCTGATCTACCTCGACTCCTACCACGTCTGGGCGCACATCGGGATCATCCTGGGCTGGTGCGTGCTCGGCGTGGTCGCGCTGCTGCTCGTCAGCCGACACACCTACTGGGGGTTCCGCCGCCGGCCGGTGGAGGTGCCGGTGGGCATGGACGCGCGCAGCTGATCGACACGAGTGAAGGGGCAGGTCCGGCACCGGACCTGCCCCTTGCGCAGACGCCTGGATGATCAGTGCATCGAGACCGGCGGAGTCTCTCCGGGCTCGTAGGCCTCCTCGGCGCTCTGCTTGCGTGGCAGGAACAGCGCGGGGACGAGGGTGCAGGCGACGAGGATCGCCGCGACCCAGTAGGTCTGGCCGAAGGCGTGCCCACCCGCGTCGCGGACCGCGTCGAGGAACTTCGACATGCCACCGAAGTGCTGCACCATCTGGGCGATCTGTGGGTTCGTCTTGGCGGCATGAGGGTCGGCGGCGAGCGCCTGCCCGACGCCCGCGAGCGACGAATTCTTGATGTGGGTGGTGAGCAGCACCGACATGACCGCTGCGCCGCACGAGGACCCGACCTGCTGGATGATGTTGAGCAACGTCGACCCGCGTGCGACCTCCTTGTTGCGCAGGGTCTTCAGCGCACCGGTCATGATGGGCATCATCGTGGCACCCATGCCCAGGCCCATCACGAACAGCACGCCGCAGATCCACACGTAGGACGTGTCGCCGCCCAGTTGGGTCAGCGCGAACATGCCGGCGATGATCAGCACCAGGCCGCCGGGCACGATCCGGCCGATCGGGAACCGGTCGGCGAGGGCGCCGGCGATCGGCATGGTGACCATGGCGCCGATGCCTTGCGGTGCCATGAGCAGACCTGAGGCGAGCGTCGATTCGGCGCGCACCTGCTGGAAGTAGGTCGGCAGCAACAGCAGGCCACCGAAGAACGCCATCGCGAACAGGAACATCGTGATCACCGAGACGCTCAGCATGAGGTTCTTGAACAACCGCAGGTCGAGCAGTGGATGCTCGGGCCGGAACGTGTGGAAGACGAACGCGACCACCAGGACCACGCCGATCAGCATCGACACCCAGACGCGCGGGTGGGTGAAGCTGCCCTCGCTGGGCCAGGACGACACCCCGAACAAGAACAGCGCGAGACCCGGCGACATCATCGCCATCCCGAGGAAGTCGAACGACTCCGACGGGGTCGGGGCGTCCTTCTCCAGCGCGAACCATGCGTAGATGATCGCGATGATGCCGATCGGTGCGTTGATCAGGAAGATCCAGTGCCAGCTCGCCGACTCGATGAGCCACCCACCGAGGATCGGGCCGCCGATCGGGCCGAGCAGCATCGGCACACCGAGGATCGCCATGAGCCGGCCGATCCGTTTGGGTCCGGCCGCGTGGGTCATGATCGTCATGCCGAGCGG
>CAZMLG010000240.1:0-4417 GCA_964566985.1 uncultured Intrasporangiaceae bacterium
GCGCGTCATGTCGGGGGAGACGCGCTGACATATGACCGAAGTGTGACCACGTCCTAACGTGGTCGTACAATTAGCGTATGTCACACAACGCCGTCATATACGTCCGCATCAGTCAGGATCGAGCAGGGGAGCGCGCGGGTGTCACCCGTCAGCGCGAGGACTGCGAGGCACGCGCCAAGGCGAGGGGGTGGCGGGTGCTCGCGCTGCACGAAGACAACGACAAGTCGGCCAAGAACGGTCGTCGTCGCCCGGGCTTCGAGGCGATGCTCGACGACATCAGCAGCGGTCGGGTGGGCTACGTCATCGCGTGGGCGCTCGACCGGCTGCAGCGCAACCGACGCGATGAGCTGCGTCTGTATGAAGCGTGCCAGCAGGCGGGCGTCACCCTGTCGCTGATCAACGGGCCTGAGGTCGACTTCACGACGGCGGCGGGTCGCTTCGTCGCGGACTCGCTCGGATCAGTCGCGCGTCTGGAGGTCGAGTTGAAGTCGGATCGTCAGAAGCGATCCGTACAGCAGGCGGTGAAGGCAGGGCGGCGCATCGGCGGGCGTCGACCGTTCGGCTACGACGATGACGGCATGAGGGTGCGTGACGATGAGGCACAGGCGATACGGCAGGGGTACGAGGATCTGCTGTCGGGTGTGCCCCTCGCTGCGATTGCTCGCGCGTGGAACGCCGAGGGCCTGACGACGGGGCAGGGGTCGTCATTCACCGCTAACGCCGTGCGTCTCGTGCTGAGCAACGCGCGTAACGCGGGGCTGCGCACGCATCGCAAAGAGGTTATGGGCAAGGCAGTGTGGCCCGCGCTCGTCACTGAGGACACCTGGCGCGCGGCGATGACGCTACTCAACGATCCCGCGCGACGCACGGGCGGCAATGGTCGCAGGGACATTCAACTGCTAACGGGCATCGCGCGCTGTGGTCTGTGTGAGGACGGCCTGGTGCACGCCGGGGGCAATGCGCGTAAGGGCGTGCGGGCGTATCGCTGCCGTAACACGTCGGGTCACTTCGCGCGCATGGCTGACCCCGTGGACGACTACGTGCAAGCGGTCGTGATCGAGCGTCTCAGGCGCAAGGACGCGCGGGACCTGATGATCGACAAGAGGCGCGTGGACCTCGCGCCCCTACAGGCTGAGGCAACGACGCTGCGCGCACGACTCGACTCGCTGGCCGTCGAGTTCGCTGACGGCGTGCTGAGCGCGTCGCAGTTGCGCACGATCAACGACCGCATTAACAAGCGTCTCAACGACATTGACCAGGAACTCGCCGACGCGCGCCGCGTGAGCGTGCTACAGCCGATCTTCGACGGCGACGACGTAGCGACCACCTGGCACGCCCTGACGATGCAGCGCAAGCGGGCGATCATCGATCTGCTGATGACCGTCACGATCTACGGACCCGGCAGGGGCACAAGGACATTCAATCCCGACACCGTCGTCATCGAGTGGCGTCAGTGACCCCAGTGATCCACCTCTCAACGGGGGGTGTGATACGTTGTTGCACGCAACACCGACGTAATGAGCGGCTAACTGAATATCAAGTTGAGTGGACCCCAAGAAGTGCCTGATTCTCTATGAGGTAACGCAGACCACCTGCTAACTCCCCACACACTCAGGCAGCACTCATACATTCGCTGCGGAACGGACGACATGCATACGTAGCGGTACTGAAAGGTACCCGCTATGGCTCGTTCGGGCCGCATTATTAGTTCCGCTGAAACACGAAGCATCCGAGGGGCGTTGGCGTCTGCGACGTACGCAGGCGACACCGACAAGGTGCAGGACCTCAAGCGTGAGTTCCGCGTCAGCAAGCTTGCCGATCACATCAGGGCCGTGGTCGATGAAGCGCCCCCGCTGACCAAAGATCAGAAGGCCCGCCTCGTGTCGCTCATCCGGGGTGGTGCGCGATGAGGCCGGAAATGCTGGCCCCGGTGTGGGCATGCTGGCAGGGTCACGTCGGGCATGTGTTCCTCGGCTACAAGCACCCGCATTGGACCGATGATCCGTTCCGTTGGCCGGCAGCGGGGAATCACGCTGTGGCACAGGACATCGAGCGCTTCGATGCCCAGGGCTATGACGTCTACTTCACACCCGGCGTCTACGACGGCGCATCACATACGGCCGACCGTCTGCTCACCGACAACGTGCTGTGGGCCGATCTCGATAAGTACGAGTCCAATTCAGTCATGCGCGAGCGCATCAAGCAGTTGCCGCCGACATATGCGTGGCGCAGCAGCGAGAACTGTTGCCAGGCCGTATGGGTCATGCCCACACCGCCGAGGGGCGTGCTCAACGTGTATGGACCCGGGGGCATCAACAACGCGCTGACGAACTGGCTACAGGCCGATAGCAGCGGCTTCGATGCCGCGACGTTCCTACGTGTGCCGGGTACGGCGAACAACAAAGATAAGCCGGGCCGTCGCGGGTGGCGGTGGGACAAGCGGCCCTATCACGCACGCTATGAGGTCGGATGGCAAGACGTCTTCGACGTGCTGGGCGCGCCCGAGACGTTCGCCCATCGCGCACCCCGTGGTCGTGTGCGGGGCAGGGGTCCCGTTGCGTCTGTGGACGTTACAGCCCTCTATGCGCGTGTGCCTGAGAACGTGTGGCGTCATGTCATGCGCGATGACATCGACGCATCGGTGGATCGCTCGTCGCTGCAGTACAAGCGCGTGTGCATGCTGCTCGAGAAGAGCGACCTGTCGGTGGATGAGATCGTCACGCTGGCCGCCTACTCGCCGCTGTACGACGACCGGGGCGACGCATACACGGACGTGTACCGCATCGCAGCCAAGCGGGGGCGGTGCTGATGGATAAGGAGCAACTCGAGGAAGCCATCGAGCAAGAGGCACAGAGGGCATACGCACAGCACAAGGGACGAGAGCGGGCACGACGCCGCATCGCCCGCGAGGAGAACAAGAGCACCAAGCCGTTACAGGTGGTCACCCTTCGCGAAGCGTTGGCGATGGGCAAGCAGGAGTACCGCTACCGCGTGGAGGGCCTGCTGTTCTGCGACGGCAACACGATCATCTCGGCGCAGCTCAAGACGGGCAAAACCACGTACATGATGAACGCCAGCCGTGCTCTGATTGAGGGAGGCGAGTTTCTCGGGCGACGGGTGAATCACCCTATCGGGGCCGACAGGACGGTGGCGATTCTCAGCTATGAGATGAATCTGTCTGAGTTGGCGCGGTGGGCTGATCTGGTGGGTGTCCCTCGGGATCGCCTCGTGATCATCAACCTCCGTAATGAGGTCAACCCGTTAGCGACGTCCAGGGGTCAAGACCGCGTGGTCGAGGCACTCAAGAACGCACGCGCTCAGGTGGTGTTCATCGACTCGATGGTGAAGGCGCACACGTCGGAGTCGGAGAACGACGCTGACGGCATGTCTGCCTTTCTGGCCGATCTCGACATACTGCTACGCGGTCGGGCGGGTGTGGAAGACATCATCGTGCTCGCCCATGAGGGGTGGCAGGGGGGACACACGCGCGGATCGTCGGCTGTCGAAGCGTGGGCCGACACCATCGTTCGCCTGAGAAAGAAGGGCGAGAGGGGCAGCGCGCCCCGCATCATGTCCGCCAACGGGCGCATGGATGAAGAGGTCGAAGACGTCGCCCTGATATTCGATCCCGAGACCAAACGTCTGTCGGTCGGTGAAGCGGTGTCGATGTCCGCGCGTGACCGCGTGATCGAGGCGCTACGCGAGGGCGGGGTGCTCGGGCGAGACGACCTCATCAAGCGAACGGGACTTCACAAAAGCACCGTGAGCGAGATCACTAAGACGCTCGCGCATGAGGGGGTGATCGAGCACGACAGCAACAGACTTCGCGCATGGCGTCTGCAAGAGAGCGACTAGTCGCACGACATTGGCAAATGGGCGACATTTGGGCGACATCGCGCACAAAACCCCAGGTCAGAGCATATGTCGCCGGCGACATGTCGCAGACGACACACGCAAATGTCGCCTGTTGTGTGTGCCTAACGAAGTGGCACACACGACATGCACGACGACCCATCAAAACAAAGGAGAAGGAAATGACTGACAGGACGGGCCTGATCGGCCTTTGGTACGCAGACAATGAGTACAGCGGGAAGATCGTCGGGCAACGGGATGAGGACCGTGTCTATGTTCGCTTCCACGACCTAGAACCGCTGAGACTTGTTGACCTGACGAGTTATGACTGCGGGCCAAAGCGACTGTATGCCTCGCGTAGGCATATGTGCCTAGCCGAGACGACACGCGAAGAGCGAAGCCTGATGAAGCGCGACGATCGGGAGTCGAGACGCGACCGCCTCGAAACACATTACGAGGACGAGTATGACTTCTGGACATCACGTTTGGAAGACGTGACAAAAGAAGCCGAGGGATGAGTGTAGGCATTCATATAGAATACCTATGTATCGGAAAGGAAGGACGT
>CAZMLG010000241.1:0-4393 GCA_964566985.1 uncultured Intrasporangiaceae bacterium
CTGACACGCCGGGCCGACCTCACGGCCTACCTCCTCGGCAGCGGGTAGGCTCGACGGCGTGGCCGAACACGTGTTCGGCCCATGTCGGGTCTGTTGTCGAGGCAGTTCAGGAGCGTGACCGTGCGGGTGCTCGGAGTGGACCCCGGCCTGACCCGGTGCGGGTTGGGCGTCGTCGAGGGCGGGCTCGGCACGCCGCTGCGGATGCTCGACGTGGGGGTCGTGCGCACGCCGGCCGGTGACGAGACCGCGGTGCGCCTGCTCACCCTGCAGACCGAACTCGACGAGTGGATGGAGCGGCATCGCCCCGATGCCGTGGCGGTGGAGCGGGTCTTCGCCAAGGCCAACATCAAGGGCATCATGGGCACCGCCCAGGCCTCGGCGGTGCCGATGCTGGCCGCGGCCCGGCGCGGGCTCCCGCTGGCCATGCACACCCCGTCCGAGGTCAAGGCCGCCGTGACCGGCAACGGGCGGGCCGACAAGGCCCAGGTCACCTCGATGGTCACCCGGATCCTGCGCCTGTCGGTCGCGCCCACACCTGCCGATGCGGCCGATGCGCTCGCCCTGGCCATCTGCCACGTATGGCGTGGCGGCGCCCACCATCGCCTCCAGCAGGCCGCGGCCGCGGCGCGGGCCGGGAGGGTGAACCGATGATCGCGAGCCTGAAGGGGACCGTCGGCTCGGTCGGTCTGGACCACGTCGTCGTCGAGGTCGGCGGGGTCGGCATGCTCGTGCACACCACGCCCGGCGACGCGGCCGCCCTGCGCAGCGGCCAGGAGACCGCCTTGGCGACCACCCTTGTCGTGCGGGAGGACTCGCTGACCCTCTATGGCTTCGGGGAGCCGGCCCAACGTGACCTGTTCGAGCAGGTCCAGACCGTCAGCGGGGTGGGCCCGCGGCTCGCACTCGCGATGCTCGCGGTGCATCCCCCGGACGTGCTGCGCGGGGCCATCACCGGAGGGGACATCCCGACCTTGGTCAAGGTGCCCGGCATCGGCAAGAAGGGCGCCGAGCGCATCGTCCTGGAGCTGAAGGACAAGATCGCCCCCGCACAGGCCGGCCCGGGAGCTGTCGCGCCACCCGCGGCGGCGGGCGGAGCCGCCGACCACGACCAGGTGACCCAGGCCCTGGTCGGGCTCGGCTGGTCGGCCAAGCAGGCCGCCGACGCCGTCGAGACCGTCACGTCACGGGACCCGGAGGAGCAGCAGGTGTCGGTCCTGTTGCGCGCCGCCCTTCGCGAACTCGGCCGGTAGGCTCGTGAGACGGTGAGCAGCATGGAGCAGCAGCCGGAGGCCGAGGACGACCGGTCCTACGACGCGACGGCACGGATCGTCGATCCGGCCGTCGACATGGACGACCGGCGGTTCGAGGCCGCACTGCGCCCCCGCAGGCTGGCCGACGTCGCCGGTCAGCCGCGTGTCAAGGAGCAGCTCGGCCTGGTCCTGGAGGCCGCCCGCCGCCGCGGCGTGGCGCCGGACCACATGCTCATGTCCGGCCCGCCCGGTCTCGGCAAGACGACCCTGGCGATGATCATCGCGGCCGAGGTCGAGGCACCCATCCGGCTCACCAGCGGCCCGGCGATCCAGCACGCGGGCGACCTGGCCGCCATCTTGTCCGCCCTGGCGGAGGGCGAGGTGCTGTTCGTCGACGAGATCCACCGGATGGCGCGTGCCGCCGAGGAGATGCTGTATCTTGCGATGGAGGACTTCCGCGTCGACGTCGTCGTCGGCAAGGGCCCCGGAGCGACCGCCATACCACTGGAGTTGCCGCACTTCACCGTGGTCGGAGCCACGACACGGTCCGGGCTGCTGCCCGCACCGCTGCGCGATCGCTTCGGGTTCACCGCCCACCTGGACTACTACGACCCCGGCGATCTCGCACAGATCCTGACCCGCAACACCGTCCTGCTCGACGTCGACTCGACCCGGCAGGGCATCGAGGAGATCGCCGGACGCTCGCGGGGCACGCCGCGCATCGCCAACCGCCTGCTGCGGCGGGTGCGCGACTACGCGCAGGTGCACGGCAAGGGCGTCGTCGACCTCACCGCCGCGAGAGCGGCGCTGGAACTGTTCGACGTCGACGCGCGCGGCCTCGACCGGCTCGATCGCGCCGTCCTGCGGGCGCTGTGCCGCCGGTTCGACGGCGGGCCGGTCGGCCTGTCCACCCTGGCCGTCGCGGTCGGGGAAGAGCCGGACACGGTCGAGACGGTCGCCGAGCCGTATCTCGTACGGGAGGGCTACATGATCCGCACCCCGCGGGGGCGGGCCGCCTCCGCGCTCGCCTGGGAGCACCTGGGGCTGACACCGCCGCCGGACGCGGGTGGCCGCCAGCTCACGCTGGACGACTCGAGGGGACGATTCGACCCGTAGGCCGCCTCGTCGCCTACGATGGGGGAGGTATGCGTCCGCCTCGGGTGCGCATCCCGCCGGAACCCGGCGTGGGGCGGTCGACGTTGCTCACTTAGACTCTCCCGACGGTGCCGTGTGCGCGGTGCCCGGCCGAGCGCCACGATCTACGCCGAACAACTTTGAAGGAATGACCGTCGATGTCCGCACTGGCAGCCGCGAGCTCGAGCGATTCGGGCAACTGGCTCGGCACGCTGATCTTCGCGCTCCCGATCCTGCTGCTCGGCTTCATGTTCTGGTCCTATTTCAAGCGCCAGCGCCAGTTCCAGCGATCCCAGGCGACCTTGAGCGTCGGCGAAGAGGTGGGGACCACTTCGGGACTGCACGGCACGTTGACGCAACTGGATGACCAGATCGCCGTGCTCGAGGTCGCCGACGGGGTCCGGCTGCGGTTCGACCGGCGCGCCGTCGTGCCGCGCACCGACCTCTCGCGGGCCCGATCCACGTCCACGCGGCCCGCGGACGACACCCACACCGACACGAAGGCCTGACTCTGGTGGCAACACGCTCACGTCGATCCGCATCGGGCAATCCCCGGCGGACCCTCTTCATCCTGATCGCGATCGTCGTCGCGGTCTATGCCGCGGTCGGCGCCTCCGTGGCCTGGGGCAACCCGGCAGGACAGGTCACCCCGAAGCTGGGCCTCGACCTGGAGGGCGGTCGCCAGATCGTCCTCAAGCCGCAGCTGCCCAAGGGCCAGAGCATCAACTCCGGAGAGGTGCAGCAGGCGGTCAACATCATCCGTGAGCGCGTCAACGGCAACGGCGTCTCGGAGGCCGAGGTCACCACCTTGGGCGGCAGCAACATCGTCGTGTCGCTGCCCGGCCATCCCTCCGAGGAGACGACCAACGCCCTGGCACAGTCCTCTCAGTTGGCCTTCCGCGCCGTGATCAAGGAGACGCCGCTCGGCCCGGCGCAGCAACAGCAGCAGCCGCAGCCGACGCGCACCCTGCCGACGCCGATGGCCCCGAGCTCGTCCTCGGGCAAGTCCTCGTCCGGCGCGACCTCCTCGGACACGAAGACCTCCGGAGCCAACGCCGCCTTCCCGCAGGCGTTCGCCGGCAAGGGCGACACGGGCTCGGAGGGCTCGAAGGGTGACAAGGGCTCGAAGGCCGACACCGGCTCGAAGGGCGACACGAGTGCGAAGCCGAAGAACGCCAGCGACCCCTCCTGGGGATCGCAGCAGGTCTCCAAGATCTGGATCACCAACGGCTTGGCCAAGAAGGGGGAGACCTACAACCAACTCTTCCAGGCCTACCAGTGCCCGTCGCCGAGCGGCAAGGTCAGCAAGAAGGCGGAGAAGTGGCGCGAGATCGCCGCACAGGCTCCGCTCAGTCAGCCGAGTGTCGGGTGCGGGGAGCACTACAAGTTCCTCATGGGGCCCTCCGAGGTCAACGGCGCCCACATCACCGACGCCACGTGGGGGCAGGTCAGCAACTCCCAGGGGCAGCAGACCGGTGAGGTCGGCGTCGACCTCACCTTCGACAAGAGTGGGGCGAAAGCCTTCGAGAAGGTGACCTCGCGGTTGACGCCGCTGTCCGGCGCGCGCAACAAGTTCGCGATCACCGTGGACGGCCGCATCATCTCGGCGCCGGCGTCGCAGGCCGTCATCCCCAACGGCAAGGCCCAGATCACCGGGTCCTTCACCACCGACAGCGCCAAGCAGTTGGCCAACCAGCTCAAGTTCGGCGCCCTGCCGGTCTCCTTCAAGGAGCTCACGTCCAACCAGATCAGTCCGCAGGTCGGCTCCGACCAGCTGGAGAAGGGCCTGATCGCCGGTGGCATCGGCCTGCTGCTCGTGGTGTTCTACTCGCTGCTGCAGTACCGCGCGCTCGGGTTCGTCACCGTCATGTCGCTGGTGATGGCCGCGGTGCTGACCTACGGCACCGTGACCTTCCTCGGCTTCGCCAACAACTTCCGGCTGACCATGGCGGGCGTCACCGGTCTGATCGTGGCGATCGGTATCACCGCGGACAGCTTCATCGTCTACT
>CAZMLG010000242.1:0-4358 GCA_964566985.1 uncultured Intrasporangiaceae bacterium
TGCCCATGAGGACCAGGCCCGCCTCGACGGTCTCCTCGATGAGGTAGTCGTGGCGGGCCTTCTTGTTGTTGGCAACGATCTGTTTGCCGGTCTCCTTGGGCATACCCGCCAGTCTATGAGTCGCGCCCACTCGCCCGCACATCGATAAGTTCCCGCCGAGTGGTCACTCAGCACACGCGAGTGGTGGGAAAGCGCGGGTCTCCCGCGCGCGGAGGCACCACTCGCCGGTTCCGAGTGACGTCTCGGCGGGACGGGGGTGACGGCGCAGTCAGCCGATCCAGCGCATCGGGTCGACGTAGTGCCCGTTCTCCAGCACCGCGAAGTGCATGTGGCACCCGGTCGACCGGCCGGTCGTGCCGGAGTAGGCGATGAGCTGCCCCTTGCGCACGTGCCCGCCGGTGGCGACGAACCGGCTGAGGTGCTCGTATTCGGTGGCCACGTTGACGCCGCGGTGGTAGCCGTGATCGATGACGATGTGGTTGCCGCCGGGACCGCCGCCGGCGGCCTCCACGACGGTGCCGGCCGCCGCGGCATACACCGGGGTGCCGCAGGGGAACGGGAAATCATCGCCGGCATGCAGCATCCGGATGTGCAGGATCGGGTGCATGCGCCAGCCGAACGTCGAGATGATCGTGCTGACCGGAGCGGGCGGGGTGATGAAGGTGTGACTGGTCGCCGGGAGCCGGCTGGGCGGGGCCTGTGTGGCCGTGCGCTTGGCTCGCTTGGCCGCCCGGGCCCGCGCGGCTGCGCGCTTCTGCAGCAGTTTCAACAAGCGTGCGGACTCGGCCTTCTGTCGCTTGAGCTTCTTCAGTTCGGACTTCTTCTCCGACTGGAGGCTGCGCTTCTGCTTGCGCTGCTTGTGCTGCAGCGAGACGAGCTTGTTCTTGGCCTTCTTCGCGCTGTTGCGTGCCGACGTCGCCTTCGTCACGGCCTGATCGGCGGCGACCTTGAGTTTCGCGACACGGGTGCGCGCCGCGGTCAAGCGATTGTTCTCGGCCTTCTCGGTGGCCTGCTGGGTCGACAACGTGCCGAGCACGCCGCTCTGCTGACGCATCACGATGTCGGCCAGCGACATCTGCGACGAGACGTCGTGCTGCGAGGTGAGCACCTTCAAGGTGAGTTCGAGCTTGCCCAGCCCCCCGGTCATGTAGCTGGTCCGGGCGACACCGCCGACGAGGATCCTGGTCTTCTTCTGCTTGCGCTTGTTGGTCTCGAGGGCCGACGTGCTCTTGGTCTCCGCGGCCTTGGCGACCTTGAGCTGCGAGGCGACGTCCTTGCTGTGGTTCTGTGCCTTGGTCAGGGCCGCCTGTTTGGAGGTGAGGGTCTTCTTGGCCGAGCTCACCGAGGCGTTGGTCTTCTTCAGGGTGCTGACCGCGCTCTTGAGGGCGCTGCTCGTCTGGTCCAGGTCGGCCTGGGTGGCGACGATCTGCTTGTCGACCTTCTTCTTGCGTGCCCCCGGGTCGTCGGCGACGGCGACCCCGGTCACCGACAGCACGGTGGCGGCGCACAGCACCAGCGCGGCGGCCCGGCGCAGGGTGCGCAGCCGCCGCCCGCCTCGTCGGTCGGGCGTCGCACGCCGGGATCCGGGCTCACCACCCATCCGGGTCTCCTTCGCCGTCGGTCAGACCTTCACATAACGCCGCAGAGTGACCAGTGAGGTCACGAGCGCCAGCACGGCGGCGCCCAGCCCGAGCCACGGCGCGATCGCCCACACGTCCTGCACCCCGATCACACTGATCAGGTCTCCGGTGCCGCTTCCGGCACCGAACAACTGGGCGACGCCGTAATGCACCGTAGCCCACAACAACCCCACGGATAACGCTGCTCCCAGGAGTGTCGCCAATAAAGTCTCGATGATGAACGGCAGGTAGATGACGGCCTTCGCCGCGCCGACCAGCCGCATGATCCCCACCTGCCGGCGCCGAGTGTAGGCGACCTGCCGGACCGTGGTGGTGATCAGCAGCACCGCACAGATCACCATGACGACGGCCAGACCCACCGAGCCGATGCTGAGCACCCGCAGCAATTTGAAGAAGGTGTCGAGCACGCCCTTCTCGTCGCTGACCGCCTCGACCCCGGGAGCGCCGTCGAACGCATCGGCCACGTCCTGGTAGCGCGACGGGTCGGACAGCTTGACCCGATAGGACGAGGGCATCGCCTTCGGACCGATCTGCGACAGGTAGGGGCTGTTCTTGAACTGCTTCTTGAACCGCTCGTAGGCCTGTTTCGAGCTCTCGTAATAGACCTTCTCCACCAGCGGATGCATGCTGGTCAGGTCGCGCCGGATCTGGCTGCGCTGCGCCTCGGTCACCTTGCCGTCGGCGCAGGACGGCACACCGGTCGACTGGGCGGTGCACAGGAAGATCGACACCTCGACCTTGTCGTACCAGTAGCCCTTGGCCAGCGACACCTCGCGTTGCGCGAGCAGGCCCGCCCCGAGGAAGAACATCGAGATCATCGAGACGAGCACGACCGAGACGATCATGGAGGCCCCGCGACGCAGGCCGTTGCCGACCTCGCCGAGCACGAACTGGATGCGCACTATCGATCCCGCCCGCCGCGGTGGCCGCCGTCCGGCCGATACCCGCCGTGTTGCTCGTCGCGCACGAGCGCACCGTCCTTCAGTTCCAGCACCCTCTTCTTGAAGTCGTCGACGATGTCCTGGTCGTGTGTGGCGACGAGCACCGTGGTGCCCGTCTTGTGGATCCGGTCCAGCACGTGCACGATCTCACGGCTGATCTCGGGATCGAGGTTGCCGGTCGGCTCGTCGGCCAGCACGATGGCCGGCTGCTTGACGACCGCCCGGGCGATGGCGACCCGCTGCTGCTCGCCGCCGGACAGCTCGTGCGGCAGCCGCTTGGCCTTGCCCTCGAGCCCGACCAGCTCCAGCGTCTCGGGCACGAGTTGCTTGATGCGATGGCGCTTCTCCCCCAGCACCCGCAGCACGAACGCGACGTTCTGATAGACGGTCTTGCCCTCGAGCAGCCGGAAGTCCTGGAAGACGACACCGATCTCGCGGCGCAGCGCGGGCACCTTGCGGTCCGGCAGACCGCGCAACTCGCGTCCGGCGACCAGGACCGACCCCGTGGAGACCGCCACCTCGCGCGTGATCAGGCGCATCATCGTCGACTTGCCGGATCCGGAGGCGCCGACGACGAAGCAGAACTCACCGCGGTCGACGTTGGTGCTGATGTCGTCGATCGCGGGGGCGGTCAGGGCGCCATAACGCTTGGTGACGTGCTCGAAACGGATCATCGGGTGGCGTGGCCTCAGGGGAGGGCAGCGGGCAGCCGGGCCGCGGCTGCCCGCTTCGGGGACGGGGACTCATCGGGCCGTGCCACCGTATGCCGTGGGCTCGCCGGCGCGCGGGAGGCACGCCGAGCACCCGGTCACCTCTCAGCGGTCGAGCACGTCCAGGTCGCGCGTCGCGAAGCGCAGGTGCTCCCACTCCTCCTCCAGGATGGTGTGCAGGCAGGAACGGACGGTCTCCCGGTGGCCTGGTTCGTGCGGGTTGGCGCGCACCTCGTCGAGCTGCTCAGGGGTCGTCGAGGCGAGGAACTCTCGCACCATCGTCTGGCGACCGGCACGCGCCTCGAGGACCTCGGCATACGGCGGGGTCTCGTCACGGAGCGTGGCGGCGTCGCCCGCGGCGTCGGAGCCGAACTCCTCCAGGCCGGCCGTGTCGATGAGGCCGAGCGGGTGGAGCGGCTGCTCGACCCGCTGGACGGCCTTGCGCAGCCACAGGTCGGTCGCGAGCACGAGGTGGCGCAGGGTCTCGGCGAACGACCACTCACCGTCGACTCGGGCGTCGACGGTGCCCTCGGGCATCGACGCGACGCGGGCGACCGCGGCCGCCCAGCCGTCTGCCACGACGGACCATGCGGTGCGCAGGCCCGCAGGATCGGTGGCCCGACGCTGATCGCGGCCCGGGAAGCGGCGGTTGAGCTCGGCGTCGACCAGCGGCACGACGTCGACACCGTCGATCAGCAGGGTGCTCTCGCCACCGCACAGGAACGGGTCGTCGAGGTCGGCCCCGGCGAGGTTGACCCCGCGCGCGACCACGCCTCCGAGGTCGGCCTCCTCGACGCGAGCGCCCGCCAACGTGACCCGGGTGAAGTGGGCTCCGCGCAGATCGCCGGAGAAGGTCTGGGGCGCGGTCTCGGCTGCCATGCTCACACAGCATGCCACGGCGCGCCGACAACCGGGGGCGTGTGACGCGCGCAGAACTCAGTCGTGTCCGCTGCGCCGCCTGCGGATGCCGGCCTCGATGAACCCGTCCAGGTCGCCGTCGAACACGGCGGACGTGTTGCCGACCTCGTGGTCGGTGCGCAGATCCTTGACCATCTGGTAGGGGTGCA
>CAZMLG010000243.1:0-4343 GCA_964566985.1 uncultured Intrasporangiaceae bacterium
GGACGATGCAGGGGCCGCCGAACGCCTTGGCACGGTGCAGGGCCGCCTCCACGGCCTGCTCGTCGTGCCCGTCGACGGGGCCGAGGTATTTGATGCCGAGATCCTCGAACATGCCGTGCTGTGGGGAGACGATGTCCTTGATCCCCTTCTTGACCCCGTGCAGCGTGTCGTAGACCGGTCCGCCGACCACGGGCGTGTGCCGCAGCGCGGTCTTGCCCAGATGCAGCATGCGCTCGTAGTTGCGGGTGGTGCGCAGCGTCGCCAGGTGGTCGGCGAGGCCACCGATGGTCGGGGCATAGGACCGCTCGTTGTCGTTGACGACGATGACCAGGGGCAGGTCCTTCTCGACCGCGATGTTGTTGAGCGCCTCCCACGCCATACCGCCGGTGAGCGCACCGTCACCGATCACGGCCACCGTGGTCCGGTCGGCCTCGCCGGCCAGCGTGCGCGCCTGCGCAATGCCTTCGGCCCAGGACAACGCGGTGGATGCATGCGAATTCTCCACGACGTCGTGCTCGGACTCCGCGCGGCTCGGGTATCCGGACAGGCCGCCGTGCTTCTTCAGCTTGCTGAAGTCGTGCCGACCGGTGAGCAGCTTGTGCACGTAGGCCTGGTGGCCGGTATCGAACACGAGCGTGTCACGGGGTGAGTCGAAGACGCGGTGCATGGCGATGGTGACCTCGACGATCCCGAGGTTGGGCCCCAGGTGGCCACCGGTCTTGGACACCGAGTCGACCAGGAAGGTGCGAATCTCCTGCGCCAATGGGTCGAGCTGTTCGACGGGAAGTTCCTTCAGGTCCGCCGGTCCCCTGATGCCGTCGAGCAGTGTCACAGTGTCGCCATCCCTTTCCCTGGACGATTCACCCGAGTCTAGCGATCCGACTCGTATGACGTGGACGCGCCGGCCGGTGCGTCGGTTGCCCGTGGCGCCTCAGCCGCCCACGACGGAGCTGATCAACGACACGACGGCGATCAGCAGGACGACGGCGATGAAGGCCTGCCCACCTCGGTGCGCCAGGTTGACGGTCCAGCCGATCCCCTGGCGTTTCGGGACGAAGAGCGCGGGATCGTCACGGTTGACGTAGAACAGCCCGGCCTTCCAGTAGCGATCGTCGTCCGGGGACTGCGGACCCACCGCATCCCCCGCCGATTCCGGTGCCGGGGGCCTGCCCTTCTGCAGCCGTATCCCGGCGATCACCACCCAGACGACGGTCGCCGTCATCAGCGCCAGAGGCACGATCAGCACCAGTGGGAGGGCCCAGGCGGTCACGTC
Source organism: uncultured Intrasporangiaceae bacterium (assembly GCA_964566985.1). Classification (GTDB taxonomy): domain Bacteria; phylum Actinomycetota; class Actinomycetes; order Actinomycetales; family Dermatophilaceae; genus Leekyejoonella. The sequence goes on from CAZMLG010000243.1 coordinate 1,274, forward strand.
GAACCAGATCGCCACGGACGCGCCGCAGATGATCAGGTTGCCCAGCAGACACAGCAGTCCGATGGTGCGTGCCGCCAACTCTCGCGTGCGCAGCGCCCGTGCCCGTCCGGCGTCGGGGTCGCCGTCGGGATACTGCCGCACCGGGCTCGCGTAGCTCGCCCCGATGATGCCGAGCATCAAGGCCACCACGCCGAGACCGATGAGCAACGGCCCGAACACGGTGAGCACCGACGTGGCGCCGTACTGATCGGGGGTGCTCCACCCGCTGAAGTGGGTGGGGATCCGATCCGGCAGGTCGTCATAGCGCGCGGCCCCGACCGCGGCCGTGACGAGCAGGATCGCCACGGACGCGACGTACCAGCCGATCTGCACCCTCGACGTCCAGGACCCGTCGTCGGCGGCGGTCACGGAGGCACGCATCCGCACCGGCACGCCGGCATACCAGTGCTCGTCCGCCTTGGCCTGCAGGATGGGCCGGCGAGCCCACACATAGACCAGACCGCCCAGCGCCACCACGATCAAGGGCGCGATCGCCCCGGCCTGTTCGTCGTGGCCCACCGTCGCCGTGGCCACGGCGACCACCGCGGTGACGACGGCGACGCCCAGGCGGAATCGCCGCAGCGACGCCTCGACGACCGGGTGATCGGCCTGGTTCGACGGCACCGAGACCCCCAGCGGGACCGTATGTCGCGACAATCTCGGCGTCAGCCACAGCAGAGCACCGATCAGCACGATGATGCCCACGTTCATCCACTTCATGTCCGGTCTCCTCCCCGTCGGGACGTCGCGCCCGAGAATTCGTCCAGGACCTCACGACACTCGTGATCGATCTGCGCCGCGGTCAGGCCGTTGGCACGCGCCTCGGCAAGCACCGTGGTGAGCCGCGCGCGCCATTCCGGCAGGACCTCCGGGCGCACCGCGGACCGCGAATCCCGCGCGATGACCGAGCCGCTGCGCCGGTTGGTGACGACCATCCCGTCGCGCCGCAGCAGGTCGTAGGCCTTGACCACGGTGGCGGGGTTGATCCCGAAGGCAGCGCTCAGCGCCCTGACCGAGGCCAAGGACTCCCCGGCGTGCACCTCACCCCGGGCGATCCCTTCGACGATCCGGTCGCGGATCTGCTGATAGATCGGCACGTCCGACAGCGGATCGATCTCGATGTCCACGCGCGACCTCCTGTACCGCCTGTATCGCTAACGGTAATACAGACAGCACAGATGGTCAAGGTTCACCAGTTGGCCTCCCGCGGTGCCCGGGGCAGCGGCAGCCACGGCGGGCGGATGACATAGACGGTGCCACCGCTTCGAGGCACCCAGACGTTCTCGAACTGCATGCGGTCGTAGGTGACTCGGACCTCGTCATTCGACGGGACCAGGTGGCTGGCCGGGTCGTTCATCACCGGATTGCCGTCCCCGTCGAACCCGATCAACACCATCAGGTGGCCCCCGGTGCTGTATCCGGCGCCGTCCAGCTCGTCGGCGTCGAAGGACACCGAGGTGACCAGCGGGATGCCGCGGGCGATGAACGCCTCGGCCTCGCGCAGGCTGCGCAGCCGGGTGACGAACCCCTCGAGCCCGAAGCTCGCGGCATACGCCGCATTGAACGGCCAGTTCCCACACCCTTCATAGGTGTAGTCGTAGGTGTTGCGGGCCGCGTAGGCGACCTGCGGATCCTTCATCGGCTCGACCCACGACATCTGCCGCTTCGTCGGCCCGCGGTGCCAGTGCGCGAGCACCATCGACGTCGACGTGGGCGAACACCAGGCCTCTCCCCCGTTGTCGTATTCGGGATATTGCCCGTTGTGCAACTCCTGCGAGTATTCCGGCACATCGAGCACCACCGGCCGGTGCAGCAGGCGGGAACTGACCGGGACCGTGGCGTCGTCGGGCAGCGCGGAGCAGACGGCCCCGAGGAACCGCAGTGTCGGCCCGTGCCATCGGCCGACCTCGCGCAGCAGTGCGGCCCGCAGTTGGACGTCGTGCAGGGTGTGGTCGCCCTGCAGGTGCAGCGTGTCGGTCCAGACGGTCGCGATGTCCGTGCCCTGGTCGTCGACCGACGTGCGGTTGATCGCGCCGCCGGCCTTCGTGTCGTCGCGGGCCCATCGCCCCAGGACGAACCATCCGGTGCGGGTGCCGGACTCGTCGCGCCCGCGCGCGCTCACCTCCACCCAGGTCCCCTTCGGGGTGTCGGCGTTCCACGAGGAGATGAGCTCGGTCAGCGGGAACGATCCGCGCAGCACCGGGGAGGTCCAGGTGCCCACGGCATACGTCCGCTCGCCGACATCGGCGAAGGGGTCGGAATAGGTGCGGTGCGCCCGGGTGTGCCCGAGCCGCAGACCCTCCCACGACGGGACGGTTCCGTGGTGATGGCCGCGGCGGAACCCGAACGCGCCCTTGAACATGTGGTATTCGATGTGCCGCGTGGATGCGGGCGAATGCCGCGCCGGCGCGGCGACCGCCTCCGGCGCTCCCATCGCGAGGCCCCCACCTGCGACGAGTCCGGTCCCGATGAGTTGTCTGCGGGTGAGCTGGAGACGTCCCGGGCGTGACGAGTCAGACATTTTCGGCTCCATGTCAGCGACGGTAATTGCTCATCCCAGTCAACTCCCTCCGGTCGGGCCCGTGGGAGAAACGACGCGCTGACTTCTCTCCCCGCCCCTGACAACGCGCGATCGCGCAACGAACCGGCGCAGGACGTGCTGAGACATGCTTCGGCGGTGGCAGTCATCGCAGTTGACCATCACCCTATGCAGGTCTTGATCCCTGCTGCCGGTCGGCTGGAGACGATGGGAGGGTTCTCCGACTTGCACCCTGCATCGAGAGACTTCAATATAGAATCATGTCGAATCAAGTAGTCTCCGCCGCTGCTCCAGCAGCCCACAAGCAGCTCTCGACCCTGGACAGGTGGCTGCCGGCCTGGATCGGGCTGGCCATGGTCGCCGGACTCCTGCTCGGTCGCGTGGTACCCGGTGTCTCGGACCTGCTCTCCCGGCTGGAGGTCGGCGGAATCTCGGTGCCGATCGCGCTCGGGCTGCTGGTGATGATGTACCCCGTGCTCGCGAAGGTCCGCT
>CAZMLG010000244.1:0-4278 GCA_964566985.1 uncultured Intrasporangiaceae bacterium
GGCGCGGCTACCAGCCGGCCCGCGACGACGAGGCCGACCAGTTCCACGGCGTCGGCAGGTTCAATCCGGAGACCGGCCTGCCGTTCGAGGTCAGCGGCCGCAGCTGGACCGATGAGTTCAGCGACGAGATGGTCCGCCTCGGCGAGGAGCGCAGCGACCTCGTGGCGCTGACCGCCGCGATGAAGATCCCGGTCGGGCTCGCACCGTTCGCCGGCGCGTATCCCGAGCGGGTCTTCGACGTCGGGATCGCCGAGCAGCACGCGGTCACGATGGCCTCGGGCCTCGCATTCGGCGGGATGCACCCCGTGTTCGCGGTCTACTCGACCTTCTTGAACCGCGCGTTCGACCAACTGCTGATGGACTGTGCATTGCACCGTCAGGGCATCACCTTCGTCCTCGACCGCGCGGGCGTGACCGGCTCGGACGGGCCGTCGCACAACGGCATGTGGGATGTCGCGCTCGCCACCATCGTTCCCGGTCTGCGTCTGGCCGCGCCGCGCGACGGTGAGCGCGTCGCGGCCTCCCTGCGGGAGGCGGTCGACGTCGACGACGCACCGACCGTGATCCGTTTCCCGAAGGGCGACCTCGGTGCGCCGATCCCTGCGCTGCGCCGGGAGGGCACGCTCGACGTCCTCCACGGCGAGGACGGTGAACCCGAGGTGTTGATCGTCGGGGTGGGCGCGATGTGCGCCACGGCCCTGGGCGTCGCGGAGAAGCTGGAGGCCCAAGGGCACCGCATGCTCGTCGTCGACCCGCGATGGGCGCTGCCGATCAGCGACGACCTGATCGGGCTGGCCGCCCGGTCCGGCCGCGTCGCCGTCATCGAGGACAACCTGGTCACCGGGGGAATCGGGGCCGCCTGCGCCGAGGCGCTGCGCGCCCACGACGTCCCGACGCCCGTGCACACCTTCGGCATCCCGAAACGCTTCTTGGAGCACGCCTCACGCGGTCAGGTCCTCGAGCAGATCGGCCTCACGCCGGACGTCATCGCCACCGACCTCATCGAGCGGCTGCGCGACTCGGCGACCTGACCCCGTCCGCGCGGCCCTCCTCGGTCACCGGTCAGGAGTTAGTATGGGCTAACACCTGAGTGGTACCGTCGGCTCGGACGATGAGGTCGGGTCGAAGGAGCGTCATGGGGTCGATGATCGCGTCGCGTGCGACGCGGCGTCGACCGCCCGGCCGCCACCCTGCCGCATGGCTGTGGGGCCCGGCGTTCGTCGCGGCGATCGCCTACGTCGATCCCGGCAACGTCGCCGCCAACCTGTCCGCAGGTGCGGACTACGGATACCTGCTGGTCTGGGTGCTCGTCGCGGCCAACGCGATGGCCGTGATCGTCCAATACCTTTCCGCCAAGCTGGGCGTCGTCACCGGGCTGAGCCTGCCGCAGCTGCTGGGTGGGCGCCTCTCCCGGCCCGCGCGGCTGGGCTACTGGGCGCAGGCCGAGCTCACGGCGGCGGCTACGGACCTGGCAGAGATCATCGGTGGGGCGATCGCGCTCTCCATCCTGTTCGGGCTGCCGATGTTCCTCGGGGGCCTGATCATCACGGCCGTGTCGATGGCGCTGCTCGCGCTGCAGTCGGCCCGGCGGCAGCAGACCTTCGAGTTCGTCGTCATGGGGCTCTTGGCGGTCATCACCGTCGGGTTCGTCGCCGGTCTGTTCGTCAGCGCACCCGACTGGGGTGCCACCGCGGGCGGGTTGGTGCCTCGCTTCGACGGCACTCCCACGATCGTGCTCGCCGCCGGGATGCTCGGCGCCACGGTGATGCCCCACGCGATCTACGTGCACTCCGGTCTGGCTCGCGACCGGCACGGGTCGAGCGGCGGCGACGCTCGGCGGGTGCGCAGGATCCTGCGGGCCACCCGATGGGACGTCGGAGTCGCCCTGATCGTGGCGGGCGGGGTCAACCTCGCCATGCTGTTGCTTGCGGCATCGGCGCTGCCCGGTGTGGACGGCACCGACACGATCGAGGGCGCTGCGCACGTGATCAGCACCCACATCGGCCCGGCCGTCGGGGTGATGTTCGGCATCGGCCTGCTGGCCTCCGGGCTCGCCTCCACGTCGGTCGGCTGCTACGCGGGGTCGACCATCATGGCGGGTCTCCTGCACCGGCGGGTGCCGCTGCCGGCTCGGCGTGCCGTCACGGCGGTGCCGGCACTCGTCGTCATCGCGATCGGGGTCGACCCGACGTGGGCGCTGATCCTCAGTCAGGTCGTCCTGTCGGTCGGCATACCCTTCGCCCTGGTGCCCTTGGCGTGGTACACCGGCAGGAAGGCCGTGATGGGGACGTTCGCCAACGGTGTCCTGCTGCGATGGACGACCGTCGTGGTGAGCGCCGCCATCGTGGCGCTCAATCTGGTCCTGATCTACCTGGCACTCATCGGGGAAGGATGACCGGCATGAATTCGCCCGCCTCGGCAGCATCGCCGCACGGCGTGACCACGGTCGCCGAGGACTATCTGAAGGTCATCTGGTCGGCGACGGAATGGGGTGAGAGCCCCGCCACGATCAGCACCCTCTCCGCACGGTTCGACACCAGCCGGGCGACCGCCTCGACCACGGTCCAGCGACTGGTGCGGGACGGTCTGCTGCGCCATGAGCGATACGGCAGCATCGAACTCACCGGGGAAGGGGAGCGCATCGCGGTGGCGATGGTGCGCCGACACCGGCTCATCGAGACCTATCTGGCGCAGTGTCTCGGCTACGACTGGGACGACGTGCACGAGGAGGCCGAGCGTCTGGAGCACGCCGCCTCCGAGCAGTTCTTCGCCCGGATCGACGCGGTGCTCGGCCACCCCGAGTCCGACCCGCACGGAGACCCGATCCCCGCACCGGACGGTGCGGTCGAGTATCCCGGTGACGCGGTCCATCTGTCCGCGGCCGACGCGGGCAGCTATGTGATCGTGCGCGTTTCGGATGCGGATCCGCAGAAGTTGCGCCGCCTCGCGCGGGCCGGCGTCGCCCCCGGAGTGCCGGTCACGGTCTCTCCGGAGGCCACGGACGCGGCCGGGGCCGTGCTCGTCGGCGGTGCACCGTGCTCGCTCGGGACGGACATGCTGGAGGCCGTCATCGTGCGTCCACGGTGATCCCCGGTCGAGAGTCAGGCCCAGCGGCCACGCTGCTGCAACACCTGCTTGAGCAGGTCGGCACGGTCGCTGATGATCCCGTCGACGCCCAGATCCAGCAGCCGGTGCATGGATTCGGTGTCGTTGACGGTCCACACGTGCACCTGCTTACGCCGGGCGCGTGCCGCCTCGACCAGCTTTTGGGTGACGATGCGGAACCTGCCGTGTCGTTCAGGCAGCTGCAGGCAGTCGACCTGGGCCAGGGGAGCGCGCCACGCGAGCCATCGGTCGACCGTGGGTGGCATCCACCGGTCGAAGACGACATAGGACGCCGCGATCGCATACCCCGCGGACACGGCGACCGGACGGGACAGTCCGGCGACGACGGCGGCGCTTCGCTGGTCGGCGAAGGAGGCGAGGCAGACCCGGTCGTGGGCACGCGTTCGCTCGATGACGTCGATCGTCGGGCCGATGGCCTCCTTCGACTTGATGTCGATGTTGACCCGCAGCTGCGGCCAGCTGGTCAGCACGTCCTCGAGCAGGGGAATGGGTTCCTGCCTACCGATTCTCGCGCGTGACACCTGTGACCACGGCAGCTCGCGGACGACCCCGGATGCATCGGTGACCCGATCGAGGGTGTCGTCGTGAAACGCGAGCAGCACCCCGTCGCGCGTCGCGTGGACATCGGTCTCGACATACGAATACCCGAGGTCGACGGCGGCCTGGAAGGCCGCCATCGAGTTCTCGAGCCGATGATCGAGATGCGGCCCGGAGAAGCCCCGGTGCGCCATCGCGATGACCCCCGGGAAATCCAGGAACGCGGTGCGCGCCATGGATCAGATGTCGCGGAAGGTCTGGATGTTGGCGCCCAGTGCGTTCAGGCGGGAGTACAGCTCCTCGTATCCGCGGTTGATGACGTAGGTGTTGCGCAGCACCGAGACTCCCGGAGCGGCCAGCATCGCGAGCAGGATCACCATGCCCGGACGCAGCGCGGGCGGGCACATGATCTCGGCCGCTCGCCACCGGGTCGGCCCGTCGATGAGGACGCGATGCGGGTCCATCAACTTCACCTTCGCCCCGAGTGTGGTCAGGTCGGTCAGATAGATCGCGCGGTTGTCGTAGACCCAGTCGTGCAACGTCGTGGTGCCCTCGGCGACCGCGGCGATCACCGCGAAGAACGGCAGGTTGTCGATGTTCAGCCCGGGGAAGGGC
>CAZMLG010000245.1:0-4268 GCA_964566985.1 uncultured Intrasporangiaceae bacterium
AGGCACAGAAGATGATGCGCCAGATGACCAAGGGTGGCGGCGTGCCGGGAATGCCCGGTATGCCGGGCATGGGCGGCGGTGGCAAGCGCGGCAAGCAGCAGCAGAAGAAAAAGAAGAAGGGCAAGTCGGGCAACCCCGCCAAGCGGGCCCAGCAGGAGCGCGAGGCCGAGTTGCGCGCCAGCCAGGCGCGGGACAAGGCACTCGGCAACGCCTTCGGTGCCCCTGAGGAGGAGGACACCTCCAACATCAAGCTCCCGAAGGGCTTCGAGAAGTTCCTCAATCAGAAGGATTGACGACCGACATCACGCCATACCGCAACAAAGCGTCAACGCTCGTGGACCTGAGCCACGAGCGTTGACGCTTTATCACGCTATTGCGGTATGCCGTGTCACGCCGGGACGGGTGCGGCGTCCTTGTCGTTTTCCTCGACGTCGGTGGAGTCGCGCGTCGCGCCTGCCTGGGCGACGGCCTCGCGGAAGCCGCCGTCACGGCGCGCCGCATTGAAGACGGACAGGTCCAAGATGCCTTCACGCTTGGCGACGATCGTCGGGATCAGCGCCTGCCCGGCGACATTGATCGCGGTGCGGCCCATGTCCAGCACCGGGTCGATGGCCAACAGCAGCCCTGCCCCGGCCAACGGCAGACCGAGGGTCGACAGGGTGAGGGTCAGCATCACCACGGCACCGGTGACGCCCGCCGTGGCGGCCGATCCGAGCACCGACACGAAAGCGATGAGCAGGTAGTCGATCGGCCCGAGGTGGATGCCGAAGAACTGTGCGACGAAGATCGCCGACAGCGCCGGGTACACGGCGGCACACCCATCCATCTTCGTCGTGGCGCCGAACGGGACCGCGAACGAGGCATAGTGGCGCGGCACCCCGAGATTGCGTTCGGTGACCCATTCGGTGACCGGCATGGTCCCGACAGAGGAGCGCGAGACGAATCCCAGCTGGATCGCCGGCCACGCACCGGAGTAGAACCGGCGCGGCGACAGCCCGTTGGACCGGGCGATCAGCGGGTAGAGCCCCAGAAGCACGACGAGCAGGCCGATGTAGACGGAGACGACGAACACGCCGAGGGACCCGAGGGCGTCCCAGCCATAGCTGGCGACCGCGTTGCCGAGCAGCCCCGCGGTGCCGATCGGTGCCAGGCGGATCACCCACCACAACACCTTCTGCACGATCGAGAGGGCCGAGCGGGTGAACCGCATGAACGGCTCGGCACTCTCACCCAGCTTGAGCGTGGCGATCCCCACGGCGATGGCCATCACGAGGATCTGCATCACGTTGAAGGAGACCGAGACGTCGCCGCCGTCGGAGGAGGCTTCCAGACCGAGGAAGTTCGACGGGATGAGGCCGGTGAGGAAGTCGACCCAGGAGCCGCTGTGACTCGGGGTCCCGGCCGCCGAGCGGCTGACACTGGTGTGCAGCCCGGGGTTGGTGATCAGGCCGATGATCATCCCGATCGACACCGAGGCAAGGGCGGTGATCGCAAACCACAGCAACGTCTTCCACGCGAGCCGAGCCGCGTTGGTGACGTTCTTGAGGTTGGCGATCGAGGTGACGATGGCGAGGAAGACCAGCGGCGGCACCACGGTCTTCAGCAGGGTGACGAACGAGTCGCCGACGGTGGACAGCGTCGTGGTCAGCCAGTTCGCGTCCTGGCCGGTGCCGCCGAGCTGTCGGGCCAGCAGCCCGAGCAGCAGGCCGACGATCAGGCCGAGGAGGATCTGGGTGCCGAACGACAGGTGCTTGAGGCGATTCCAGGGCGCACGAGAGTGCGTCGAAGACATGACGGAGCCTTTCGGGAGGTGACGGGATGGAGGAGTGGGTGCGGGCGTCAGGCCGGACAGCACGCGCTGGCGTGACGGGCGAGGTCGATGTCACGCCTGCTGGTCAGTCCCCACGGATTCGTCATGACAATGGATTATTAAACACGGCGTTATTCGAAAGGAAAAATCGGGACCGGATGGTGAGAGCGCGGCGGCGGTGTCCGGGCAGGACGGCCGCGTGCCGCGGATAGGGTGACTCCATGCGCAATCTTCATGTGCACGGCCGGATCCTCGTCGGTCCGCAGGACGTTCGCGACGACGTGTGGGTGGTGGACGGGCGGATCACGTTCACCCCGCCGTCCGGCGACACCGCATCGCTCGAGGGATACGTGCTCCCCGGGCTCGTCGACGCCCACTGCCACGTGGGCCTCGAGGCGACGGGTGCGGTGAGCACGGAGCGGACCGAGGAGCATGCCGCGACGGAGCGGCGAGCGGGGGTCTTGCTGCTGCGCGATGCGGGGGTGCCGGTCGACACCCGGTGGATCGACGATCGGCCCGATCTGCCCCGGATCGTGCGAGCGGGCCGGCACATCGCCCGGACCAAGCGCTATCTGCGTGGTTTCGCGCACGAGATCGAGCCCGACGCGCTGGTCGAGCACGTCCGCACGGAGGCACGTCGCGGAGGCGGTTGGGTCAAACTCGTCGGTGACTGGATCGATCGGGAGCGTGGCGATCTGAGCCCGTGCTGGCCCAAGGAGGCCGTGCGGGACGCGATCGCCGCGGCGCACGACGAGGGGGCGCGGATCACGGCACACTGTTTCGGCGAGGAGTCGCTGCACGACTGGGCGGACGGGGGCACCGACTGCATCGAGCACGGCACCGGCCTCACCGCGGAGACCATCGAAAAATTCGCCGCGGCGCAGATCGCCGTCGTGCCGACGCTGGTCAACATCGCCAACTTCCCGGCGTTCGCCGCGGCCGGTGCACCGAAATTTCCCGCGTATGCCGAGCACATGCGTGACCTGCACGCCCGCCGTTACGAGACGATCGGGGCGGCCCACGAGGCCGGTGTCCCGATCTTTGTCGGAACCGACGCCGGCGGCCAGTTGCCCCACGGCCTCGTCGCCCTCGAGGTCGCCGAGCTGGTCCGTGCCGGGATGACCACTCTCGAGGCGATCGGTGCCGCGACCTGGGATGCCCGTGCCTGGCTCGGCCATCCCGGGATCGAAGAGGGGGCGAGCGCGGATCTGGTGATCTATCAGGCCGATCCTCGCGACGACGTGCGGGCGCTGACGACCCCGATGCACGTCGTCCTGCGCGGCGAGGTCACCGAGTGAGCACCCCACACAGTTCTCCACTCCCTTCGATACGGACTTCGCAGGCTCCGTCCTACTCAGGACATCGCCTTCGTCGCTCCGATACTGTGCGGGCACCCCATGAGCGGTGAGGTGCTCCCACTCATCGCCTATGGCGACCACGTGTGGGTGCAGACGATCACCCCGGCCGACCTGGCTCCCTACCGGCGCGCCGTCCTGAGTTCCGCCGACCGGATCCGGCGATGGAACCCGGTCAATCCGGACGACCTGATGTGGCACCTCGGCCGACAGTCGACCGATCACCGGACCTTCTTGATCCATGCCCACCAGCGGCGCGCCGATCACGACATCGTCGGCAAGGTCAACCTGCTCAACGTCGTCCGCGGCCGATTCCAGAGTGGCACCATGGGCTACGACGCCTACGACCCGTATGCCGGCACCGGACTGTTCGCGGAGGGCCTGCGGCTGGTCGTCGGGCTGGCCTTCGCCCCGCTGCACGAGGGGATGGGTTTGCATCGCGTGGAGGCCGACGTGCGGCCGGGCAACGAGGTGTCCGCGGGCCTGCTGCGATCACTCGGGTTCCGGCGCGAAGGCCACGTGCGCGACATGCTGTGGCTCGATGCGGAGGGGATCGACCGCTGGTGCGATCACGACACCTACGCCGTCACGGCGCCGGACTGGCCCGCGCAGCCCTTCCGGCCGCATGCACCGCTGCGCCTGGGAGTGGTCGTGGCCGGCGGGGATCCGGATGCCCGCCTCGCATGGGCGCGGTCCCTGGCCGCGGAGCTGACCCTCCCGCTGTTGTCCGGTCGGGTGCTCGGCGTCGAGGACCCGGAGCCGCTCCATCGACTCCTCGCCGAGTCGCCGATCGGTGCCGTCGTCGAGCACTCGTGGAAACCCGTTGACCTCGAGCGGCTCCCGGGTGAGCTGCGGTCCGCTGGACTCGATCCGCAACATGTCCCGGTGATCCGCTGCGGCGGATCTGCAGGGGCGTGGGCGCAGCCGTCCATGCCGCACCTCGAGGCGCCCGCCGCGCCCGATGACCGTGCCGTCTGCGCACTGGCGCTGCGGGTCAGGTCACTGCACACGTGATACGTCGGCGGCCCCCCGGGGGGGCGCGGGGGGCCCGCCGGCACCGGGGGGAGGCCGCACACACCGCCCCCGCCCCCCCGGCCCCCCGC
>CAZMLG010000246.1:0-4268 GCA_964566985.1 uncultured Intrasporangiaceae bacterium
GATGACAAGTCCTACCCCTATCTCGCCGTCACCATGGGAGAGACGTTCCCGCGGGCCCAGGTGATGCGCGGCACCAAGCGCAAGGGCACCCGCTACTTCGGGCCCTATGGGCATGCCTGGGCGATCCGGGAGACCCTCGACCAGTTGCTGCGGGTCTTCCCGCTGCGCACCTGCAGTGCCGGCGTGTTCAAGCGCGCCGAACAGATCGGCCGACCCTGCCTGCTCGGCTACATCGACAAGTGCTCCGCTCCGTGCGTCCAGCGCGTGACCCCCGAGGAACACCGCGCGATCGCCGAGGAGTTCTGCGACTTCATGGCCGGCAACACCTCGCGGTTCGTGAAGCGCCTCGAGGAGCAGATGCGCCAGGCGAGTGCCGACCTCGACTTCGAGACCGCGGCCCGCCGCCGGGACGACCTGGCGGCGCTGGAGAAGGCGCTCGAGCGGTCCGCTGTGGTGCTCGGCGATGCCACGGACGCGGACGTGTTCGGCCTCAGCGACGACGAACTCGAGGCGGCTGTGCAGGTGTTCCACGTGCGCGGCGGTCGCATTCGCGGCCAGCGCGGCTGGGTCGTCGACATCCAGGTGGAGGGCGACCTGGCGCGGGCGCAGGTCGTCGAACGCCTCCTGCAACAGGTGTATGGCGGGTCCTCGCCCGACGGGGTGCCTCGCGAGGTGCTCGTCCCCGTGCTGCCGCCGGATGCCGACGCGATGAGCGCCTGGCTGAGCGACCTGCGCGGAGCGAAGGTGACGCTGCGGGTGCCGCGTCGCGGCGACAAGCGCACCCTGATGGAGACGGTCCGGCGCAACGCTCAACAGGCCCTGGGCCGGCACAAGGTGCGCCGCGCCGCGGACCTGACGGCGCGCAGTCAGGCACTGGAGGAGTTGCAGGACGCCCTCGGACTGGGCGAGGCACCGCTTCGCATCGAATGCTTCGACGTGTCGCACGTGCAGGGCACCAACGTCGTCGCCTCGATGGTCGTGTTCGAGGACGGTCTGCCCCGCAAGGGGGAGTACCGACGATTCATCGTGCGCGGTGCCCCGCAGCCCGACGGCACCATGCGAATGGACGACACCGCGGCCATGGACGAGGTGCTCACCCGCCGCTTCAAGCGCTACCTCGCCGAGCGCTCCGACAGCGCCGAGCTGGAGATCGCCGACGACCCGGAGGAGACCGATCGTCCCGTCGTGCAGGAGACCGACGCCTCCGGCGCGGACGTGGCGCCGGCCTCGTCGGTCGACGAGACCACCGGCAAGCCCAAACGGTTCGCCTACCCGCCGCAACTGATCGTCGTCGACGGCGGCAAACCCCAGGTCGAGGCGGCGGCGCGCGCCATGCAGGCTCTCGGCATCGACGACGTCGGGCTGGTCGGTCTGGCGAAGCGGCTCGAGGAGGTGTGGCTGCCGGGGGAGGACTACCCCGTGATCCTGCCGCGCACCAGCGAGGCGCTCTACCTGCTGCAGCGGGTGCGCGACGAGGCACACCGTTTTGCGATCACCTTCCATCGCCGGCGCCGGTCGAAGGCCATGACGCGGTCCGCGCTCGACGGCATTCCCGGGCTCGGCCAGGTGCGCAGCAAAGCGCTGCTGCGTTCCTTCGGCTCGGTCAAGAAGCTCCGGGCGGCCGACGTCGACGAAATCGCCCGTGTGAAGGGCATCGGACCCACCCTGGCGGCTACGATCCACGCAAAGCTGAGAGAAGATGACCAGGCCGCCCCCGCGGTCAACCTGACCACCGGCGAAGTGCTCGACTGAAGGAGAACCGATGACCGACCCGTCACCCCACCGGGCCGCCGAATTGGTGATCGTGACCGGGATGAGCGGCGCCGGCCGGACCACCGCGGCCAATGTGCTCGAGGATCGCGGCTGGTACGTCATCGACAACCTGCCACCCCAGATGCTCGTGCCCATGGCCGAACTCATCGGCCAGGAGAGCACCGAGCCGCCGCGCTTCGCGGCCGTGGTCGATGTGCGGTCCCGGACCTTCTTCACCGACCTGCGCGAAGGCCTGGACCACCTGCGCGACCACGGATGGCGACCGTCCGTGGTGTTCATGGACGCCACCGACGAGGCGCTCGTGCGCCGCTTCGAGTCGGTGCGCCGACCGCACCCGCTGCAGGCCGGCGGGCGGCTGCTCGAGGGCATACGCAAGGAGCGCGACCTGCTCGGCGACCTGCGCTCGACGGCCGACATCCTCATCGACACCAGCGGACTGAACGTGCACCAGTTGACGGCGAAGGTGCGTGAGTTCGTCGGCAGCGAGAACGGGCCCGACCTGCGGATCGCGGTGATGTCGTTCGGCTTCAAGTACGGCATCCCGCTCGATGCCGACCTCGTGTTCGACATGCGCTTCCTGCCCAACCCCTTCTGGAACCCGGCGCTGCGGCCCTACACCGGCAAGGACCAGATCGTGTCCGACTTCGTGCTGCAGCAGCCCGGCGCCATGGAGTTCCTCGAAGGCACCCTCGCGCTGCTCAAACCGATGGTGGAGGGCTATCTGCGCGAGGGGCGCAGCTACGTCACCCTTGCCGTCGGGTGCACCGGCGGCAAGCACCGGTCCGTCGCGATGGCCGAGGCGCTCGCGGCCCGGCTCGACGCGGACCGCACCAAGGCGATCCTGGTCCACCGCGACCTCGGGCGCGAGTAGTCGTGCGACGGCCGGCAATCGCCGCGCTGGGCGGCGGGCACGGGCTCGCGGCCTCGCTGCAGGCCCTGCAACTCGTCACCGATCGGATCACCGCGATCGTGACCGTCGCCGACGACGGCGGCTCCAGCGGAAGGCTGCGCCACGAGTTCGACATCCTCCCCCCGGGCGACCTGCGCATGGCGTTGGCGGCGCTGTGCGACACCTCGGAATGGGGCCTGCAGTGGCGAGACGCGTTGCAGCACCGGTTCGCCGGTGACGGCCCGCTCGGCGGACATGCGCTGGGCAATCTCATCATCGCCTCGCTGTGGGATCTGCTGGGTGACCCGATCGCCGGGCTGGACCTCGTCGGACGGTTGCTCGGTGCCCGGGGACGTGTCCTGCCGATGGCGGGCGAACCGCTACGCATCGAGGCCAGCGTGCTCGGCGCGGACCCGGCGCATCCGGACGAGGTGTGCGAAGTCGCCGGGCAGGTGTCCGTGGCGACGACGGAGGGGCGGGTGCTCAGCGTGCGGCTCAACCCGGACCCGCCGCTCCCGTGCCGTGAGGCGGTGCATGCCGTGCTCGATGCCGACTGGGTTATTCTCGGACCCGGGTCCTGGTTCACCTCGGTGATGCCACACCTGCTCGTGCCGGATCTGCGAGATGCGCTCGTGCACACCTCGGCCCGACGGCTGCTCACGCTGAACATGGCGTTGAACACCGGAGAGACGCAGGGCTTCAGCGCGTCCGACCACCTCGAGGTTCTCGCGGCGCACGCTCCGGACCTGCACCTCGATGTCGTGCTTGCCGATCCGTCGGTGGTGGGGGACCGTGGTGAGCAACTGCGCGAGACGGCGCAGTCCCTGGGGGCGGAGGTCGTCTTCGAGGACGTCGCCGACCCGGACCGTCCGGGGACCCATGACAGTCTGCGGCTCGCGGCCGCCTATCGAGACGTGGTGGAGTAGATGACAGTTGATCAGGGGAGTTATCCCGCCGCTCGCGGGCGGCACGAGCGGGAAGGACGGTGAGAAGATGGCGCGCATGGCGATGACCGCGAGCGTGAAGGACGAATTGAGCCGTCACTCCGTGACCAAGGTGTGCTGCCGCAAGGCCGAGATCTCTGCCGTGTTGCGCTTCGCCGGGGGACTGCACATCGTCGGCGGACAGATCGTCATCGAGGCGGAGCTCGACACCGCTCACGCCGCCCGCCGGTTGCGCCAGGACATCGCCGACATGTACGGCCACCACTCGGAACTGCTGGTGATGAGCGCCGGCGGGATCCGCCGCGGCAGCCGGTATGTCGTGCGGGTCGTGACCGGTGGCGAGGTCCTGGCGCGACAGACCGGCCTGATCGACTCCCGCGGCCGCCCGGTGCGCGGTATGCCGCCGCGCGTGGTCGGGGGAGCGGTGTGCGACGCCGAATCGGCCTGGCGCGGTGCCTTCCTGGCCCACGGGTCGTTGACCGAGCCGGGGCGATCCTCCGCGCTGGAGATCACCTGTCCCGGACCCGAGGCCGCCCTGGCGCTCGTCGGAGCGGCCCGGCGCCTCGGCATACAGGCCAAGGCCCGTGAGGTCCGCGGGGTCGACCGGGTCGTGATCCGCGACGGGGACGCCATCGGCGCGATGCTCACCCGGCTGGGCGCCC
>CAZMLG010000247.1:0-4254 GCA_964566985.1 uncultured Intrasporangiaceae bacterium
CCGAAGGAGCACTCATGGCCGACTCGTCGTTCGACATCGTCAGCAAGGTCGACAAGCAGGAGGTCTCCAACGCCCTGGGCCAGGCCGCGAAGGAGATCGCCAACCGTTATGACTTCCGCGGCGTCGGAGCCTCGATCGAATGGTCGGGTGACACCGTCGTCATGAAGGCGAACAGCGAGGAGCGCACGCTGGCCGTCCTCGACGTCTTCCAGACCAAGCTGGTCAAGCGCAAGGTCTCGCTGAAGACCCTCGACCTGTCGAACGAGGGCACCCCAAAGGCGTCCGGCAAGGACTACCGCCTGGATGCGGCACTCAAGGAGGGCATCAGCCAGGAGAACGCCAAGAAGATCTCCAAGATCATCCGCGACGAGGGACCCAAGTCGGTCAAGGCCCGGATCGAGGGCGACGAGCTGCGGGTCACCTCCAAGTCCCGCGACGACCTACAGACCGTCCAGCAGCTGCTGCGCGAGTCGGACCTCGACGTCGCACTGCAGTTCACCAACTACCGGTAGAACGCCCCGGGCTCGGGTCGTGACTCCGGCAGCCGGGGGATCTCGGAGGCGACCTCGGCACCGAACAGAAACACCATGCTGACCAGGTAGATGAAGAACAGGAAGGCGACGATCGCGCCGAGAGACCCGTAGACGCGATTGTAGTGGGCGAAGTTGGAGACGTAGATCGAGAATCCCAACTGCAAGAGCCCCGTCCCGACCGCAGCGACGACCGCGCCGGCGACGGCGTCGCGGGGACGCACCGGGACGGCGGGAAGCACGAAGTAGAGTCCGGCGAACAACGCCGTGAGCAGCGTCAGCACCAGCGCCACCGCGACGACGACCGTGGTCGGGCCGGCGAGCATCGCGAGCGCGCCGGGCAGCTGATCCGCGCTGCGGCGGGTCAGGCTCACCAGGAGCACGAGTCCGAACGTGCCGGCCAGCAGCACCAGCGTGCCGCTGAGCAGAAGGAGGTCCACCGCCTTGCCGCGCAGGAACGGGCGCCGGTTGTCCACATCCCACGCGATGTTGACCGCCGCCCGCACCGCGGCCATCACCCCGCTGGCCGACCAGGCGACACCGACCAGCCCGATCAGCCCGATCGCACCGCCCGCACCGCTGATCGACGCGACCATGTCGCGCAGCTGTTGCTGCCCCTCCGCGTCGAGCGGCAGGACCTGCAGCAGCTTGGTGATGACCGACTCCCCCACGTGTGGCGAACCGGTGACGATCCCGAACACCCCGATCGCCACGATGACGAGTGGGAAGATGGAAAAGAGCACATGGTAGGAGACCGCCGCCGCCAGGTGTTGGCAGTCGTCATCCCGGAACTCCCGCGCGCACCGGCGGCTCAACAGCACGACGCGAGCGAGACGCGGGCGGCGCCGGATCGGCTCCATTCCGCGCCGCGCCCAGGTGCGCAGATCCTCCCGTCTCATCCGCCCACCGTACGAAACACCCGAGTGTCTCGCCCGCAGATCGGCGGGGACGACCCCGCTTCGTGGCCCGAGAGCGGAGCCCTGCACCGTCGTGACGCCCCTCACGCACCTAGGCTGAACAACGTACTTGAACGCGCGTCCAAGGAAATACTCCATGCCGACTCACCCCTCGACGGCCCTCTCCTGCGTCGCTCTCGCCGGCGCCTTCCTGCTGGCCGGCTGTTCCACCTCGGGACAGCGCGACACGGGAGCCACAGCGACCGAGACCGTCACCGTCCAGGCGAGCCCGAGTGCGCCCACCACGCCCTCCGCGACCTCCACCACGACGGCAACCTCGGCTCCGAAGGCCGCTCACCCGTCGACGACGTCGCCGCGAACGGCCGGGCCGGGTCAGCGCTGCGAGATCGGCAAGGATCGGACGGTCGGCCTGGTCGTCGAGGGCAGCACGACCTGCAAGACCCTCCGCAACGTCTGGAAGCGAGCCGTCGCGGACCCGAACTTCTCCCACCACGGCAACCACAACCGGATCAACGTGGACTCCTGGACCTGCCGGGCGCACCAGACCCGGCCGCTCCAGACGGGCTTCTGCGAGACGAACTCCCCCACGGTGAAGTTCAAGGTCATCCATCGCTGAGGCCGGTGCCGTCGGCCACGCCGACCATCCGCAACGCGATGCGGGCATGGTGGTCGGCGACGCCGCCGGGAGTCCACCGGTCCGGACCTCCTCGCACGCCCGGCGTCGGGTCCCGATACCACCGTGCGACATCGATCCCCAGGCTCAGCACGGCATTCGACGTCATCCCGACGTCCTCGCAGATGAAGACCCCGGCGCGTATGCCGTCGGCGATCGTGTCGCGGAACACCTGCTGGATCTCACGACGCAGGCGCCCGATCTCGGCGCGGTGCTCGGGAGAGAGCGCCCCCAACTCGTAGTTGACCACCCGGGCCATCGTGTGACCGGCGGCGTGAACGTGGACGAAGGCTCGCACCATCTCGCGCAATCGCTCCACCGGGTCCGTCACGTCGACCGCGCGGAGGGTGTCGAGGATGTCCAGGTGGCCGGCGAGTGAGATCTCGTAGAGCATCGCCTCCTTCGACCGGTGGTGCACATAGACCGCAGCCGGGGACATGCCTGCGGCCGCAGCGATATCGCGCGTGGTCGTCCCGTGAAATCCGCGCTCGGCGAAGGCATCCCGCGCGGCATCGAGCAGGCGTGCACGCGTCACCGCGCCGTCGTGATCCCGCTGTAGCGTCACCGAGTGCTCCCATCCGCCCGACCGTCGGGGTGTTGACGAGCATGCCGCATGATGCGAGAGTGAGCAAGCGCTTAGTCAGCGAAGGGAAGGTCGAATATGCCCCGCAACATCTACGCGGACGATCACGACGCACTGCGTGCCACGGCCCGGCAGTTCGTGGACAGGGTGCTCGTGCCGCGAGCCGACCAGATGCTGAAGGCCAAGTGCATCGAGCGTGACATCTGGCACGAGGCGGGTGCCCAAGGACTCCTGGCGCTGGAGATCCCGGAGGAGTTCGGCGGCGCGGGGTCGCCCGACTACCGCTTCAACGCCGTCATCGCCGAGGAGATCGCTGCGTTCAACGTCGCCACCGCGTCGTCGTTCGGCATTCACTCCGACGTGTGCCCGCCCTACATCGTCGACCTCGGCACGCAGGAGCAGAAGGAGCGCTGGCTGCCCGGGATGGCGACCGGCGAGAAGATCTGCGCCATCGCGATGACCGAGCCCTCCGGTGGCTCCGACCTCGCTGCCTTGAAGACGACGGCGACACACACCGGCGACGGCTGGGTGATCAACGGGGCGAAGACCTTCATCACCAACGGGTTCCAGGCCGATCTGGTGATCGTTGCGGCCCGCACCGACCCGAGCAAGGGTGCCCGCGGCATCACCCTGTTCGTGGTCGAGGACGGCATGGAGGGCTTCGCCCGCGGCCGCAAGCTCGACAAGGTCGGCCAGGACGAGGCCGACACCGCGGAACTGTTCTTCGACGACGTGCACGTCGGCGACGAGCAGCAACTCGGCGACGAGGGCGAGGGCTTCATCGCGATGATGCAGCGCCTTCCGCAAGAACGGATCGGCGCCGGCATCACGAACACCGCTCATGCGAAACAGATCCTGGCGGAGACGCTCGACTACGTGAAGGAGCGCAAGGCATTCGGGGCGCCGATCGGGTCGTTCCAGCACAACAAGTTCAAGCTGGCGGAGATGGTCACCCGTATCGAGGTCGTGGAGGCCTATGTCGACGACTGCGTCGCGGCCCACGCGAGGGGTGAACTCACCCCGGTCGATGCCGCCAAGGCGAAGTGGATCTCTGCGGAGGTGCAGAACGCCGTCCTCGACGAATGTCTGCAACTGCACGGAGGATACGGGTTCATGAACGAATACCGTGTGGCCCGGGCCTGGCGCGACGCGCGCGTGACGAAGATCTGGGCGGGCTCGAACGAGATCATGAAGGAGCTCATCGGCCGTGACCTCGGGTTGTGACCGTTGGCGCGATGCCGGTGTGGTGATCACCGGCGCGGCGGGCGGTATCGGCGCGGCCTATGCGGAGCGATTGGCCGGGGAAGGCGCACGCCTGGTGCTGTCGGACGTGCGCGCCGATGCGCTCGAGGCGGTGGCCGACCGGATCGGCGCCACGGCGGTGCCGGCGGACTGCGCGACCGAGGACGGTATCCGTGATCTGGTCGAGCGTGCGCGCGTGCATCTCGGTGAGGTCGACGTGTGGATCGGCAACGCCGGTGTCGACGCCGGGCACGGCCTCGACGCGGACGAGCGTGCCTGGGAGCTCGCCTGGCAGGTCAACGTGCTCGC
>CAZMLG010000248.1:0-4233 GCA_964566985.1 uncultured Intrasporangiaceae bacterium
CGACATCCTTCCTGTAGCAACTTGTTCGTGACAGTAGCAGCTGTATGGCCACCACCGATGACGGCAACCTGTCCGTCAACGCGCCTTTGGCGGTCAAGCTGGTCCCAGTCGAGTATTCTCGCGTCCTGGACGTTCGATCGGATAACCGTATCTCCCACTGCGAGTATGACTCTCCGGGTTCGTACCGACCCGTTGACCCCCGTTACTCTGAACTCTCCGCTCCCGAGTTTGTCGACGGAGGCGACGGTATCCACCACATGTGCATTCTCGAGGTTGTGGATGCGGACGGTATGAGCTAAGTGGGCCTCGAAAACATCGAGCGGAACAATGGATCTATGCCCTGCCAGCGCGAGAGCAACCTGTTCCTGCTCAATGCTGGTCAATCGTGGCCAGCAGAGCCTGCCAAAGTCGACGAGCTCGCAGTCATCCACGAAGTGACATCCCACGTGGTGTTCGTAGGGAGAGCGCATAGTGCGTTGGCCGATCGCGTCAGCCCGCTCGGTAAATTGTTGCCCCAAACGCTGGTGGGGATCAATGATAACGAAGTCGCTAATGCCGGAATGCCATAAACGCGACGACATAGCAATCGCTGCAAGCCCACCTCCCACGATTGCAACGTCGGCTGACCCGGGCCAGCCAGTTCGGGGTTCGACGATGGATCCCTGGTCGGGTTGCAGAAGGCGTCGCCCACGAGGGCTCTCCACCAACTCGGGAGGCGGACTGAATTCGTAGTTCCTATGGTTGGCCACTGTAGGAAGAGGGATCGTACAAGAGAGACTACGGTCGCAGTTCGACCGGCACTGAAATCTCGTACGTGGGGTACAACTCGTACCCGTTGTCGATCATGTCGATTGTTGCCTGAAATTCGGACGGAAGAAATCCGCCTGGCTTTCCGCGCTTGCCGTGGCACATGTAGAAGCGACGCGACGGTGCCTTGATGTTGAATTGCTTGAGAATGCTTTCGCCGGGGCGGACTTCGCCGTCAAAGAACCCAAGCCGGGAGTGATCCTCGCTAAAATGATGCTTCGCGAACTGAGGGCTCACCGTCGGCCGGTCGCTCCGATCGACAAACTCACCGTCCTTGTCGACGCTCATGAGCCAACTAGTCCAGACTTGGTCGGAGAGATTGGTCTCGGTCTTCACAAACGTCCACTCGTCAGCACTTGGCAGGTCGTACGTTACGATTACCGCCCGATCTTCGGTCTCCAGCGTTCCGGAGACATAGATCGTATGAGTAGATACGATCGCGACAGCAGTCATCTGAACTTCGCGTGCTCGGACGCTGTCGACGGAAGAGAGTGCTTCGTGAGTCAAAGGCTGAAGGGTCATGTGGGGAGGCTAACATCGGTGGAAGGCTGGTTGGCTGGATCGACGTGCTGGATCCGGAAATCTTGATGGAACCGACTCCACCGCCGGTACGATCGGTTGACCGTGCCGCAGGTGCCGGAGAAGCCGAAGCTCAGGCTAGTCTCATCCGAGCTCTTGGCAAGGTTCGTGATCGAACGTGCGATCTAGACCGAGGCATGTTTCTGGCTGTGGGCGAGTCGATAGGAATGAGTGCCGGTTTCGATGATGGTGCCTCGGTAGGTGAGCCGGTCGAC
Organism: uncultured Intrasporangiaceae bacterium; assembly: GCA_964566985.1. GTDB lineage: Bacteria > Actinomycetota > Actinomycetes > Actinomycetales > Dermatophilaceae > Leekyejoonella. The sequence goes on from CAZMLG010000248.1 coordinate 1,602, forward strand.
GATCGCGGCGCATAGGCGGGGGTCGGTGAAGGTGTCGGTCCAGCCGGAGAAGGCCTGGTTGGAGGCGATCGCGATGCTGTTCTTCTCCTCCCGCTCCGTCAACACCTGGAAGAGCAGTTCCGCACCGTGCCGGTCGAGGCTCATGTAGCCGAGTTCGTCGACGATGAGCAGGTCGACGCGGCCGTACCGGGCGATGGTCTTGGTGAGGGTCTTCTCGTCGGCGGCCTCGACGAGTTCGTTGACCAGCCGCGTGGCCAGTGTGTAGCGGACTCGGTAGCCCTGTTCCGCGGCGGCGGTGCCGAGCGCGATGAGTAGGTGGGTTTTCCCGGTTCCGGAGTCCCCGATCAGGCACAGCGGCTCGCCGCGGCGGATCCAGTCGCCCTGGGCGAGCTCGTGGACGGTGGCGGGGTTGATGGCCTCGTTCGCGGTGAAGTCGAAGTCGCCCAACCATTTCGGGCGCGGGAACCGGGCCGTTTTGACGCGCCGTGCGGTGGCGCGGTGGTCACGGTCGTCGACCTCCGCCAGCAACAACTCAGCCAGGAATCCCTGATACGTCAGCTGGTCCTTGGTCGCCGCGGTGAGGGCTTGGTCGACCAACGTCCGGATCGTCGGCAGCCGCAGACGGCGGCAGGCCTGGTCGATCGCGGCGACCGCGGCTTCCTCGGTCATCCCGCGACGGCGCAGGGTCGGGGTGGTCGAGTCGGTGGATGCGCTCGGGCTCATGACGTCCTCACTTCACAATCCGATTCGGGGTTGTCCTTGTCGCGGTCGCCGGTGACGCCACGGCCGCGTCGGCGGATCAGCAGTTGGTCGTATACGCCGACCGAAGGGGCCGGTCGCGTGTCGGGTGGCAGCCCCGCCAGCACCGCGGCCGGGTCGGTCAGCCGGCGTTGCGGCAGGTCGACGACCCGCCGATCGAGCGCGCCGCCAGCCGCTCCGGTCGGCATGTCGTCGCTCGGGGCTGAGCCTGTGCGTCCGGCGTGGCGGCGGACGTGGACGGCGACCACGTCTGCGGTCACCGCGCCAACCTTTAGCGCGTCCTGGATGCCGGCGGCCACTGCGTCGTCGGGCAGGGACCGGTGCAGCAGCAGCACGTCGATCAGTTCCTTGGTGCCCTCGCCGTCGCCGTTGACCCTGCGGGAGGCGTCCCAGAACGCGTCATGCTGCACGGTGAAGGCTCCGGTCTTGCGGGCCTGCGCCAGAGCCGTCGAGCCGGGCAGCGCGCCGGGTTTGTGCCGCAGCACCTCCAGGTAGTGATCCAGCGTGACTTGGTAGCCGCCGCGGGCGATGACCCGCGGGTGGGTGGCGACCTGCCGGTGCCCGTCGAAGACCACCAGCTGCGACGCACGGAGGGAGACGCGGACACGGCGGCCGATCAGGTGCGCGGGCACGGAGTACTTGACCATCCGCACCGTGATCATCGCCGACCGGTCGACCCGCGGGTGCAGCACCAGGCCCGGGTCGAACCCCTCGGCCGGCAGCGGCCGCAGCAGGGGCCGCTCGGTGGCGAAGTTGTCCCCGATCGTGGCGGTGCGGCCGGTGATCCGACGGGTCTCGTCGGCGACCTCCCATGTCTTGATCTGCTCGTTCAGCTCGTCCAGGGAGGCGACCTGCGGCATCGGGGTCAGGTGGTTGCGGCGAAACCAGCCGACCGCGCCCTCCACACCGCCCTTCTCGTGCGCCCCGTCGATGCCGGGCTGGCAGTAGAACGGGTCGAACCCGTAATGAGACTGGAACAGCACCCAGTGTTGGTTCTCCCGGCGTTGCCGGCCGGGCCCGTGGATCACCGCGTCCACGGCGCAGGTCAGGTTGTCGTATTTGATGTGCTGGGTCGGGATTCCGCCGATCGCTTCGAAGGCCTCAATGTGCCCCTCCAAGAACGCCTCCTGTGCCTGGGTCGGGTAGACCCGGTGGATCGCCTTGCCGGAGTGGGCGAGCCAGAAAACGAACAGGTAGCACTTGGTCTTCACGCCGTTCAGGATCACCCAGAACTCGCCGAAGTCGACCCCGGCGTCCTGCCCCGGCGCGTGTTCCTGGGCGATGAACGCGTCCTCGACGCGGCGGCCGGCCTCCAGGTCGATCTGTGCCCGGCGGACGCGCACGTAGTCCCGCACCGTCGAATACGACAGACCGGTCGCGTCGTGTTCCTCGACCAGCCGGGCCAGGATCCTGGTCGCGGTGTGGCGTTGCTTGCGCGGCGCGTCCAGGTCCGCCCGTAACATGGCGTCGATCGCGTCCCGGTACGGGTCCAGCCGCGGCGAGGACCGCACCGGCGTCTTGCGCGGCGGTGGGGTCGCCGACGCCAACGCCTGTCGCACCGTGCGCCGATGCACCGCATACTTGCGGGCCAGCTCCCGGATCGAGAGGTCCTCGACCCGCGCGTCCCGTCGGATCGCCGCGAACAATTCCACGCGTGACTCCATCCCGTACCCCACCTTTTCTGCTTGGTCATCATCGGAATGGGACCAAGCGTCAGGTGGGGCCAGATCAAACCGTCATAACTGCCCCGGCGCGTCGCCAGTGGGGCCAAATCAGGCCGTCCTGCCGGGGCCAAACCAACCTGTCATAGTCAATGCGCTCTACGGCCAGGGACAGCAGGAAGTCACGACATGTGGCTGGGTACAGCGTGCAG
>CAZMLG010000249.1:0-4155 GCA_964566985.1 uncultured Intrasporangiaceae bacterium
GCACGCTCGCCATGCCGAATCCCCACTCGTCCAGCGCGGATCGGGCGGCGGCGACGACATCGGGGTGGTCGGCCAGGCCGAGGTAGTTGTTGGCGCAGAAGTTGAGGGCGTCGGCGGTGGTGGTCCTCACGTGCGCGGACTGGGGTGAGGTGAGTTCGCGCTCGTGCTTGGTCAGGCCCGCGTCGTCGATCTCCTGCAGCGTCGCGGCCAGGGCGTCCTTGATGGCATACATGGGTGTCTCCTCAGCTGAAGTTCATGACGACTTTGCCGCAGTGGCCCGACCGGGCGGCGTCGAAGGCGTCCTGCCACTGTGTGGCGGGGAACCGATGGGTGATGACCGACCGGACCGCCTCGGTCAGGGCGTGCGAGGTCTGCAGCATCGCGCTCATCGCATACCAGGTGTCATACATCTCCCGGCCGTAGATGCCCTTGATGGTCAGCATGTGTGTGATGACCCGCCCCCAGTCGATCGGATAGGGATCCTTCGGCAGGCCGAGCATCGCGATCCGGCCGCCGTGGTTCATGTTGTCGATCATCTCCGAGACCGCGCTCGGGTTGCCGGACATCTCCAGCCCGACGTCGAATCCCTCCCGCATCCCGAGCCGTTCCTGTGCGTCGTGGATGCGCGACTCGCGCACGTTGATCACCTGGTCCGCGCCCGCGGCCGCGGCCAGTGCGAGGCGGTAGTCACTCACGTCGGTGACGACGATCTTGCGTGCTCCCACGTGCTTCGCGATCGCCGCGGCCATCACGCCGATCGGCCCGGCCCCGGTGACCAGCACGTCCTCGCCGGCCAGCGGGAAGGACAAAGTGGTGTGGGTGGCGTTGCCCAGCGGGTCGAAGACCGCGCCGATGTCGGGGTCCATGTCGTCTGGATGGACCCACACGTTGGAGGCGGGGATGACGACGTGGTCGGCGAACGCGCCGTCGCGGTTGACCCCGAGGCTGGAGGTGTTGATGCACAGGTGGCGGCGCCCGGCGCGGCAGTTGCGGCACTCGCCGCACACCACGTGCCCCTCACCGGAGACCTTCTGGCCGGGGGTCACGCTGGTGACGGCGTCGCCGACCTCGACCACCTCGCCGAAGAACTCGTGTCCGATGACCAGGGGAGGGCGCACGGTCGAAGCCGCCCAGTCGTCCCATGCCTCGAGGTGCAGGTCGGTGCCACACAGGCCCGCTCGCCATACCCGGATCTTGACGTCGGTCGGGCCGGTTGGCGGCTCCGGGACGTCGATCAGTTCGAGACCTGCTGCAGATTGTGTCTTCGCTAGTGCTCGCACTCGCCATAGTCTGCCCCCTCGGCCGTCTCACACCGTGGGCGGGTGACGCAGGCCGGATCAGACGCTCACGCACGAACGCGCGGCCCGTGGAGGACCGCGCGTTCGTGATGGGGAGTGCGCCATCCAGGACTCGAACCTGGAACCCGCTGATTAAGAGTCAGCTGCTCTGCCCATTGAGCTAATGGCGCAACGAGGAGAGACTTTAGCAGGACTTGCCCCAGGTCATGAAATCGGCCGGTCGGGCAGGAGGCAGCCGCCGCTCAGGCGCCCGGAGTGCGTCGTTTCCGGTGCCCACCATCCCTCCGCGGAGCAGGACCGGCCGGTAGGTTCGTGGTAGACACGTGCCCGAGGCATCCGATCAGGGAGGAAACGGACCGATGAGTGTCACGACCGATCTCGACGTCGACCGCCCCGACGAACTGCCGGAGGCGACGACGCGGCCGGTATGGAAGGTGGCGGTCAAACGCGCCGTCGCCAAATTCAGTCAGGACCAGTGCACCGACAAGGCTGCGGCACTGACCTACTTCTCGATGCAGTCACTCTTCCCCGGGTTGATCGCCGTGCTGTCGCTGATCAACGTCTTCGGCAACGGCAAGCAGACCACGCAGAAGCTGGTCGAGATCCTCGCCGGCATCTTGGGCAAGTCCCCGAGCGACCCGTCGTTGGACAAGATCACGACGTTCATCGACAACGTCAACACGACCGGCGGCGGCTGGATCGCGCTGATCATCGGTGTGCTGGCCTCGCTCTGGTCCGCCTCCGGGTATGTCGGCGGGTTCAGCCGCGCCCTCAACAAGATCTACGAGATCGGCGAGGGCAGGCCGGTCTGGAAGCTGCGCCCGCAACTGCTGCTGGTGACCGCCGTCGAGGTGGTGCTGATCATCATCGTGATGGTCGCGCTGGTGACCAGCGGCAGCGTCGCCCGCGAGATCGGCAAGCAGATCGGCCTCGGTCACCAGGCCGTGCAGGTGTGGGGCATCGCCAAGTGGCCGTTCGTGGTCTTCATCGTGGTGTTCATCATCGGGATGCTCTACTGGGCGACCCCCAATGTCGCCAAGATGAAGCGAGACATCTTCAGTTGGGGCGCGCTGTTCGCCTTCGTCATCTGGGTCGTCGGGTCGGTCGGTCTCGTGCTGTACGTCGGCTTCACCCAAGGGTCGAGCTACCAGAAGACGTATGGTGCGTTCGCCGGCGCGATCATCTTCATGCTGTGGCTGTGGATCACCAACCTGGCCATGCTGTTCGGCGCGGAGATGGACGCCGAGCTGATTCGTACCCGGCAGCTGCGTGCCGGGCTCGACGCGGAAGAGATCGTGCAGTTGCCGGCACGCGACGCAAGCGGCTTGGAGAAGAAGGCGACCAAACAGCGCGGCCTGGTCGCTCAGGCCGTGGCGCTGCGCGACGGCCGCCTGGACGAGGACGAGTCGTCGGGAGGGAACGGCATACTGGGGAGCAAGCGGCCTGGCACGCAGGCCGGATCCGGCGACCGGAAGGACGACCTGGCCATGGGCAGGTATGACGCGCAGCGGGCCCGCGAGCAGGTGCAGGAGAAGCGTGGCACTCGGCGCGCGCAGGCGCTCACCGACGCGCGCGCGGCGCGCAAGACCCGCGACCGGCTCGAGCGCCAGGAGGCCAAGAAGAAGAAAAAGTTCTCCGACGCCCTCGCGCAGGTGAAGAAGGAACGCAAGGCTCGTGAGGCCGCCGTCACCGACGCCGAGCGGCGTACGTCGATCGAGCGGACCCGTGCGAAGTACGCCCCCGAGATGACTCCGGAGCGTGAACACCTCGTCGCCGAGCACCGGGCTCGCCGCGCCGCGTGGGACGCCGCGCAGGAGGAGAAGCGGGCCAAGGCGGCCGCGGCCCCGCCGAAGCCTCCCAAGCCGCCGAAGGAGCCCAAGGAACAGAAGCCGCCGATGCCCAGCGTGCTGCGGGACCAGGTCGAGCGCGATCAGGCCTACCGGCGCAAGAAGTGGTATGCCGCGCGGGGGCGGGACGTCTGACGCAGCGGCCGGGCGCCGTCGGGGCGTGGCGCCGGCACCCGATCTGCTCAAACGTCAACGGCTCCGGTGCATGCACCGGAGCCGTTGGTGTGGGGTGAGTGACGGGGCTCGAACCCGCGACATCCGCGACCACAACGCGACGCTCTACCAGCTGAGCTACACCCACCATGGTTGCGGCCTCCCACAGGGGAGGCAGCGCCGTCTACTGTACCTGCTCGCCGACCGGAGCCGCGAATCGGCTCAGGCCGAGGGGTTCACGGTCGTGGCGGCCCCGGCATACTTCTGGGCGATGTCGGCGGCCTGTCGGCTGTCGGGCCCGGGCGGTGCGACGAACACGGCCTCGCGGTAGTAGCGCAACTCGGCGATCGACTCGCGGATGTCGGCCAGGGCACGGTGGCCGCCGTTCTTGTCCGGCGCGTTGTAGTAGGCGCGCGGATACCAGCGGCGGGAGAGTTCCTTGATCGACGAGACGTCGATGATGCGGTAATGCAGGTGGGACTCCAGCTCCGGCATGTCACGGGCCAGGAACCCGCGGTCGGTGGCGACGGTGTTGCCGCCCAGCGGCCAGCGACCCGCCTCGGCCGCATGCTCCCGGACGTAGGCGAGCACCTCCTTTTGGGCCTGCTCCATCGGCAGGCCCTCCGCCAGCTCGTCGAGCAGCCCGCTGGAGGTGTGCATCTCACGCACGAAGTCGCCCATCTGCTCGATCGCCTCGTCCGGCGGGCGGATGATGACATCGACGCCGTCGCCGAGTTGGTGGAGATCGAAGTCGGTGACCAGGGCGGCGACCTCGATGAGGGCGTCGCGCCCCAGATCGAGGCCGGTCATCTCGCAGTCGATCCAGACGATGCGGTCGGAATGCAGCTTGTCGTCGC
>CAZMLG010000250.1:0-4143 GCA_964566985.1 uncultured Intrasporangiaceae bacterium
CGAGTACGAACTGGCCGACGACAACCGCGCCGACCTCATCTACACCAAGGACCAGTTGATGGCGCCGCTGCAGGAGGGCATGCTGCCCGCACCGCACCCGATGGTCGCCGGGATGAGCGAGCGGGACTACTACCAGGGCAAGGTGACCGGTCCGACTCCGGAGCAGGAGCAGTGGGTCAAGGACCACGCCGAGCAGCCTGCCGGTGACGGCGACGATGCGGCCGACGGGCACGTCGGCGCGGACGAAGGGACGGCGGAATGACGCACCTGGGTGGCGCCGAATCCACGCTGTTCTGGTTCGCCGCACCGCTCGCGGTGATCGGGGCCCTCGGCCTGCTGTTCGCCCGCAAGGCCGTCCACGCCGCCATGGGTATGGCGCTGACGATGGTGACGCTCGGCGTCCTCTACATCGCCGAGCAGGCCGAGTTCCTCGGCGTCATCCAGATCTTCGTCTACACCGGCGCAGTCATGATGTTGTTCCTGTTCGTCGTGATGCTGGTCGGTGTGGACTCGTCCGACTCGCTCGTCGAGACGATCCGCGGTCAGCGGACCGCCGGGTTGTTGATGGGCCTGGCGCTGCTCAGCCTCACCGTCGCCGGGGTCGCCAAGGCGGCGTTCCCGCACGCGACCGGACTGGACCGCGCCAACGAGAACGGCAACGTCAGTGGAGTGGCCAACCTGATCTTCGGCAAGTACGTGTGGTCGTTCGAGGTGACGTCGGCGCTGCTGATCTCCGCCGCCATCGGCGCGATGGTGCTGGCGCACCGAGAGCGGCTCACGCCCAAGCCGAGCCAGGCCGACTGGTCTCGGCGACGCATCAAGGAGGGCGTCAACGTGTCCGGTCTGCCGGCGCCGGGCGTCTTCGCCCGCAACAACGCCGTCGACACCCCTGCGTTGTTGCCGGACGGCTCGATCAGCGAATTGTCCGTATCCCGTGTGCTCAAGGCCCGCGGCCAGGTCGCCAATACGCAGACCCTCACAGAGATCTCCTCGGAGATGGAACGCCAGACCGGTGACTCGACCACCCAGGAGGACGGTGACCGCCCGTGAGTCTGATCGGCTACATCTATCTCTCCGCGATCCTGTTCGCGATCGGTGCGACCGCGGTCGTGCTGCGCCGCAACGCGATCATCATCTTCATGGGTGTGGAGCTGATGCTCAATTCGGCCAACCTCGCCTTCGTGACCTTTGCCCGCCTCAACGGAAGCCTCGACGGTCAGGTCATCGCCCTGTTCGTCATGGTGGTGGCCGCCGCCGAAGTCGTCGTCGGCCTCGCGATCATCATGGCGATCTTCCGTGCCCGCCGCTCGGCCTCGGTCGACGACGCGAACCTGCTGAAGCTTTAAGGAGCGGTGAACGTAAGTGTCCTTGCCTATCACTTCTGCGTCCGGACAGCTGCTGGCCTCGGCCGGTGACGCCGCCACGCACAGTGCCACGGGGGTGGCCTCGGTCGGCTGGCTGATCATCGCGCTGCCACTGCTGGGTGCCGCCATCTTGTTGTTCGGTGGCCGGCGCACCAATGCGTTCGGTCCCTACCTCGCGGTCGCCCTGTCATGGGCGTCGTTCGTCATCGGGCTGCTCGTGCTGCTGCAGTTGCACGGCAAGCCGTCGGGGGAGCGGTCGCTGCACCAGACGATCTTCTCCTGGATCCCGACCGGCGGATTCAACCTCGACTTCGGCATCCTGTTGGACCCGCTGTCGGCGGCGTTCATCATGCTGATCACCTTCGTCGGGTCGCTGATCCTGGTCTACTCGCTCGGCTACATGGCGCACGACCCGGACAAGCGCCGGTTCTTTGCCTACATGAACCTGTTCATCGCCTCGATGCTGACCCTGGTGATGTCCGACTCCTACCTGGGTCTCTTCGTCGGCTGGGAGGGCGTGGGCCTGGCGTCCTACCTGCTGATCGGGTTCTGGAACTACAACCCGGAGTATGCGTCCGCGGCCAACAAGGCCTTCTTCTCCAACCGCGTCGGCGACTTCGGCTTCCTGATCGCGATCTTCTTCATGTTCAGCGCGTTCGGCCGGGTCGACTTCGCCGGCGTCGACGCCGGCGTGGCACACGCGGGCAAGGGGACGCTCATCGGGATCGGACTGTTCCTGCTGCTGGCGGCCTGCGGCAAATCCGCGCAGGCGCCCCTGCAGGCCTGGCTGGGTGACGCGATGGCCGGTCCCACGCCGGTCTCGGCGCTGATCCACGCCGCGACGATGGTGACGGCCGGTGTCTACCTGATCGTGCGCAGCCACGTGATCTTCGACGCCACGCCGGACGCCCGACTGGCCGTGTGCATCGTCGGCGCCTTCACGTTGATGTTCGGGGCGATCGTCGGGTGTGCCAAGGACGACCTGAAGAAGGCGCTGGCCGCTTCGACGATGTCACAGATCGGCTACATGATCCTGGCCGCCGGCCTCGGACCGGTCGGCTACGTCTTCGCGATCTTCCATCTGCTCACGCACGGCTTCTTCAAGGCCGGCCTGTTCCTGGGCGCCGGATCGGTCATGCACTCGATGAACGACACCATCAACATGCGCAAGTTCGGGGCGCTGGGCATGATCATGAAGATCACCTGGATCACCTTCGGACTCGGCTTCCTGGCGATCATCGGCTTCCCGGGCCTGTCCGGATTCTGGTCCAAGGACAAGATCATCGAGATGGCCTTCGTCGGGGACGGCTGGCGCCCCTGGGTCTTCGGCCTCGCGGCGCTCATCGCGGCCGGAATCACGGCCTTCTACATGACCCGACTGTTCTTCATGACCTTCCACAGCAACAAGCGGTGGACGGACGAGGAGTTCCACCCGCACGAGTCGCCGCTGGTGATGACCGTGCCGATGATGATCCTGGCGATCGGGTCGGTCTTCCTCGGCCTGATCCTGGGCCCGACCAACCTCATCACCGACTGGCTGGAGCCGGTGGTCGGACACCAGGAGGGCGAACCGGTCCTGGCGACCGGGGTGCTCATGGTGTTGACCTTCGTGCTGATGGTGGTCGGCATCGCCTTCGCATGGAAGCTCTACTGGCGGGACGTGCCGGTCACGCCACCCGTCGGCTCGCCACTGACCCGTCTCGCACGGCGTGATCTCGGTCAGGACGACTTCAACGAGGCCGTCTTCCAGCGTCCCGGCCTGCACCTGACCCGTTCGCTCGTCTTCATCGACAACAAGGGTGTCGACGGCGCCGTCGGAGGCATCGCCGCCTTCATCGGCGGATGGGCCGGCCGGATGCGCAGACTGCAGAACGGCTTCGTGCGCTCTTATGCCCTGACGATGCTCGTGGGTGTCGTCGCGATCCTCGGTGTGCTGTGGGTGGTGCAGTGATGTCTGACTTTCCGTGGCTGACAGTGCTCGGCGTGATCCCGCTCGTCGGGGCGGTGGTCGTCGCGGCACTGCCCAAGGGTGCCGCGAAATCGGCCAGGCCGATCGCGCTGGGCTTCTCGATCCTCGCCCTGATCTGGGGCGTCGTCGCGGCGACGCAGTTCAAGACCAGCGGGTCGCACTCGCAGTTCCAGCTCACCGAGGTGCACGAGTGGATCCCGCAGATCGGGGTCTCCTACTCGCTCGGCGTCGACGGCATCGCCCTGGCCCTGATCCTCATGAGCCTGGTGCTCGTGCCGGTCGCGCTCATCGCGGCCTGGAACGACGTGCCCGAGACGGGGCGTCGCCAGCAGGGCTACCTCGCGCTGATGCTGGCGCTGGAGACCTGCATCGTGGTGGTCTTCGCGGCCACCGACGTCTTCTTGTTCTACGTCTTCTTCGAAGTCATGCTCGTGCCGGTCTACTTCCTGATCGGCCTCTTCGGTGGCGAGCGCCGCCGCTACGCCACGACGAAGTTCCTGCTCTACTCGCTGGTCGGCAGCTTCGTCATGCTGGTCGCCGTCATCGCGCTCTATCAGCAGGGGCCCGGTGGGGACCACGGGTTCCTCATCAGCTCCCTGACCGGGTTGCACATGTCGACCGAGACCGAGCGGTTGCTGTTCGTCGGGTTCTTCATCGCGTTCGCGATCAAGGCGCCGATGGTGCCGGTGCACACCTGGCTTCCCGACGCCGCGTCCGAGGCCCGCCCGGCGACCGCCATCCTGCTGGTCGGCGTGCTGGACAAGGTCGGCACCTTCGGGATGATCCGGTTCTGCCTGCAGCTGTTCCCGG
>CAZMLG010000251.1:0-4115 GCA_964566985.1 uncultured Intrasporangiaceae bacterium
GAGTCGACGAACCAGAACACCGGAAGCTCTTCGCGCAAGGCGGACTCGGTGGCCCGCACGATCTTCTCGACGGTGCGCGCACCCCAGGATCCGGCCTTGACGGTGGGGTCGTTGGCGACCACGATCGCGGGGCGCCCGTCGACGGTGCCCCGCCCGGTCACCACACCATCGGCCGGCAGCCCGGTCGCGCGGGCGTTGGCATACCGCCCGTCCTCGACGAAGGACCCCTCGTCGAACCACAGCGCGATGCGGTCGCGGACATAGAGTTTGCCTTGCGAGTCCAGTTTGGCCCGCGCCTTCTCCGAGAGGGTCTGTGTGGCCGCGAAGTCGGCCTCGAGGCGCTCGCGCACATCGGCGACGCGCGGGTCCCCTTCGTATGGTGGGGTGCTCATGCCCCGACTCCGAGCCCGCGGGCGATGAGCATGCGCTGGACCTCGGAGGTGCCCTCGCCGATCTCGAGGATCTTTGCGTCGCGGTAGTAGCGGGCGACCGGGTATTCCTCCATGAAGCCGTTGCCCCCGTAGATCTGGGTCGCGATCCGGGTCGCGGTGACAGCGGACTCGGTGGAGTGCACCTTGGCGATCGCCGCGGCGTGCTTGACCTCGGCGACGGAGCGCCGTCCGGCCTCCATCTCGTCCTTGAGCCAGGCGGCCTTGTAGGTGAGCAGCCGCGCCGATTCGACCATCACGGCCAGGTCGGCGACCTTGAACGACACCCCTTGGTTGACCCCGATCGGCTTGCCGAAGGCCTGGCGCGTCTTCGCGTAGTCGGCGGACGCCTCCAGGCACGCCTGTGCCAGGCCGACGGCGAGCGCCGAGATGGCGATCCGGCCGTCGTCGAGCGTCTTGAGGAACTGCTTGTAGCCCTGGCCGCGCTCCCCGAGCAGGTTCTCCTCGGGGACGGAGCAGTCGGTGAAGGTCAGCCCGTGGGTGTCGGAGCTGTTCCAGCCGAGCTTGTGGTAGGCCGGTTCGACCGTGAATCCGGGAGTGCCGCTCGGGACCATGATGGCGCTGATCTCCGGGCGGCCGTCCTCGCGCTCCCCGGTGCGCGTGGTGACCGTCACGACCGACGTGCGATCGGTGCCGGAGTTGGTGATGAAGGCTTTGGCACCGTTGATCGTCCACCGACCGTCCGCGAGCGAGGCACGCGTGCGGGTCGCGCCGGCGTCCGAACCGGCGTCCGGTTCGGTGAGCCCGAACCCGGCGAGCGCCCGTCCGGCGACCAGGTCGGGCAGGAACCGCTGCTTCTGCTCGTCCGAGCCGTAGGTGAGGATCGGGTTGATCCCCAGGCCGACACCGGCCGAGAGGGTGATGCCGACCGACTGATCGACGCGTCCGAGTTCCTCGATGGCCAGGCACAGGTAGGTGAAGCCGCCCTCGTCGAGGCCCGCGCCGCCGTACTCCTCGGGCACGACCAGCCCGAACAGGCCGAGGTCACCCATCTGCGGCACGAGGTGTGAGGGGAAATGGTGCTCGCGATCCCACTCCGCGATGTGCGGGGCGACCTGTTCCTGCGCGAACGACCGCACGACCTGGCGGAAGTCCTCGTGATCCTTGGTGAGCTCGAACATCGATGCCTGACCTCTCGGAATACTTGACGTTGACGTAAACGTAAAGCACGATGAGGTGCCATGACAAGTCCGCAGACCTGGTCGATCGCGCAGCTCGCCGACGAGTTCGACGTCACGCATCGCACGATCCGGCACTACGAGGAGCTCGGACTGATCAGCCCCGCACGCCGCGGCACCACGCGCGTTTTTCATCGCCGCGACCGCACCCGCCTGGCCCTGATCCTGCGCGGCAAGCGGATCGGGTTCCCGCTCGAGGAGATCCGCAAGATCGTCGACATGTATGACGAGCAGCCGGGTGAGGCGGGCCAGCTCACCTACCTGCTGAGCCAGATCGAGGACCGGCGGGCCGACCTACGGCGCCGGCTGAAGGACGTGCAGGACTCGTTGGACGAACTCGACGACCTGGAGCGCCGCTGCCAGGCGGACCTGACGGCGCTGCGACCCGGCCGGGACGCGGCCACCTCCGGGCGTCATGGAGGGGTCCCTCGTCAGGTTTAATACAAGGCATGCGTTTTGGACCCGTCCGCCGCAGCGCGCTCTGTGCCGTGGCGTCCCTGTCCGTGTTGGGGGCTACCGCCGCAGCCGCACCGTCGGACACCGCCGCGCCGAGTGATCCCACGTCGTTCACGACGGCCGGGCCGAAGATCCAGTTGCAGACGGCACGTGGTTCGGCGCCCGACCTGCGCCCCGGCGTCTACCGCAGCAGCGTGCCCTCCGACACGACCACCCGGTATGCCGCGGTGACGCGCCACAAGGGCGAGACGCTCACGGTCAATGTGTCCGGCACCCCGACGGCGAGCAAGGACGGCCGCCTCACCGCCGACGACAAGGTGTCCGTGAAGCTGGTCGATCCCGACGGCGACACGTGTGCCAGTGACTCCACCTACCGCAGCGAGGGCGACCCGGTCGGACCGCTCATCACCACCCTGGTGCTCGACGCCGAGGAGAACGAGCGGACGTCCTACGTCACCGACGACTGCCGGAAGGCGACGTCGTTCCACCTCGAGGTGACCCGGGAGACCGAGGACAAGAGCGCGCCGCCGATGCCACTCGAACTTCAGGTCACCCGCGAACCGAGGGTCGCCGGGCGGCCGGCGGCGGCCAAAGCGGTGAAGCAGGTGAAGGCGCCCTCCCTGTCGTCGAAGACCACGACGGTCGGCGGTCAGGGCTTCAGCGACGCGACCACCGTGCGGGACGGCAGCGAGCGCACCGACCTGAGGCTCGGGTCCACCGTCTTCTTCAAGGTCCGCGTCGGGTGGTCGCAGCGGCTGGGAGTGTCGCTGGAGGTGCCGCGCAACGGCTCCAGCTTCGCGCCGCCCTACGACGCGCACGTCTCGATCGATCTCTGGAGTCCACAGCGGTTGGACGTCGGCTCGACCTACGCGGACGGCCTGAGCAACAGCACGTTGGTCAGCAAGGACGACGGCAGTCCGTCGACGATCGGGTCCTACACCGCGTCCGTGCGCTATGCGAACCGCACCGCGGACGATCCGGACACCGGTGATCTGAGCTCCGACGCCTATGAATCGGCGAGCGTGGCCGGGTGGTACTACATCGAGGTGCACACCGTCGCCTCCGACGACGACGGTCCGACCACGTCGGACCAGGCGATTCCGGCCCGTCTCAACGTCACGGTGGAGGGCACGGCGACGAAGGGACCGCACTACGTCGCGGCCGGCGGCGCGCAGGTCACGGCGCCGTCTCCCGGACACCTCAGTGTCGGCGGCACGCAGGACTCGCTGCCGTGGGGGCGCATCGGCGGTGGCGTCGCGGCCGTGCTGCTGGCCGTGCTCGCCTGCCTGTGGGCGCTGCGCTCGCGCCGGTCAGCGTAGGTGCAGCAGGCCGCGCAGCTTCCCGCGGACTCTGCGTCGCATCTCGAGGGATCGCTCTATGCCCGGTGCCTGCCGGGCAGCGTCCGCGTCGCGTTCCTGCTGGAAAGACTTCGCGCCCTCCTCGGTGCGAGTCCGCACCCATTGACCGTTGCCGCCCGGATTCACCGACATCAGAGTCCTCCTTCTCGTGAGGCACCTGGCTCGTTCGATCCTACTCCTGCGCGGGCCGCGTCCAGGTGTAGTGACCGTCCGCATACGTGCATTCCAGCCGTATGCCGTGCGCGTCCGGCTCGAACGTGCCGGCGTCGTGCCACGCGCAGGTGCCGCCCTTCACCGCACCGCCGGGCGGAGCGTCTCCCCCGCCGGTCCACGGCGCCCAGATCATCAGCCCGACCACCAGGGCGGCCGCGACCGGTGCGACGGCGAGCACGATCTGCGGCCCGCGGCGGCGCCGCGACGGAGGCGGGGCCCCTGCGGGATCGGCCTGCGGCGGGGGCGCCACCGGCCCGCGCCTCGTCGCGTCCATCGGTGCCGGTGCGGGCTGCGCCTGCGTCGGGGCGATCGCGTAGGCCGCGGTGCCCCCGCCCGCCGGCCGGGTGACCGGCTCGGCGCCGCCGGCCGCCCGGGCCGCCGGGCCGGCGGCGCACGTCGGGTCGACCGGCTGCCCGGGCCGGCCGAACTCCCCATCGCCGACGCCGCGCCGCGGCGGCATC
>CAZMLG010000252.1:0-4080 GCA_964566985.1 uncultured Intrasporangiaceae bacterium
CTAGCACGCCGCCCTCTCAAGGCGGTAGCGCCGGTTCGAATCCGGTCGGGGCTACGCGTTCGGCCGGGTCTTCCGAAGGGGAGGCCCGGCCGTTTTCGTGTCGAGACGCCTACCGCTGCCGGAAGGCTCGTTCCAGCACCGGCACCAGGTTGCGCGCATGTCCGCCGTTGTCGTAGGGGCCCCACGAGCCGGGATCGCGCGACCAGTAGGCGACGGAGAAACCGTGCTCGTCGGCCATCGCCAACACCTCGCGCACATAATCGAGCGCGCCCGGCAGCGTCGTGTCGAGCCCGAACTCGCCGAGGACGACCGGCGCGTCACCCAGGCGCTTCGCGGTGCGCAGCGTGTTGCCCAGCCACGTGCTCATGCTGTCGCGCACGAGTGTGCGGGTCGTGCCGGTGAATCCGCCGCCCAGATCCATGGGCAGCGGATACAGGTGTGGACAGTAGGCGATGTGGGAGGCGCCCTGCCGCGGGTCGTCGACCCGGCGCAGCCCGGACGGGGTGCCCCAGTTGACCCCCATGGCCTGCGGTTCGAGGCACAGCCAGGTGGAGTCGTCGACTGCCCTGATGGCATTGGTCGTTCGCTGATACAGCGCGGTGAGAGGCCCCGCCTCGAAGGCGGGCCCCTGCAGGCTCCCGCCATAGGGCTCGTTCATCAGGTCGTAGGCGATGACGGCCGGGTTGCCGGCGAAGCGCTCGGCCACCGCCTTCCACGCGGAGACAAAGTGCGCGCGCAGGTCGGCATGATCGCCCGTCGTCCCCCAGAAGTTGTCGAAGGCGCGGATCACGCCGGGGTCCAGGTAATACAGCTCCCACTGGCCGTGTTTGCCGACCTTCTTGCCGTCCGTGAAGGTGGCCCAGCCGGGTGCTCCGTTGCCGGCCTGACCGTCCGGGGTGATGTGACTGCCGTAGAGATCCTGATGCATGTCGAGCATCACGTGGTAACCGCGCTCGGCGTACCAGTGGACCCGGGTCGCGACGGCATCGAGGTAGTGCGAGTCGATCTGTCCGCGCTGCGGTTCCACCGCCCGCCACGAGATCAGGAAGCGCACGAAGTTCGTGTGCATGTCGGCGTGCTCCCGATCGATGTCGGACGGGCGCAACGCCGGAAGCCCATCAGGTGACGACTTGGCGCTTCCCGCGGTGGAGAATCCGCGCAGGTGCAACGGGCTGCCGGAGGCATCGGTCAGCGCACGCGTGTGATCGGGAGTGTTCAGAGAGCGGAATCCGGCTGCCGCCCCGCCCGCCACGATCAGGGCGACCACCACGGCGACGACGCTCCACCGTAGGCCTCGGGTGCCGGCACGCCGGCGAGGATCACCGGTGGTGTCCATCGTCTGCTCCTTCTGACGCTCTCGAGGCCGAATGCGCCCTATGCTACGGCGTATGCGCGGCACGAGTGGGCGAACACGACGACCGGTGTGGGTCGGCACGGCGGTGCTGCTGGTGTGCGTACTGGTCGAGGGCATACCGGCGATACGGGTGTGGACGGTCGGCCTGATCCCGGAGTTCGCCTTGCTGGACGGCATCCGTATGCCGGGCCCTGTCCCGGCCGTCGGCCTGCCGTTGGGCACCGATGCGGCCTGGAGTCATTGGGCGGCCGAGGTGATCGGCGGGCTCTGTCTCCCGGCGGTATTCGCCGCCTGGATGCCGCGTGAGGAGGCGCGCCGGCGTCGGGTGGCGCGGCGTGCCTGGACAGCGACGCTCGTGGCGGTCGTCACCGGATGCCTCGTGCGGGCGGTCCTCGAGAGCTTGTTGGTCCCGGGCGGATTCGTCTCCTTCCTGCTCCTGGCCGGTGGCACCGTGGTGATCGCGGCATTGGTCGGTGCCGTGATCGGCATACCGGTTTGCCTCCTGTGCGGCGCGGTGGCGGCGTGGCCTGCGGACACCCGGGGCGACGAAGCCGAACGTCCGTCGGGTGGGGCGGCGTCGTCAGTCGGAGGCGGTGGCCGGGCACGCTCGGCCGAGTGAGGTCATGGCCGCGACCGTGCGCCGGTAGGAGGTCGAACCCTTCGAGGAGGCGCGCACCCGATGACCCGAGGTGACCTCGGTGGGGGTGTAGTGCAACGACTCATGGACCGTGCCGTCACGGTCGCGGCGGAACGTCATCGTGGCGATGACCCCGTCCTGTGACGCCGCGGGCAGGCCGGCGGCGGGGCCCTGGGCCGACAGGAAGTTGCCGACGCTGTAGAGCACGTAGCGTCCGTCGATCTTCCGGCACGGCTGCACGACGTGCGGATGCGCGCCGATGATGGCGTCGATCTGTCCGGAGCGCAGCAGTGCTCGCGCATATCGCTGTTGTTCGGCGGTGGGAGCGGACTCGAACATGTTGCCCCAGTGCATCGACACCAGCACGATGTCGGCTCCTGCCGCGCGGGCATCGTGGGCGTCGGCGACGATCCCGCTCGGGGTGCGGGCGGGGTAGAGGCTCCGGCGCAGCCACGGGGCACCGTTCGGGGGAGTGCTCGTGTCGTGCTCGATCGCGTTGTCGACGGTGTAGCTGTAGGACAACTGGGCCACGCGCAGGCCGCCGCCGGTGTAGACCGCGGGGGCGTTCGTGGTCTCGGCATCAGCACCCGGCCCGGCGAGCTTCAGGTGTCCGTGCGCGGCGGCCGCGCGAGTCTGCCGGATGCCCTGGAGGCCGGCGTCCATCGCGTGGTTGTTGGCGAAGCTGCACCCGTCGAAGCCCGCGGTCACCAGGTCGCCGACCAGTTCGTGTGGGGAGACGAACGTGTTCGCCGTGGTCAGACCGGTGTCCGTCGTCGAGACGGTCGTCTCGAGTTGGCAGATGCCGATGTCCGCGTGCCGGATGATCGGTGCGACGGCTGCGAACATCGGTGTGAAGTCCCACCCGTGACCGCCGGCATTCGCTGCCGCGTCGCGCAGCACCGAGGCGTGCGGCAGCACGTCACCGGTCACGGCCACGGTGACCGTCCCGGCGGTCCCGTGGGCGTGACCCGAGGTCGACGACGGCGTGGCGGGCGTCGTGTTCGGGGCCGTGGCCCCCTCACTGCGTGGGGCCGAGGTGTGCGCCGTCGCGCGCGAGGTGCCCTGTGCCGTGGCGGTCGTCGCCGAGCGGGAGTCGCTCGCACAGGACGGTAGCGCGGCGAGGCTCACCGCGAGGCAGAGCACACCGACGACGCGGCGGGAGCGAGGCATGGCGCCGACCCTACTGGACGGGACCATCCTCGGACGGGAGTCGACCCGCCGCCCGAGTCCGCCTGGTGTCAGGCGGACTCACTCTGCCGCGGCCGGCTCGCGGCGTGGGCGCGGGCGAGCACCTCGGTGAGCTTGTTGGCGCCGGCGACCACGGTCGCGGCGTGCAGGCGTCCCGGCTGGCGCGATACGCGGTCGATCGGGCCGGAGATGGACACGGCGGCGATGACCTTCCCGGAGGGGCTGCGCACCGGAGCGGAGACGGACGCCACGCCCTGCTCGCGCTCGCTGACGCTCTGGGACCAGCCGCGGCGGCGGACCGCCGAGAGCATGGTGGCGGTGAACTTGGCGCCCTTGAGGCCACGGTGCAGGCGGTCCGGCTCCTCCCACGCGAGCAGGACCTGCGCCGCGGACCCGGCCTGCATCGACAAGGTGGCGCCGACAGGGATCGAGTCCCGCAGTCCCATCGGGCGGTCGGCCGCGGCGACACAGATGCGCTGATCGCCTTGCCGACGGAAGAGTTGGGAGCTCTCGTTGGTGTGGTCGCGCAGTGCTCCGAGCACGGGTCCGGCCGCGGCGAGCAGGCGGTCCTCACCCGCCGCGGAGGCCAGTTCGCTCAGGCGCGGTCCGAGGACGAATCGGCCCTGCATGTCGCGAGCGACCAGGCGGTGGTGTTCGAGCGCGACGGCCAGTCGATGGGCGGTGGGCCGCGCCAAACCGGTGTGCGCGACGAGCTGAGCCAGGGTCGACGGACCGGCTTCGAGGGCTGAGAGCACGACGGCGGCCTTGTCGAGGACGCCGACTCCGCTAGAGTTGTCCATGCATTGATATTGCCGTCTCAATCTGCGAGACGCAAGTCCTCGGGGCGAAGTCGCGCGAGATTCTGGTCACAGATCGAAGGAGGAAGCGTGGGACGAACACT
>CAZMLG010000253.1:0-4069 GCA_964566985.1 uncultured Intrasporangiaceae bacterium
TACTGGCAGCCACCATCATCTACATCAACACCCATTAAGGAGACACGCTCTAGGCCGCCAAGGCCAGTCCACCTTCGGGATCCACCGTCGGTGATGCCGAGCTGGTCGTCGACATCAGTACCGCGCACCAGGCCAACCTCGATGTCTACGGCGCACGCAAGATCTACGCCAAGCTGAACCGTGAGGGCGTCACGGTGGCCCGCTGCACCTTCAAGCGGCTGATGCGGGCCGAGGGCCTGCGTGGGATCCCGCGTGAGAGGACCCGCAAGACCAAGATCCGTGACGGCGCTGAGACCGATCGGTCCGAGGACAAGGTCAAGCGACCGTTCGTCACGACCGCGGCGAACCAGCTGTGGGGTGGCCCATCTGACCTATGCCCGCACGCACGCGGGCTGGATCAATGGCGTTCGTGATGGACGTCTTCAGCCGGATGATCGTCTGCTGGCGGGCTTCCATTTCTGCGTATCGATCTGGAGCTCGATGCCCTAGATGAGTAAGTCCAAGGGGTCAGTGGTCGTAGGCGACCAGGGAGCGGCGGATGCGTGCACCGATGGTGTCGTTGTGCCAGGTCGCGGCGGTCATGGCCAGGATTCGCTGGCCGACGCGGGCACAGACGCCAGGGATGGTGCGTGCGCCGTGCTGTTCGAGGTCGAGCTGGCCCTTGAGGGTGTCGTTGACGGACTCGATGATCTGCCGTAGCGGCTTGAAGAACCTGGAGCCTGGCCGGGGTTTCTCGCCCTTGCGGGCCGGGCGGAGTAACTCGATCCCGGCATCGTCCAGGTCTGCTTCGAACGTTTTCCCGAAGTAGTTCTTGTCCGCGATCAGCGTCTGGCAGTGCCTGGCCTCCAGCACGCCGGCGATGGTGGGCGTGGGCTCGGCAATCGCCCAGAACGCCTCCCGCTCATCGGCTTTCGCGCCCGTGAGCACCCACCCGACCGGCAACCCGTGCAGCGTGCACACCAGGTGCAGACGCAGCCCCCAGAAGAACCGCGAGTGGGGGGCGCAGTACCCGCACTCGACCCACCCGGCCAGATCCGAGCGCTTCGCAGTCTCCCTGGACGGCCACACTCGACCGGCGTCGAGCCGACCACCCACACGTCATCGTCGACGATGCTGAACAAGCCGCGCGGTCAGCCAGGCCATCGTGTCGGCCAGCTTCCGCAGCCGCTGGGGGTACCGCCCGCGTGCGGGGTAGTGTAGCCGGACTGCTGCGGGACATAGGGAATCAAGTGCGTCAGGTGAGCCTCCACGTACCGGATCCACCGTGCCTCGCTGGTGAACCCCAGCAGGGCCTGCAGCACCGCCAGGGTCAGCATCTCGGCATCACTGATCCGGGAGCCGAACCCGATCACCGGACGCGCCGGGACACGCTCGGGATGGATGGCCAGTAAGTTGTCTGCGGTCGCATACAGTGCAGTGGCAAGGGTGTCCAGATCGGCGTCCACGAGGGCATCCAGGTTCGCGTTGGGTAAGCAACGCCAACTCTGGGCACTCTTGCACCCACTTCACAGCCGCCACACCGGCAACATCCCCTTGGACTTACTCATCTAGTGCCTTGTCAGGTTGAGTCGGGTCGGTGATCCGTGTCGCTCTTGTCAGAGCCGTGCTTGGTCTCCAGGGTGGTGGCTGGAGGTGATCGATTGATGGCACGCAAGCCCGAGGTATTTGTACGTGAGCTGTCCATCCAGGAGGGCCTGCGTGCAGCGGTTGACGCGGCGCTCGAAGGATTCGGTCCGCCTGCGGCGGGCGACGATCGTGATGGCCTCGGCGCAGGGCCAGTCGGTGCTGGACATCGCGGCGATGTTCGAGACCACGCAAGGGTATGTGCGCAAGGTGGTGCACACGTTCAACGAGCAGGGATTCGCGGCCTTGGACCCAGAATGGAGCAGCGGGCAACCGAAGAGGATTGACGCAGATACGCGCGGGCGGATCTGCCAGGTTGCCCGCTGCAACCCGCAGGACCTCGGGTTGCCGTTTACCTGATGGTCGGGGTCGAAGCTGGCTGAGTACCTGACCGCCCAGCAGGTCGTTGCTGAGATCAGCCCAGAGACCGTCCGGTGCATCCTGCGTGGTGGGGGTATCCGGTGGCTGGCCACCAAGACGTGGAAGGGCTCAAAGCGTCCGGACTTCAGGGCCAAGAAGAATCGCGTGCTTGACCTCTACGACCACCCGGCGGCCGATGGGCACGTGGTCTGCGTGGACGAGTTCGGCCTGCTCAACGTGCAGCCACGGCCCGGTCGCGGCTGGTTCCCCCGTATCTCGACCAACAAGGTTGCGGGCGACGTATCACCGCACCGGAGGGGTGCGGCACGAGTTCGGCGCGCTGGACCTGGGCACCGGGAAGATGCTCTACCGATTCCGGGATCGTAAGCGCTGGCAGGAGTTCCTCGACTTCCCTGCGGCAGCTGCGCCGCCGCCTGGCCGGGAAGCCGTACGTGGTCTGTGACAACTACTCACCACACACGAAGGCCGAAGTCGCGACGTGGTGTGCGGACCACGACGTGGAGCTGGTCTTCACCCGTCGAGTGCGTCCTGGCTGAACTGGATCGAGTCCGAGTTCGCCGCGGTGCGCTACTTCACGCTCAACGGGAGCGACTACCGTGACCATGCCACCCAGGAAGCGGCGATCGGGGGCTACCTGCGCTGGAGGAACACGAGCGCACTACCCAAGACCAACTTCGCCATGGGCTCAAAGATCCGACGGCACGATTACCTACCAATCGCTTCCTGACGAGGCACTAGACATGGGGTTGTGCGCCCGGAAGCGTGCCAGCCAAGACGTCACCGGCCTGATTCATCACTCGGATAGGGGCGTCCAGGACATGTCGAAGAGTACGGCATCAACGGGCAAGTCATGCCGTAACTTCCACCGCCGACGAGTTCCTGGCCGAGCTCAAACGGGGCGCGTCAGAAATTCGATAGCCCCTTGCGCGTGATGGCCCGGTTCGCTGCGGGACGAGCCTCGACGTCGAAATGGCAACGCGTCAGCGCCTTCGTGCGGCCGTCAAGCCCCCGCGCCGCGCCACTCGCCGCCAGGTAGGCTGCTCCCGGACAGTGACGACGGGCAAGACGGGGACACGTGGTGAGCATCTGGGCGGTCGTCGGGCTCACCCTGGGTGCCGCGCTCGCCTTCGGCGCCTCCAGCGCACTCAAGCACGCCAGCGCCGCCGAGGCGCCCGACGCCCAGAGCTTCCGGCCGCGGCATCTGGTGCGGTTCATCTGGCACACCATCACGCACAATCTGTGGCTGTCCGC
This sequence comes from uncultured Intrasporangiaceae bacterium, assembly GCA_964566985.1. Lineage (GTDB taxonomy): Bacteria > Actinomycetota > Actinomycetes > Actinomycetales > Dermatophilaceae > Leekyejoonella. The sequence continues at coordinate 3,256 of CAZMLG010000253.1, forward strand.
CGTCGTGTGCGACGTGACCGGGCTCGTGCTGCAGATCTTCGCGCTCCACCTGGGCGAACTCTCCCTGGTGCAGCCGCTGCTCGTCAGTGGCCTGGTGTTCGGGCTCGTGTTGCGCTGGACGTTCGGGCCCGACTCGCCGACGCGCCGCCAGGGGTTCTGGGCGGTCGCGGTCACCGTGGCGCTCGCGGCCTTCCTGCTGCTCACCGCCTGGCACGGCGACCACGGCGGCACGGAGCACGCCGACCGCGAGCCCGCCCTGGTCACCGGCATCATCGGTGTGGTCCTGGTCCTGGCACTGATCGAGGCCGGGCGCCGGATGCAGGTGCGTCACCAGAAGGCCGCGCTGCTGGGCGCAGCGGTCGGCATCGTGTATGCCGCGATGGCCGCCCTGCTCAAGGCGGTCACCGATGTGGCCGCGCACGGCATCATGGGCATCTTCTCCAGCTGGGAGCTGTATGCGTTCCTGGTCGCCGGGGGCAGCGGGCTGCTGCTCAACCAGCTCGCCTTCCAGGCCGGTCCGCTGTCGTCCAGCCTGCCGGCGACGGCGACCGTCGACCCCCTGCTCAGCATCGTCATCGGGGTGCTGATCTATCACGAGCGCATCCGGCACGGCACCCTCGACACCGTGGTGCTCGTCGCCGTGTTGCTGCTGATCGTGGTCTCGGTGATCCAGTTGGTGCGGGAGACAGCGCTGGCGGAGCCAACGGGGGTCGAGCAGGTCTTATAGTACCCGGTGATGTTAGTTTCGCGTGCTCTTTGCCTAGTGGTCTGTCGGTGAAATAACAAGGTACGATGGGGGTGTGCCGAGAAGATC
>CAZMLG010000254.1:0-4038 GCA_964566985.1 uncultured Intrasporangiaceae bacterium
GTCGCGTCTTCGTTTGCCGGGTCGCGGTGCCCGGGCACGACCGTATCGGCGCCGTGCCTGTCAGTCGGTGTGATCGGCAGCAACGTGCGGCGGTCGCGCGGCGCGTGCGATTCGATCGTTTCGCCACGCACGATCGCGTCGAGGCGCTCCGCAATGTCGGGGTAATGGTCGAAGCCGAGCACCGCATCGGCCTCCGGGAGTTGGTCGGCCAACTGTTTGCCGTAGCGCTCGGCCAGGCAGCCGACGGCCACGACGGCCTGGGTGCGTCCGGAGGTCTTGAGGTCGTTGGCCTCCAGCAGCGCGTCGATGGAGTCCTTCTTGGCCTGTTCGACGAACCCGCAAGTGTTGACGACCGCGACGTCCGCCGCCTGCGCATCATCGACGAGGTCCCACCCTTCGGCGGCCAGCCGGCCGGCGAGTTCTTCGGAGTCGACCTCGTTGCGCGCACATCCGAGGGTGACGATGGCGACGCTGCGTGACGTTGCGGTGGTCATACCCACAACTGTAATGACACCGGCGAGGTGCTCCCCACGATGTCCTCCCCGGCGGACGTGATCTGATGGTCGCATGACGTCGCAGAATCTGGATCGTGTCACCGCGCTGCTCGAGCGCCACCCCCTCATCGACGGGCACAACGACCTGCCGTGGTGTGCCCGGGAGGGGGCCGGATACGACTTCGAGGTCCTGGACATCGCCGGCGACACGTCGGCGCGCAACCACACGGACATTCCACGGCTGCGTGCAGGACACGTCGGTGCGCAGTTCTGGTCGGTGTTCGTCCCCTCCAACCTGCCTGCGGGCACGGCCGTCACGGCCACGCTCGAGCAGATCGACGCGGTCCACCGGATGATCGAGCGCTATCCCGACGCGTTCGGGCTCGCGCGCACCGCCGACGAGGTGGAGCAGGTCTTCGCGTCCGGCCGCATCGCGTCGTTGCTGGGTGCCGAGGGCGGACAGTCCATCGACAGTTCCCTGGCGGCGTTGCGGATGCTCTATCGCCTCGGGGTTCGCTACATGACCCTCACCCACAACGACAACAACCCCTGGGCGGACTCGGCGACCGACACCCCTGTGCACGGCGGGCTGACCGCCTTCGGCCGGCAGGTGGTGCGTGAGATGAACCGCCTCGGGATGATGGTCGACCTCTCCCACGTGTCGGCCGACACCATGCGCGATGCGCTCGAGGCGAGCACCGCGCCGGTGATCTTCTCGCACTCCAGCGCCCGCGCCGTCTGCTCCTCGCCACGCAACGCCCCCGACGACGTGCTCGCGGCACTGAAGGAGAACGGCGGGGTGATCATGTCGACCTTCGTGCCGGACTTCGTCTCGCAGGCGTGCGCCGACTGGCGGGAGGGGGCCCGCCGGGACGCCCTCGACGCCGGGGTCGACCCGAAGGACCACCAGGCGTTCCTCGAGTTCACGACCGCGCGACAGGCCGACCACCCCAAGCCGTCGGCCACGATCCAGGACGCGGTCGACCACTTCACCTACCTGCGGGAGACCGTCGGGGTGGATCACCTCGGCGTCGGCGGGGACTACGACGGCGTCGACAAGCTGCCCGAAGGCCTGCACGACGTCTCGTGCTATCCGGCCCTGTTCGCGGAGCTGGCCGAGTTGGGCTGGTCCGACGACGATCTGGCGAAGGTCGCGGGCGGTAACGTGCTGCGCGTGATGCGATCGGTCGAGCAGGTCGCACGCGACCTGCAACAGACCACCCCCGCCTCGCTCGCCACGATCGAGCAGGTGGACGGCCCGCGGGCCTGACGCGGCGTCAGGTCTTGGCGGCCCGGCCGATCCGCAGTGCGACGGCCGCGAGGGCGGGAATCCAGCCGAGCACGATCCCCCAGCCCGCTGCCGGGTTGACCATCGTGACGAAACCGGTGAAGTTCAGCTCCATGCCCTCCATGGCGATGCCCACGACCAGCGAGGCCACCGCGGAGCCCAGGCCGGTGATGCCCCAGACCGCGAAGAAGATCAGACCCCGTGCGCCGCTGCACCGCGTGGTGGCGGCCGCGAGCAGGGTGAGAACCAACACGACGACGGCGGAGACGGCCGCGGCCACCACCACGTGCGACGTCGGGATGTCCGCGGCGAAGGTCTGCACCCGCCGGATGTCGAAGTAGGCCGAGAGCCACCCGACCACCCCAAGTGCCTCGTTGCCCTGGCGCACCAGCGACATGGCCGCTTTGCCCAGGCCCACGGTGAGCCCCGCGGTGATGATGCCGGCCGCGAGGGCCGGCAGGAAGGGGTTGTAGGCCTTCGCCACCCGGCCCATCGGAGCCATTCCCGGCGGGGCGTACTGCGGCGCGGGGGCCGGCCGCCAGCCCGGCGGCGGTCCGCCCTGCTGCGGGCCCGCAGGCGGCCCTGCGGGTCGGCCCTGTGGCGGCGGCTGGGGACCCGGTTGCGGCGCCGGGGCACCCGCAGGCATCGGGGGAATCTCCTGAGTGCGGTCGACCGACTCCCCGGCGGGCTTGCCGAGGTCGAGCGGGCGGCGCGGCCGGCCGTCACCCGGACGGTCCGCGGGGTCGGGCGGGGGTGGCTGCGACATGCCGGTGTTCCTCCTGCGATCGGGTGCTTCGGTCGGTCGGTCGGACGGAACCCGGGGCCTCCGCGTTCCGCGATCGAGGGTCAGCCTCTGCGCATGGCGTTGGCGGTCGCGGTGAAGACGGCCGGGATCCAGCCGGTCACCAGCGTCCACATGACGGCGGTCACGCACGCCTGGTAGGCGCGGTGCTGCCCCTGCATCCGGTCCAGGTCCGCAACCTCCACGCTGATCACGGATGCGATCACGGCGGCGATCCCGATCGCCCACCAGGCGGCGAGGAACACCGTCGGCCAGGCGCGGCCGCCGGGAACGGGCCGCGTCGCGATCATCAGGAGCACGAAGCCGACCACGACGACGCCGATCATGGCGATCGCGAACAACTGGTAGATGGGGCCGACGTCGTTGTAGCCGTACCACGGCCAGACCGACAGGCCGATCGATTCCGCGAACGGGTTGTCCAGGCGCTGTGTGGTGGCCACTCCCGTGCCGACGAAAGCAATGATGCCGGCCACGATCGCGCCGAGGGCGGCCGCGCCGATGAAGCCCTTGCCGGGTCTGCGTCCGCCGCGCGGATCGCCGGGGCCGACGGGCCCGGAGGGGACGCCGCCCGGCGGCGGGCCCGGCGGTCGACCCGGTGGAGGGAAGCCCTGCGACGGCCCTCGAGGGGGCATCGGCCCGGGCGGGCCACCTTGCCCCGGTGGCGGGTTCGGACGTCCAGGCCCCATCGGCACGGTCGGATCGCTTGGCATCGGACTCCCCTTGCTCTCGCCACAAACCTTCTCACACCGCGGCGGTGACCGGCGCCCGCGGAGACGGCCTACTCGCTGCCGGACTGCGCGTTGCCGGTCAGCTGCCAGGCGTCTTCTGCGCCGTCGGCCTGATCGTCATAAGGAACCTCCTGCGGCTCCTCACCCTTCAGCAGGGACAACGTCGTGGGCAGGTCGTCCGGTTTGACGAGCACATCGCGCGCCTTCGACCCTTCCGACGGGCCGACGATGCCGCGCGACTCCAGCAGATCCATCAGGCGCCCCGCCTTGGCGAAACCGACCCGCAGCTTGCGCTGCAGCATCGAGGTCGACCCGAACTGGGTCGTGATGATCAACTCGGCGGCCTGCAACAGGATGTCGAGGTCGTCGCCGATGTCCTCGTCGATCTTCTTCTGCGGCGCCGCGACGGTCACGTCGTCCCGGTAGCGCGGCGCGAGCTGCTCCTTGACGTGACCCACCACGTCGTGGATCTCGCTCTCGGTCACCCACGCGCCCTGCACACGCATCGTCTTGGACGCGCCCATCGGCAGGAAGAGTGCGTCCCCCTGCCCGATGAGCTTCTCGGCCCCGGGCTGGTCGAGCACGACGCGTGAGTCGGCCAGCGACGACGTCGCGAACGCCAGCCGGGACGGCACGTTGGCCTTGATCAGGCCGGTGACGACGTCGACCGACGGCCGCTGGGTGGCGAGCACCAGGTGGATACCGGCCGCGCGGGCGAGCTGGGTG
>CAZMLG010000255.1:0-3982 GCA_964566985.1 uncultured Intrasporangiaceae bacterium
TAGAGCACCCCGACCCGGTGCGCGAGCATGTCGACGACGGCCAGGTCGTGGCTGATGAACAGGCAGGCGAATCCGAACTCCTCCTGCAATTCGCGGAAGAGCTCGAGCACCTTCGACTGCACGGAGACGTCCAGGGCGCTGGTGGGCTCATCGGCGATGAGCAACTTCGGGTCCAGCGCGAGCGCACGGGCGAGGCTGGCGCGTTGCCGCTGCCCGCCGGAGAGTTCGTGCGGATAGCGGTCGGCGTAGGCCGAGGTCAGCTGGACGGCTTCCAGCAGCCCCTCGACCCGGGCGCGTTTGTCCGCGGCGCTCATCTGGCGACGATGCACCGCGAGCGGCTCCGCGAGACACTCGGCGATCGTCAGGTGTGGGTTGAACGACGCGGCGGGGTCCTGGAAGACGAAACCGATCTGCTCACGCAGCGGTTTGAAGGCGCGCTCCTTGAAGCCGAGCATCTCGTGGCCCAGGACCTTCAGCGAGCCGCCCGTGACACGATTGAGCCCGGCGATGGCCCGTCCGATCGTCGTCTTGCCCGATCCCGACTCGCCGACGAGACCCAGCACCTCACCTTGATGGATCTCGAACGAGACCCCGTCGACGGCGCGGAACGGCTTCTGTCCCAGCCGTCCCGGATATTCGATCTCGAGTTTCTCCGCTTTGACGAGGACCGGTTGCTCGAGCTGTCGTTCGAGGGCTTCGTCGCCGAGCTGTGCGGAGACCGAATCGCGCCCCAGGTGCGGCACGGCCGCGAGCAACTTCTTGGTGTAGTCCTCCCGGGGGTGAGCGAACAGGTCCTGGGCAGAGGCCTGTTCGACCAGCTCGCCCTGATACATCACGGTGACCCGGTCCGCGAGGTCTGCGACGACTCCCATGTTGTGGGTGATAAGCACGATCGAGGAGCCGAACTCGTCGCGCAGATCCCGCAGCAGTTCGAGGATCTCCGCCTGCACGGTCACGTCCAGGGCGGTGGTCGGCTCGTCGGCGATGATCAGATGCGGGTTGAGCGCGAGCGCCATGGCGATCATGATGCGCTGCTTCTGGCCGCCGGAGAACTGATGCGGGTAGTAGTCGATGCGGTGCTCGGCGTCCGGGATCCCGACGTCGCTCAGGACCTTGATCGTGCGCTCGCGGGCCTGCTTCTTGCTCAGCTTGTGGTCGTGCGCGCGCAGTCCCTCGATGATCTGCCAGCCGATCTTGTAGACCGGGTTGAGCGCGGTCGACGGCTCCTGGAAGATCATCGACACGTCGGTGCCGCGCAGTCGGCGCATCGTCCGGTGCGGGATCGTCAACACATCGTGGTCCCCGAGCAGCACGGCCCCGTCGCTCGTGGCGGTCTCCGGGAGCAGGCCGAGCACCGTGCGAGCCGTGACGGTCTTGCCCGAGCCGGATTCGCCCACGATCGCCAGGACTTCCCCGGGGCGCACGTCGAGGCTGACGTGCTTGACCGCTTCGACGGGTCCGTGGTCGGTGGCGAAAGTGACCTGCAGGTCCTCGATCGACAGGACCGCGTCCTTGGTGGAGTGGGTGGTCATTCGGAGGCTCCTTCGGCGGCCACGACGGTCTCTTGCTTGCGCAGTTTGGCCCGCTTGCGCCCGCGCAACCGCGGATCGTTGAGATCGTTCATGCTCTCGCCGACCAGGGTGACGCCGAGCACGGTCCACACGATGGCCAACCCGGGGAAGACACCCGTCCACCAGATGCCGCTGCTGACGTCGGAGAGCGCCTTGTTCAGGTCATAACCCCATTCGGCTGCTTTCGTCGGTTCGATGCCGAACCCGAGGAAGCCGAGGCCGGCGAGGGTAAGGATGGCCTCGGAGCAGTTGAGCGTGAAGATCAGCGGCAGCGTGCGGGTCGAGTTGCGGTAGATGTGTCGATACATCACCCGGATGTCCGAGGTGCCGATCACCTTGGCGGCGTCGACGAAGGCCTCTCCTTTGAGGCGCACGGTCTCGGCGCGGATGACCCGGAAGTATTGCGGGATGAACACCACGCTGACGGCGGCTGCGGCCGCCAGGATGCCGCTCCATCGGCCGGATTGGCCACCGCTGATGACGATGGACATCACGATCGCGACCAGCAGGGACGGCAGGGCGTAGATCGCGTCGGCGATCACGACCAGCACGCGGTCGATCCAACCGCCGACATATCCGGAGAGCAACCCGAGGGCGACGCCGATGAAGATCGACAGTGCGACTGCGACGACGATCACCTCGACGGCGGTCCGTGCGCCCCAGACGGTGCGGGAGAGCACATCGTATCCACCGACGGTGGTGCCCCACCAATGGGCGCCACCGGGATGTTGTTGGGCGCCGAAGTCGGTGCCGCCGGAGGACATCTGGGCGTAGTCATAGGGAGCGATCAACGGCGCGAAGATCGCGCAGATCAGCACCACTGCCGACATGGCCACCCCGGCGATGAGCATGCCTCGTTGCAGTCCGACGCTCTTCTTGAGGTGGGAGAGGATGGGTAGGTTCGCCGCCCAGGACGAGCGTCGCGCGGACCCGACGTCGGTGCTCATGGTCAGTACCTCACTCTCGGGTCGATGAGGGCGGCGACGATGTCCACGATGAAGTTGGTCACCGCGACGATGACGGCGAGCATCACGACGATCCCCTGCACCGCGACGAAGTCACGGGCTTGCAGGTATTCGGCGAGTTTGAACCCGAGGCCCTTCCAGCCGAATGTCGTCTCGGTGAGGATCGCGCCGCCGAGCGTCATGGCGATCTGCATGCCCATGACGGTGATGATGGGCACGAGAGCCGGGCGGTAGGCGTGTTTGGTCACCAACCGCCTCTCCCCGACGCCGCGTGAGCGGCCGGATTCGATGTAGTCCTGCCCGAGTGTGCCGATCATGTTGGTGCGCACCAATCGCAGGAAGACTCCGCCGATGAGCAGTCCCAGCGCGATTCCCGGCAGGACGGCGTGCTCGAGGACGTCGCCGAGGATGGACAGGTTGCCCAATCGGAGTGCGTCGATGAAATAGATGTGCGTCGGATGGGCGGCGCCCTGCAGGATCAATTCGTCGCTGGAGGTGGCTCGGCCGGCGACCGGCAGCCAGTCCAGGCCGACCGAGAAGACCAGCTTGAGCAGCAGGCCGGCGAAGAACACCGGTGTCGCATAACCCATGATCGCGAGGATGCGCAGCACCGCGTCCGAGGCCCGATCCCGACGGTATGCCGCGAGCATGCCCAGCGGGATGCCGAACGCGAACGCCACGATCAAGGCGTAGATCACCAGCTCCAATGTCGCCGTGCCGTAGGTCGACAACAATTGTGTGACCGGGATCTTGTCGCTGATGGTGGTGCCGAAGTCGCCCCGGACGATGTGGCCAAGATAGTCGAGATACTGCACGATCAGCGGTCGGTCGTATCCCGCGGCGTGGATCCGCTCCTGCAATTGCGCGGGGGTCAGTCGCCCACCGACCGAGGCCGTGATCGGGTCGCCGGTCAGTCGCATCAGGACGAACACGACGGTGGTCAGGATGAACACCGTCGGGATGATCAACAGCGCTCGGATGATGATGTATTTGCCGAGGCCGATGCCCGACTTGCCGGCCTTTGCCCCGTCCGGGGCGGCGCCGTCAGCCAGTTCGTCGACCTCACTCAACTGTGTTGTCATGCATGCCTATCCACGTGATCGAGCCGCGATTTTGCACGGTCCCCCGACGGCCGGTGCCGGCCGCCGGGCGAGCCGAGCGGAGAACTTTGTGGGGTGGTTTCTGTGGGGTGGGACTATGAGCTCTTGGAGAGGGTGGACAGGTGCAGCTTGAAGGACGGGTCGAGCGTGACGCCCTTGACGTCCTTGCCGGCCACGGCCACCTGTGAACCCTGCAGGAACGGCAGGGTCGGCAGGATCTTGGCCAGCTTCGTCTGCAGCTCCTCGATGATCTTGTCGCGCTTGGCCTCGTTGGGCTCCGACTGCTGCTCACGGATGAGCTTGTTGATCTCGTCGTTCATGAAGTGCTGGCTCAGGAAGCTGCCGG
>CAZMLG010000256.1:0-3950 GCA_964566985.1 uncultured Intrasporangiaceae bacterium
GCGCAGCGCGTAGCACTTCTTGCCGAGCAGGGCGTTGCCGCCGTAGCCGGAGCCGAACGACCAGATGGTGCGTTCTTCGGGGAAGTGCACGATGTATTTCGTGTCGTTGCACGGCCAGGGCACGTCGTCCTCGCCCGGCTGCAGGGGTGCCCCGACCGAATGCAGCCCGGCCACGTAGTCGGCCTGCAACTCCTCCATCCGCGACAGGACCGGCGCGCCGATGCGGGCCATGATCCGCATCGAGGCCACGACATACTCGCTGTCGGTGATCTCGACCCCGAACATCGGCTCCTCGGCGTCGAGATGGCCCATGACAAAAGGGATCACATACATCGTGCGACCTCGCATCGACCCGCGGTACAGGTCGGTCATGAGGCGCTTCATCTCGTCCGGATCCATCCAGTTGTTGGTCGGGCCGGCGTCCTTCTCGTCGCGTGAACAGATGTAGGTCGCCTTCTCGCGCCGAGCGACGTCGCTGGGGGTGGAGGCGGCGTGGAACGAGTCGGGGTAGGCCGTTTCGTCGAGCCGGGTGAACGTGCCGGCCGCCACCAGGGCATCGGTGATGCGGGTCCACTCCTCCGGGGATCCGTCGACCCAAACCACCTGGTCCGGCGTCGTCAACTCGGTGACGTCGTCGACCCAGGCCGCGAGTGCCGTGTGGGTGGTGCCGGTTGAAGTCATGTGCGCGACCGTCCTTGCGGGTTCGGGTGGCAGGAGCGGTCGTATGCCGTGGCCGCCCCCTCGTGACCCCTCGAACGTACGCCGCGCCGGCACGGTCGGGGCCGGGACGAGTCCAGCTCGGATGTGACCCAGGTCACATCCGCGCGTGGCTTTGTGCGATTGCCTCGAGGCACACGGCCGAAGTGGACGGACCCGCTGGGAATCGCACAAACCCGCACAGCGGTCGAGCAGGTGTCACAGCCAGCCGCGTTTGCGGAAGATGAGGTAGAGGCAGACGCTCACCACGAGCATGAGACAGACCGCAGCCGGGTAGCCCAGGAGCCAGTGCGTCTCGGGCATCGTGTCGAAGTTCATGCCGTAGACCCCCGACACGACGGTCGGGCCGAAGATGATCGCCGCCCAGGACGACACCTTCTTCATCTGTTCGTTCTGCCGGTTGCTGACCTCGGCCAGATCGCGCATCTGCTCGTTCTGGGTCTGGGCGACCAGCGTCGCGTTGAGCGTGAGGATGTTTTCCAGCGTGTGCCGGAAGCCGTCGACCCGGTCGACCACGCTCGTCGCGTGATCGGCGACGTCGCGCAGGTTGCGTTGCAACTCCTCGTCGGTCCGGTACTTCTCGAATCCGGCTTCCAGCGAGGAGAGGATCTGCAGCAGCCGGCGCGCGGCCCGCTGCAACTCCATGACCTCGCGCGACAGTTGATAGATGCGCCGCGAAACCCCCGGATCCGACTCGAACACCTGGATCTCGATCTCCTCGATGTCCTTCTCCAACCCGGCGACGACCGGCGCATACCCGTCGACGACGAAGTCGAGCACGGCATACATGACGGCCTCGGGGCCGAGGGCCAACAACTTCGGGTCGCCCTCGAGGCGGGTGCGCACCGACCTCAGATCCGGCCGATCCGTGTGCCGGACGGTGAGGACGAAGTCCGGGCCGATGAACAGGTGCAGCTCACCGAAGCTCACCGTCTCGGCCTCGTCGTTGTAGATCGCCGAGCGCAACACGATGAACAGCGTGTCGTCGTAGCGCTCGATCTTCGGTCGCTGGTGGGCGACGATCGCGTCCTCGACGGCCAGGGGATGCAGCCCGAACACGTCGGCCGCGTCCTGGATCTGCGCCGGCGTCGGGCGATACATCCCCACCCAGGCCATCGCTTCGTGGCTGCGCGAGAGCAGGCGCATCGCGTCGCGCAGGCTGTGCGGGGTCTCGAGCCGGTGCCCGTCGGCATACAGCGCCTTTTCGACGACCGTCGACTCGACCGGGCGGATCTCCTCGTCGCTCGGGCGGTGCGACTGCAGGGCACGCTCGGGGGGCTCGCCGGTGTCCGGGCGCGGATGACGAGTCATGATTCGGGCCGGCTTCATCGCTCGGCTCCTCCAGGTCGGCACACCCCGACCATACTGGCGTCACCTCGTGGACGACACTGGTCCGGTGCGCCGGATCCGCCTGCCCGAACACATCCCCAACGACGTCTTCGTCATGTGCGGGGTGGCGTTCTGCATCGCGCTCGGGTTCGGCGTCGTCGCACCGGCCATCCCGCTGTTCGCCGAACAGTTCGGGGTCAGCGCGAGCGCGGCCGGCGCGGTGGTCTCCGCGTTCGCCCTCATGCGCCTGGTCTCGGGGCTCGCCGCCGGACGGCTGATCGACCTCATCGGCATGCGCACCGGTCTGATCATCGGCCTGGCGGCGGTCGGCGTCTCCAGTCTCTTCGCCGGGCTCGCGCAGTCCTACAGCCAGTTGCTGATCCTGCGTGGCATCGGTGGGGTCGGCTCGGCGATTTTCGGGGTCGCCGCGATCAGCGTCGTATTGCACGTCGCGGGCGCGCACATCCGTGGCCAGGCGATGAGCATCTATCGCTCCGGATTCATCACCGGCGGGATCGCCGGCCCTGCCATCGGCGGTGCGGTGCTCGGGCTGTCCTACCGTGCGCCGTTCTTCCTGTATGCCGGGACCTTGGTGTTGTCCGGCGTCGTCGCCCTGCTCTTCCTGCAGCGTCCGTCCCGGGCGGCGCGCCGCGCCGCGAAGTCGGCCGCGTCGACGGAGGGGGCATCCGACGAGGTCGTCGACCAGGCGTTGCTCGAGGAGGCCGCGCCGGCGGCGGCGACGTCGCCGGATGCCTCAGCGGACCCGTCCGACGACTCCGCTGCCAAGCCTGCACCGGAGCCGACGTTCTGGCAGGTGCTGCGCACCACCGAATATCAGGTCGCACTCACCAGCAACCTCGCCGTCGGACTGGCGATCCTCGGACTGCGGTCGACGGTCGTGCCGTTGCTCATCGTCGACAAGATCGGCGCCGCCCCCGGGTGGGCGGCGATGGCATTCTTCTTCTCGGCGATCGTGGAGACGGCGCTGATGTTCCCGGCCGGCCGCTGGAGTGACCGCGTCGGGCGCCGGCCTGCCCTGCTCATCGGGGCCTTCGTGTCGGCGGGCGGGCTGGCCGTCCTCGGTGTCGGCCGCAACCTGCCGCTGGTGATGATCGGGATGACGATCTTCGGTGCCGGATCGGCCTACCTGGGAGTGGTGCCGGCGGCTCTGGTCGGCGACGTGCTCGGCAAGCGGGGCGGCACGGTGATCGCCGTCTTCAACATGGCAAATGACTTCGGTGTGGTCGTCGGGCCGGTTATCGCCGGTTGGCTCGTGGACCGCGGATCCTACGGAATGGCATTCGGTTTCGGGGTCGCCATCCTGGTGATGGTCGGGCTCGGCGGGCTGCGCCTGCCGCGCGGTCTACCTCGCGCTGCGCAACCCGCCCGATCCTGACCGCGCCTCCCCGCCGAGAGGCGTAGAAAACCGCCGAGGGGCATACCTTTTTGGTATGCCCCTCGGCGAGGATGTCGATCTCTCGGCGACCCGGATCAGTGCGGGTGAGCCATCGACAGCACGTCGAGTGCCTGATCCAGTTGCTCGACCGTCAGCGTGCCGTCGTCGACGTAGCCGCGCTCCAGGACGACCTGACGGATCGTCTTGCGCTCCTTGAGCGCCTGCTTGGCCACCTTCGACGACTCGTCGTAGCCGATGTAGTGGTTGAGCGGGGTCACGATCGACGGTGAGGACTCGGCATACTCCTGGCAGCGCTCGGTATTCGCCGTGATGCCGTCGACGCAGCGCTCCGCGAACACGCGGGAGACGTTGGCAATCAACCGGATCGACTGCAGCAGATTGGAGGCGATCACCGGCAGCATCACGTTGAGCTCGAAGTTGCCGGCAGACGCACCGAAGGCGATCGCGGCGTCGTTGCCGACGACCTGGGAGACGACCTGCACCATCG
>CAZMLG010000257.1:0-3938 GCA_964566985.1 uncultured Intrasporangiaceae bacterium
ACATGCCGAAGATGTTCTCCGACGACGACCTGGACACGATGCAACTGGTGCGGTGTGCCCTCGACCCGGCAGGCATCTCCAACCCCGGCAAGATCTATCCGACTCCACGGCTCTGCGGCGAGGTCCCCCGCCGCCACACCGCCGACGAGACACCCTCCCACGCCGCGGACGTCTTCTGATGAGCCCGGATCTGCGGTCCGCTCTGCAGGACGAGGGTGTGGCGGCGCACGACGGGACACCGGGTGACGCCATCGACGGGCAGGTGCCCGCCGTGGTGGCTTCCCCGACCTCGACGGGGCAGGTGTCGAGCACGATGGCCGCGGCCGCACGCGCGTCGTCGAGCGTTGCGGTGGCGGCCGGCCGCAGCAAACAGACCTGGGGCAACCCGGCCGGCCCGATCGACGTGCTGGTCGACCTGCGCGGCATGGACGCCCTGATCGAGCATCAACCCGGCGACCTGATCGCCTCCGCCCAGGCCGGGACGCCGCTGGCCGCCCTACAAGAGCACCTGGCTCCGTCCGGACAGCGGCTCGGCCTCGACGAGATGGTGCCGGGCACCACGGTCGGCGGAATGATCGCGACCGATCCCAGCGGGCCGCGGCGGCTGCACACCGGCACGGTGCGCGACCTGCTCATCGGATTGACGGTCGTGCGCGCCGACGGCCGGGTGGCCAAGGCCGGCGGCAAGGTCGTCAAGAACGTCGCCGGATACGACCTGTGCAAGCTGATGACCGGAGCGTTCGGCACCCTCGGGATCATCACCGAAGCGACCTTCCGACTGCACCCCATCCCTGCGGCACAGGCGGTGATCTCCCGCGAGGTGCCGACCGACCGGCTGGCCGACGTGCTCGCCGACGTCGTGCATTCCCAGCTGGCACCCGGCGCGATCGAGATCGACACCTGCGGCCCTGACTCGGCCACGGTGGCCGTGCTGCTCGAAGGCACCCGTGCGGGAGTCGACTCTCGGCGAGAGGCGATGCTCGCGCTGGTCGGCGCCGACGCCCGGGCCGACGACGACTTCGCCGAGTTCGACCGCTATCCCTTCGCACTCGGCGGCACCCAGGTCGGGTTCAAGATCACCGGGGTGCTGAGCCATATCGCCGACCTGGCGCGCAGCGCCACCCGTGCCGGCCTCCACGTGCGCGGATCGGCCGGCACCGGCGTGCTGTATGCCGCGGCGCCGCTCGACGCCGACGTCGACCGGGTGCGCGAGATGCTGGAGACGCTGCGTCCGGTTGCTGCGCGGGCCGGTGGCGGCGTGACCGTCGTCGACGGGCCTCGCGACCTGCGCGACCGTCTCGACGTCTTCGGGCCGGTGCACGGCCTACCGGTGATGCGCCGCATCAAGGACGAGTTCGACCCCGACCACCGCCTGCAGGCGGGCCGGTTCGTAGGAGGCATCTGATGAGCGACCTCGACATCCGTGACGCCGGCACGTTCGACGAGCACAACCCGCCCTCCCGCGAGTTGATCTCCGACTGCGTGCACTGCGGGTTCTGCCTGACGACGTGCCCGACCTACACGCTGTGGGGCGAAGAGATGGACTCGCCCCGCGGACGGATCCAGTTGATGCAGGCCGGCCTCGACGGCGCGCCCATGGAGCCGATCGCGCACCACGTCGACGCCTGCCTGGGGTGCATGGCGTGTGTCTCGTCCTGTCCGTCCGGCGTGCGCTACGACCGCCTCCTGGAGCAGACGCGGGGCCAGATCGAGCGCAACCACCCACGGTCTCGGAAGGAGAAGGCCCTTCGTGCGGCGATCTTCGCCCTGTTCCCCTACCCCGGACGGCTGCGCGCCCTGCGCGGCCCACTGCGTGCCACCCAACGCACCGGCCTGGACCGGCTCGTCCGCCGCAGCGGGCTGCTGCAGCGCCTCTCGCCCCACCTGGCCACCATGCAGGAGGTCGCTCCCGACCTGGGGCCCCGGGTGACGCTGCCGCAGGTCCTTCCTGCCCAGGGCCCGAAACGCGCCACCGTCGGCCTGCTGACCGGCTGCGTCCAACGCGAGTTCTTCGGAGACGTCAACGCCGCCACCGCCCGCGTCCTGGCCGCCGAAGGCTGTGAGGTCGTCGTGCCGCCCGCACAGGGCTGCTGCGGTGCCCTGTCCAGTCACTCCGGCCGCGAGGCCGAGGCCCAGGACTTTGCCCGCCACACGATCGACGTCTTCGAGCGCGCCGGCGTGGACTACATCGCGGTCAACTCCGCCGGATGTGGCTCCGCCATGAAGGAATACGAATTCCTCCTCGCCGACGACCCGGCCTACGCCGCGACGCTCGCCGGCACCGACGCCTCGCGCGTCGAACGCTTCCGTGCCAAGGTGCGCGACATCAGCGAACTGCTCGCCGAGCTGGGGCCCGTGGCCACCCGTCACCCGCTGCCGATCACCATCGCCTACCACGACGCCTGCCACCTCGCCCACGCCCAAGGCATCCGCAACCAGCCCCGCGACCTCCTCGGCGCCGTCCCCGACCTGACCATCGCCGAGATCCCGGACGGCGCGATCTGCTGTGGCTCGGCCGGCGTATACAACCTGCTCAACCCCGGGCCCGCCCGCGAGCTCGGCGACGCGAAGGCACGCAACGTCCTGTCCACCGGCGCCGATCTGCTGGTCACTGCCAACCCCGGCTGTCTCATGCAGATCGGCAGCGCCGTGCGACGCCACGGCACCACACTGCCGACCGCACACACCGTCACCGTCCTCGACGCCTCCATCCGCGGCCTCGACCCGGACACCCTGCTGCACTGACCTCGCCGAGAGGCATACCAACTCCCCCAGAGGTGCATGTTTTTCGTCCACCTCTGACCGAGAAGTCCACCTCTCGGCGCATCCTCTACCTGATACGAGACGTTTCCGGTACCGGTCGTACGCGTTAATCGAGTACGCTGAATCCGAAAGCTACTCATGAGTAGCGCGACGTCGTCCGGAAAGGCTGAGATGAGCACCACACAGGGCAAGACATCCCTGGCCGACCGAGGACAGGCCCTCGGGATGCGCTTGATCACTCGTGCCGGCGGTCTGGAAGCCATGAAGAACACCACGCTGCGCAACCGCGTGGGCAAGATCTTGTATCGCGGCGCGAAGCAGGGCTTCGCGGTGCAGACGGCGGCCGGGCGTCGATTCAACCAGCGCACGGCGAGCGGCGACCCCGTGCGGGCCGCGACCGGTCGGCCACGCCGGGAATTCGACCTCACCCCGACCGAGGATCAGGAGATGATCCGCCAGGCCGCGCGCGAACTCGCCGACGAGGTGTTGCGCCCCGCGGCCGCCGACGCCGACAGGTCTCGCGAGGTCCCCCGCGAGGTGCGCGAGCAGGCGGCCCAGATGGGGATGACCTTGCTCGGCATCCCGGCAGAGCTCGGCGGCGTCGCCGAGGAACGCTCCGCGGTCACCAGCACCCTCGTGCTCGAGGAGCTCGCCCGCGGCGACATGGGTCTGGCGACCGCCGTCATGGCTCCGGCGGCGGTCGCCGGGGCTCTGGCGGCCTACGGCGACGCCGACCAGCAGGCGACGTTCCTGCCCCCCTTCGCCGACGAGCACGACCCGGCCACCGGAGCCCTGGCACTCATGGAGCCGCATCCGCTGGCCGACCCCCTGGTGCCACGGACGAGCGCGCGAATCGACGGGGCCGACATCGTCCTCACCGGCACGAAGGCCCTGGTGCCGGGCACCGGGCACGCCGACCTGTTCATCGTCTCCGCGTTGCTGGACGGCGCCCCACGGCTCGTCATCGTCGAGCCCGGCACCGACGGCCTGCGCGCAGCCGACGATCCCGCCATGGGGATCCGCGCCGCGCACACCGGCGCACTCCACCTCGACGGGGTGCGGGTGCCAGCCTCCCACCTGCTCGGCACCACCGAGGACCACCTCGACGCCGTGCGACGCGGCCGGCTCGCCTGGTCGGCCGCCGCGGTCGGCACGTGCCAGGCCGTGCTCGACCA
>CAZMLG010000258.1:0-3924 GCA_964566985.1 uncultured Intrasporangiaceae bacterium
GCACGTGCACGCCGAGGGTGCGGGAGAACATCTGCGCCTCGGCCTCGCAGAACTGTGGGAACTCCGTCGCGACGTGCTGCACCGGGCAGTGGCCCTGACACAGCTGCACGCCCGCGAGCGGTGTCCCGTCGCCCACGGGTCGCGTCGACGCGGCGTAGCCCTCCTGAGTCAGTGCATCGGCGAGTGCGCCGATGCGCTCCTCCAGGGCGGCACTACGGTCGGTCGCCTCCCCGGGCAACCGCCCGGCCAGACGATCGGCCTCCTGCCGGGTGAACTGCTCCACGGCATCCTGGCCGACGTGCTCACGCAGGAAGCGCAGCACGGACGAGGCCAGGGCGTCGTAGTCGCCGCGCAGGCTGGCGTGTCCCGCCTCCGACAGGACGTAGGCGCGGGCCGGGCGGCCACGCTTGCGCGCACCCGTCGTGACATGCTCCCGCTCCTCCAACAGCCCGGCGTCGGCGAGGTAGTCCAGGTGCCGGCGCACGGCGGCCGGGGTGAGACCGAGTTCACCGGCCAACTCGGCAGCCGTGATCGGGCCGTCCTCGGACACCGTGCGCAGCACCCGCTCCCGGGTGCCCGCCTCCGCATGCTCAGGGCCTACGGCCCGAGGACTGAAAATCACAACACCAGTGTGACGTAATTCGGGGAGGATTTTCTAGACAGGCAAGCCTAAGTCGGCCACGTGATGCTCGCCACGTTCCGGAGGCGGCGGGGAGGCGCCCAGGTTTGCCGCCTAGACTCGGGCGATGTGACCGACTCCCCCGAGCGTGTCGCGGTGCGCGACGTGTCTCATCACTACGGGCCACGACGCGCCCTCGACCATATGACGTGGTCCGCACGCGGTGGTGCCGTGACGTGCGTGCTCGGCCCCAACGGAGCGGGCAAGACCAGCATCATGGAGATGGCCGAAGGCCTGCGCCGCCCCGATGACGGCATGGTGCGGGTGCTCGGCGCCGACCCCTGGCACGCGCCCTCTGGGCACCGGGCCCGTGTCGGCGTCATGCTCCAGGACGGCGGGCTGCCCGGCAGCGCCAAGCCGCTGCGATTCCTGCGGCACGTCGACGAACTCTACGGCAACACCGGCGACCTGCCCGGTCTCGTCGCGGCCCTGGGTATCGACGACTTCGCCGGCACACCGCTGCGCCGCCTGTCCGGCGGGCAACGCCAGCGCGTGGCCCTCGCGGCCGCCCTGGTGGGCCGGCCCGACGTCGCCTTCCTCGACGAGCCGAGCGCCGGCCTCGACCCGCACGCGCGTCTGGACGTCTGGGACCTCATCCGGGCCGTGAAACGGCGCGGTGCCGCGGTCGTGGTGACCACTCACTCCTTCGAGGAGGCCGAGCGGCTGGCCGACCACGTCGTGGTCGTCGCCGCCGGCACGGTCGCTGCCGAGGGATCGGTCGACGAGGTCGCCGGCGCCGACGGGAACCACCGGCTCGAGGACGCCTACTTCAGCCTCACCCGACCGGTCCGGAAGAACGCCCTATGACCCTGATGCAGAGCGACGCGGCGGCGCGTGCCCGCTCGCAGGCCCGTTTCGAGACGCGCACGCTGCTCACCAACGGTGAGCAGCTGATCGTCTCGATCGTGCTGCCGGCCCTCGCCCTCGTCGCGATGGCCGCGACCGATACGCCGAGCCTCGGGTCGGGTCGGCGCATCGACCTGGTGGTCCCCGGAGCCTTCGCGCTCGCCATCGTCTCGACCGCCTTCACCGGCCAGGCCATCGCCACCGGATTCGACCGCCGCTACGGCGTGCTGCGCTTCTTCGGGGTGACCCCGCTCGGGCGCTCCGGGATGCTCGCCGGCAAGGCCGTCGCCGTGCTGAGCGTCGTCGTGATCCAGGTGGTGGTCCTCACAGTCATCGGCCTGTTCCTCGGGTGGCGCCCGAACCTGGCCGGGTGCGGCGTGGCGATCCTGCTCGGCCTGTTGGCCTGCTGGACGTGGGTCGCCCTCGCGATGTTGCTTGCCGGAGCGCTCCGCGCCGAGGCCGTGCTGGCGGTCGCCAATCTCGTCTGGATCGTCCTGGCCGCCGTCGGGGGGCTGCTCGTGCCGACCGACCGTATGCCGTCGGCCGTCGGCCACGTCGCCGCGCTGCTGCCGTCCGGCGCACTCGGCAACGGCCTGCGCGACAGTCTCACCGGGCAGGAGAGCACCGCGCTGCTCCCCTTCGTCGTCCTGCTCGTCTGGGCCGTCGTCGCGACCGCTCTGACGGCCCGCACCTTCAGATGGAGCGACTGATGCGACTCCCCCTGCCCGACGCTCCGCCCGCCCACCCATGGCTGCGCCGCCTCACCTGGTTCAACCTCGTCGCCGAGATCCTCATCGTCGTCACGGGAGGCCTGGTCCGCCTCACCGGAAGCGGCCTCGGATGCCCCGACTGGCCGCAATGCGTCAGCGGATCACTCGTGCCTGTCGCGCACCAGGCGCAGTCCTGGCACAAGTACGTCGAGTTCGGCAACCGGATGATGACCAGCGTCGTCAGCATCGCCGCCGTCGCCCTGCTGCTGGCCCTCTGGCGATGGGGCCGCCACCGCAAGGGACTGTGGCTACCGGTGGCGCTGATCCTGGTCGGCATCGCGATCCAGGCCGTGATCGGCGGCATCTCCGTGCACATGGACCTCAACCCGGCCATCGTCGCCGGTCACTTCCTGTCCTCGATGCTGCTGGTCTTCGCGTCCGCCTGGCTGGTCTGGCGCGAGCACGAGGGAGACGGAGCACCCCGCCCGGTCGTGCGCCGCGAGGTCCGCTGGATCGCCTGGGTCGTCTCGGCACTGACCGTGGTCATCCTCGTGCTGGGGACTCTCGTGACCGGTTCGGGTCCCCATTCGGGCGACGCGACCCACCCTGCCCGGCTCGCCATCGACCCGCGCACCGTCGCCTGGCTGCACGCCGACGCGGTGATGCTCTTCTGCGGGTTGCTCGTCGCCGTGCTCATCGCCACGCGGCTCGCGGCCACCTCGACCCGGCCGACCACGGCGTGGCTGCTGGTCCTGGCGGTGACCGTCCTGCAGGGCGTCATCGGGTATGTGCAGTACTTCACCGGTGTCCCCGCCGGACTCGTGGAGATCCACATGCTCGGTGCGTCGCTGCTCGTCGTCGCGGTCACATGGGGCGTGCTCAGCCTGCGCGAACGCCCGCACCTGCCTCACCCTGCGGAGCCGGAGCGGTCGCCCACCGCCTCGGATCGAGTGGCTTCTCGCTAGATCGAGGGCCGGGCCCACTCCCGCACCTCCGACGGTGACGCCATGACGCCATAGACCGTCAACTCTTCTCCCGGCAGGGGCAGAGTGCCCACGGTCGGTCACGCTGTACCGCGCGCCACTGCGTCGGGTGCGACGGTGACCAAAGGTGGCAACCGTCGCTTAGCAAAGGCACAGCCCCGCAGACTAGGCTCGAACCAGGACAGGGAAGCGATACACCCAAGGAGCACATGTGAGCACGGACACCGAGAGCGCACCCGCAGGAGCGTTCGGACCACGCGATAAGAGCCTTGCCGCGCCGATCGCCTCGGCCGCAGGCTGGAACGAACTCGACCTGCGTGCGGTCGACACCGTCCGGGTGCTGGCCGCGGACGCGGTGCAGAAGTGCGGCAGCGGCCACCCGGGCACGGCGATGAGCCTGGCGCCACTGGCCTACCTGCTCTACCAGCGGGTCATGCGCCACGACCCGAGCGACCCCGACTGGCTCGGGCGCGACCGGTTCGTCCTGTCCTGCGGGCACTCCAGCCTGACGCAGTACATCCAGCTCTATCTGAGCGGCTACGGCCTGCAGATCGACGACCTGAAAGCCCTGCGCACCTGGGACTCGCTCACCCCGGGACACCCTGAGGTGCATCACACCAAGGGCGTCGAGATCACCACCGGCCCGCTCGGCTCCGGCCTCGCCTCGGAGGCATGCATTGCGATGGCACAGCGACGCCAGCGCGGA
>CAZMLG010000259.1:0-3920 GCA_964566985.1 uncultured Intrasporangiaceae bacterium
TGCGCGACTTTCACGCCCGCAAGGCGTCACGAACAGTGCCAAGAAAACTCAACCACCCGGTTGCGTCATCGCCCAGCGGCACCCCATCGGCTGATCGAGTAGTCGAGCCGACTACGCATCTCTACCGGCTGATCGAGTAGTCGAGCCGTTAGGCGAGATGTATCGAGATCATTTGGGACACAGTGGTACTCGCCTATCGTGGCCGGCGCGTCGGGTTTCGATACGTCCTCGACTGCGTCAGCGGACTACTCAACCACCCGGGTGATCGTGCCAGGGCGCTCGCTACTCAACCACCCGGGTGATTGTGCCAGGGTTCTCGCTACGGGGCCATCCGGTATTCAGGTGCTGCATGTGTCCGAGGGGGGCAGTCACTTCGTCCAAGCAGATATTCAGGACGTATATCCGATATAGAAGACAAGGGCTCGGTGAAGGGCAATACGACGAATATCGTTCTGGGCAGGGATGATCGGAGATGTCGGACCTGCGTTGTATCATAAGATCGGTTTGTCGTGTGCGACCACGGACGACGCGAGAATTCGGCTCACGCCGACGGAGCGACGGCCGACCACGCCACCGTGAGTTCACCGAGGCGCCAACGGTGCGCGTCGTCGAGCAGCGGCCACCCCTCCGCCCGCAACCGTGTGGCAGCCGCGATGAATCGCTGCCGCGCGCCGTAGGCCGCGTGCGGACTCGAATGGGTCCACGCGCGGCCCAGCGACTCCAGGAACGCATGCACCGGCTCACCGGGGACGTTGCGGTGGATCAGTGCCTTGGGCAGCCGAGTCGCCACGATCGTCGGGTCGGTCAGGCCCGCGAGACGCAACGAGATCGTGAGCGAGCGTGGCCCGCCGCGGTCCACCGCGATCCACGACGCGATCCGTCCGATCTCGTCGCAGGTGCCGTCGACGAGCAGCCCGTCGGGCGCGAGCCGCTCACGCACGCGCCGCCAGGCATCGGGAACCTCGTGCTCGGCATACTGACGCAGCACGTTGAAGGCACGCACGATCTGCACGGGGCCGGCCACGGGGATCTCGAACCCGCCGTGGCGAAACGTCAGGCCGGGTCGTTCGAGCGGGAGAGCGGCGGCCACCCGGTCCGGGTCGATCTCGAGCCCGACGACGCGCAGGTCCGGGCGGACGGAGCGCAGTCGGCGGTGCAACTCCACGGCGGTCACCGGGGAGGCGCCATAGCCCAGGTCGATCACCAGGGGACGCTCGGCCCGGCGCAGCCGCCACGCCTGTGTGCCGGCGATCCAGCGGTCGCTGCGGCGCAGCCGGTTGGGGTTCGTCGTGCCCCGCGTGACGGAGCCGACGGGTCGGTCGCTGCGCACCCCACGAGGGTAGAGGGCCGGGTGAGACAATGTGCGCGATGGCATCGAACGGCTCACCACACCGGGCACAGGCGGACACGAGCACCGGCTCGGGGTCGCCGCTGCGCCGCGTCGCGATGATCAGCGTGCACACGTCCCCGCTCGACCAGCCGGGCACCGGCGATGCCGGCGGCCTCAACGTCTATGTCGTCGAGATGGCTCGCCGGCTGGCCACCCGCGGGATCGAGGTCGAGATCTTCACCCGGCGCACCTCCGCGGGGCTCGCCGAGGTCGCGCCGCTGGCGCCGGGCGTGATCGTCCGGCACATCGACGCCGGACCCTACGAAGGGCTCTCCAAAGAGGACCTGCCCGGCCAGTTGTGTGCGTTCGTGGCAGGTGTCATGCGCCACGTCGCGATCAGCCCGGAGGGGCACTACGACCTGGTCCACTCGCACTACTGGCTGTCCGGCCAGGTCGGTTGGCTGGCGGCCGACCGGTGGAACGTGCCGCTCGTCCACACGATGCACACGATGGCGAAGGTCAAGAACGCCGCACTCGCCGACGGCGACCGACCCGAACCCACCGGCCGCGAGATCGGCGAGGAGCAGGTGGTGCGGGCCGCGAGTTGGCTGGTCGCCAACACCGACACCGAGGCGCGCCAGCTGGTCGATCTGTATGACGCGGACCCGGGCCGGGTGCGCGTCGTGCGGCCGGGCGTGGACCTGGCGACGTTCGGCCCGGGCGACCGCGTGGACGCGCGCGACGCCGTCGAACTGCCGGTCGACGCCCAGGTGATCTTGTTCGTCGGGCGGATCCAGCCGCTCAAGGCCCCCGACGTGTTGGTGCGTGCCGTGGCCGCGATGGTCGACGCCGACCCAGGGTTGCGGCAGCGCTTGGTCGTGCCGATCGTCGGCGGCCCCAGCGGATCCGGGCTGCAGCGGCCCCGTGCGCTTCAGCAGCTCGCGCGGGATCTCGGCGTCGCCGACGTCGTGCAGTTCGTGCCGCCGGTGCCCCGGCAGGAACTGGTGCAGTGGTATCGCGCCGCCGACGTCGTGGCCGTGCCGTCGTATTCGGAGTCCTTCGGGCTCGTCGCCCTGGAGGCGCAGGCCTGCGGTGCGGTCGTGGCTGCGGCCGACGTCGGCGGCCTGCCGACCGCGATCGGCGACGCGGGGATGCTCGTCGACGGCCACGACCCGCAGGTGTGGGCCCGGCAGCTTCGAGCGTTGCTGGACGACGATGCCCGCCGCGAGACCCTCGCCGGTCGCGCCGCACGTCACGCGAGCGAGTTCGGCTGGGAGGCCGGAGCGGACGCGTTGTGTGCCGTCTACGAACGCGCCTGTGCCCGAGGTCATCTCGGCCCCACCGAGTTGACGCTGCCGGATCAGGCACCGATCGCCCACGTCCCCTGACCGCGACCCGAGGAGTCCCGATGAACGATGCGCTCACGGCCCACGACCGTGCCCGAGAGGCCATCACCGCATTCCTCGAGGACAGCGAGATCGACTGGGAGCCGGGCGCACAGCCCGACGAGTATGTCGTGACGCTGCCCGGAGAGCGCAAACTCAAGACGGTCTGTTCGCTGCTGCTGCGCGACACGGCGCTGACCGCGACGGCATTCGTCATCCGACACCCGGACGAGAACGAGATCGAGTTCCACCGATTCCTGTTGCGCCGCAATCTGCGGCTGCCAGGCCTGTCCTACGCCATCGACACCGACGGTGACGTCTATGTCGGCGGGAGGGTGCCGGTCGAAGGCGTCACCACGGCCTACCTCGACCGATTGCTCGGAGCGGTGCTCGAGGCCGCCGACGGCGTCTTCAACGACCTGTTGGTGATCGGCTTCCTGTCCTCGATGAAGAAGGAATGGGAATGGCGCATCTCGCGCGGTGAGTCCACGCGCAACCTGGAGGCCTTCCGCCACCTGCTGGAGGACTGACCACGCGTCACACGGTCGGTGGGACCCTAGACTGAGCCTCATGACCTACACCCTTGTGCTGTTGCGCCATGGCGAGTCCGAGTGGAACGCCAAGAATCTCTTCACCGGCTGGGTCGACGTGCCCCTCAGCGAGAAGGGCCGCACCGAGGCCGTCCGTGGCGGTGAGCAGATCCGTGACGCCGGGCTCCTGCCCGACGTCGTGCACACCTCCCTGCTGCGCCGCGCGATCACGACCGCCAACATCGGGCTGGACGTCGCCGACCGGCACTGGATCCCGGTGCGCCGCTCGTGGCGGCTCAACGAGCGGCACTACGGCGCGCTGCAGGGCAAGGACAAGAAGGCCACGCTCGCCGAGTTCGGCGAGGAGCAGTTCATGACGTGGCGCCGCTCCTTCGACGTGCCCCCGCCGCCGCTGGAGGCCGGAGCCGAATACAGCCAGGACGGCGACCCGCGGTATGCGCAGCTCGGCGAGGAGATGCCCCGCACCGAGTGCCTCAAGGACGTCATCGCGCGGTTCCTGCCCTACTGGAACGACGCCATCGTGCCGGACCTCACCGCCGGCAAGACGGTGCTGGTCGCCGCGCACGGCAACAGCCTGCGCGCCCTGGTCAAGCACCTGGACGGGATCTCCGACGACGACATCGCCGGGCTCAACATCCCCACCGGTATGCCGCT
>CAZMLG010000260.1:0-3917 GCA_964566985.1 uncultured Intrasporangiaceae bacterium
CCATGACCTCGCCGGCGCCCATGCAGGTCACGATGTTGACGACGCCGTCCGGCACGCCGGCCTCGAGGAGGATCGCGCCGAGCGCGAGCATGGACAGCGGCGTCTGGTGTGCCGGCTTGATGACGCTCGTGCACCCTGCCGCGATGGCCGGACCGATCTTGCGGGTCCCCATGGCCATGGGGAAGTTCCACGGCGTGATGAGCAGGCACGGGCCCACCGGCTGCTTCGCGACGAGGAAGCGCGAACCGCCACCCGGAGCGGTCTGATAGCCGCCGTCGATGCGCAACGCCTCGGAGGCGAAGTGCCGGAAGAACTCTGCGGCGTAGGTGATCTCGCCCTTGGCCTCGGGGACGGGCTTGCCCATCTCCAACGTCATCAGCAGGGCCAGGTCCTCGATGCGCTCCATGAGCAGGTTGTAGGCCCGCATGAGGATGTCGTAGCGCTCCCGCGGTGTCGTCTTCGCGAAGTCCTTCTGCGCCGCGACGGCGGCATCCAGAGCCCGCATGCCGTCCTCGGGGGACGCGTCGGCCACGCCGGTCAGCACCGCCCCGGTGGACGGGTCATGCACGTCGAAGGTGGCACCGCCCGCGGCGTCACCCCACTGCCCGCCGATGAGCAGCCCGGTCGGGGCCGCGGCCAGCGCCCGTGCCTCGTCCTGCGCGGTGATGGAAATCGTCTCGCTCATCTCACTCTCCTTGGTCGAAGGCACGACATGATTTGGGATAGTCTGATTGTCGACAATCTAGCAGAGGAGGACTCATGGCGAAGCTATCCCCGGTGCTCAAGCAGGCCACCCCGGTCGTCGCGACCCGCGGCGAGGGCGTGCACCTCTACGACGCACAGGGCCGCAGTTATCTCGACTTCACGGCGGGCATCGGCGTGACCAGCACCGGCCACGCGCACCCGAAGGTCGTGGCCGCCGCTCAGGAGCAGGTCGGCAAGCTCATCCACGGCCAATACACGACGATCATGCACGAGCCACTGCTCACCCTCGTCGAACGTCTCAGCGAGGTGCTCCCCCAGGGCCTGGATCGCATGTTCTTCGCCAACTCCGGGTCGGAAGCGGTCGAGGCGGCCCTGCGCCTCGCCCGCCAGGCGACGGGACGGCCCAACATCGTCGTCTTCCACGGCGGATTCCACGGCCGCACGGTCGGCACGGCGTCGATGACCACGTCGGGCACGAAATACCGCTCGGGCTTCTCACCGTTGATGGCCGGCGTGCAGGTCTCCCCCTTCCCCAACCCGTTGCACTACGGCTGGAGCCAGGACGAGGCCACGGCCTTCGCCTTGAAGGAACTCGACTACACCCTGCAGACGCTCGCCCAGCCGGACGACACCGCGGCGTTCATCTGCGAGCCGATCCTCGGCGAGGGCGGATATGTGCCCGGCAGCACCGAGTTCTTCGCCGGCCTGCGCGAACGCGCCGACAAATACGGCATCCTGCTGATCGGTGACGAGATCCAGACCGGGTATGGCCGCACCGGCAGGTTCTGGGCCGGCGAGCACTTCGACATGAAGCCGGACATCATCACCACCGCCAAGGGCCTGGCATCGGGATTCCCGCTCTCGGGTATCGCGGCCTCCGAAGAGTTGATGAGCAAGGCCTGGCCCGGGTCGCAGGGCGGCACCTATGGCGCGAATGCCGTGGCGTGCGCGGCGGCCATCGCCACCCTCGACGTCATCCAGGAGGAGGGCCTCGTCGAGAACGCGGCGCAGCGCGGCGAGCAGCTGAAAGCCCGCCTGCAGCAGGTCGCGGATCAGCACGACGAGATCGTCGAGGTGCGCGGCATGGGACTGCTGATCGGCAACGAGTTCCGCGACAAGGACGGCAACCCCGACGGCACGACGGCCTCGAAGGTGCAGCAGGAGGCCGCCAAGCGGGGCCTGCTGCTGCTGACCTGTGGGCCGTGGGGTCAGGTCGTGCGGTTCATCCCGGCGCTGGTCGTCTCCGAGCAGGAGGTCGACGAGGGTGCCACGCTCTGGCAGGAGTCGGTCGAGGCCGTGCTCGGCTGACGGGCCGTCTCACCACACGAGGGTGGCCCCGGCCTGAGGCCGGGGCCACCCTCGTGTGCGGTGTCGCTGTCAGGACTCGATCGCGGAGGTCGCCTCCCGAGCGAGTTGCTTCTGCTCTTCGTGAGCCTCCGGCGTGCCGGGAATCTCGGTGCCCCGCAACGACTCTCCCTTGGTCTCGATGAGGAAGAACGCCGCGATCGCACCGATCAGACACGCGGCCATCATGTAGAAGGCCGGCATCAGGTTGTTGCCCGTGTGATCGATCAGGAAGTCGCTGACGGACGGCGCCGTGCCTCCGAAGGCCGAGGTCGCCACGTTGTAGCCGATCGCCACACCGGCGAACCGCACGATCGTCGGGAACATCGCCGGGAAGGTCGCCGAGATGGTCGACAGCTGCGGCGCGAAGAGCACGCCGACGATGGCGAACCCGATGATCGCCTGGGGCAGCCCCTTGCCGATCAAGGTATACAACGGCACCACGAAGATCATCAGCGCGATACAGGAGAACAACCACATCGGGCGCCGTCCCACCGTGTCGGACAATCGCCCGAGGAAGGGAAGCAGACACGCCATGACGATCTGGCCGAAGAGCGGCACCAACAGGGCGTCGTGCTCGCTCATGTCCAGCGTGTCCTGCAGGTAGGTCGGGGTGAACGTCAAGAACGTGTAGTCGACGACGTTCAGGGCGATGACCAGGCCGAAGAGGGTGAAGATCGGGCGGGAGTACTTCGTGAACAGGTCCTTGTAGACCCCGGTGACCTTCTCCTCCTTCTCCTGCTTCTCCTCCAGCTCCTGGAAGATCGGGGTGTCCTCCATCTTGGTCCGCAGGTACATCCCGATGAAGCCCAGCGGGAGAGCCACGAAGAACGGGACGCGCCAGCCCCATGAGGCCATCGCGTCGTCGCTCACGACGCTGACCATCAGCAGCGCGAGGGCGTTTGCCCCGACGAACCCGGTCAGGGTGCCGACCTCGAGGAAGCTGCCGTACATGCCACGGCGATGGCGGGGTGCGTATTCGGCCATGAACGTGGCCGCACCACCGTATTCACCACCGGCGGAGAAGCCCTGGATGACCCGCAGCAGGTAGAGCAGGATCGGGGCCAGGATGCCGATCGATCCATAGCTGGGGATACACCCCACGAGCACCGTCGAACTGGCCATCAAGATGATGGTCATGGCGAGCACGCGCTTGCGACCGATCCGGTCGCCGAGCGGTCCCCAGAACATGCCACCGATCGGGCGGATCAGGAACGAGATCGCGAAACCGACCAGGGTGAAGAACACCGCATCGTCACCCTCCGGGAAGAGAGACTTGGCGATATGTGTCGTCAGGTAGGCGTAGGCGCCGTAATCGAACCATTCCACGGCGTTGCCCATGGCCGAGGCGGCGATCGCCTTGTGCAGGACGCTCTTGGGAACCTTGGGTTCCTCATACTCCCCATGGGGGGATTCAGCCGTACTGTCCGTCGCCATCGTGAGTCTCCCGTCATCCGCTTCATCACTCGGGGTCATATTGTCGACAATCAGACACCGTACACGGATGAATCCCGCGGCGCAGCACCTGCGAGTGGATCAATCCGTGTCGAATCCGGCACGGACCCTACCCGCCTGATGCCACCTGAATCCACGACAACGGCGCATTTCGCGTCACGATACCCATCGGTGACCCGAAATGCGCCGTTGCGGCACGAGAGCTCTCGCGCCGGTGAGCCGCAGCTCGTCAGAAGTTGCCGCGCTTGTCCTGCTCGCGTTCGATCGCCTCGAACAAGGCCTTGAAGTTGCCCTTGCCGAAGCCGAGCGACCCGTGCCGCTCGATGAGTTCGAAGAACACGGTCGGGCGATCGCCCAGCGGCTTGGTGAAGATCTGCAGCAGGTAGCCGTCCTCGTCGCGGTCGACCAGGATG
>CAZMLG010000261.1:0-3901 GCA_964566985.1 uncultured Intrasporangiaceae bacterium
AACCTGCAACCTACGGATTAGAAGGCCGTTGCTCTATCCATTGAGCTACGGGGGCATCGGCGACCAAGTGTAGAAGCCCCTCGATCCTCGCGGTGCGCCATGGTCCCGCCGGAGCGACACCCCGACGGCGACCCTGAGGTTGAGTCGGTGGGAGGAACAAGAGATGCTGTCCCCCGTGACGGACGGCGAACCGCAGGATGGACTGCCCACCGCACTGCACCGACTGCGAGAAGCCGTCCACCGGGTCGAACTGCCGCTGGCCACACCGGAGCGCGAGCGCGCGGAGATCGGCCGGCGGGAGCTGCTGACCCAACTCGACGACTACCTCGTGCCGCGCGCCGACGCGGTCGACGGTCCGCTCCTCGCCGTGGTCGCAGGTTCGACGGGCGCCGGCAAGTCGACCCTCGTCAACTCGATCCTCGGGTCGGTCGTCTGCCGTGCCGGAGCGATCCGGCCGACCACCACCGTGGCGACGCTCGTGCATCACCCGGACGACACCGAATGGAGTGATCGGGTGCTCCCCGGCCTCGCCCGTAGCCGGGAGACACACCCGCAGCCGGGTCACCTGCGGCTGGTCGCCTCCGCGGCCGTGCCGCGCGGGCTCGCACTGCTCGATGCGCCCGACATCGACTCCGTCGTGTCCGCCCATCGCGACCTGGCACTGCACCTGCTGTCGGCCGCCGACCTGTGGATCTGTGTCACGACGGCCGTGCGGTATGCCGACGCGGCACCCTGGCGGTTGCTGCACCGAGCGATCGAGCGGGGATCCTCCGTCGCGGTCGTGCTCGACCGGGTGCCCGTCGACGCCATGGAGGAGGTGCGCGCCGACGTGGCGGGCATGCTCGCCGACCAGGGGCTCACCCAGTCCCCGGTGTTCGCGCTCGTCGAGACCGGGCTGTCGAGCGACGGGTTGCTGCCGGTCACCGAGGTGACTCGGATGCGCAGCTGGTTGCACTCGCTGGCAGCGGACCGCCGTGCCCGAACCGTGGTCGTGCGCAGCACGTTCGACGGCGTGCTCGCGTCGCTGGCCGAGCGATGCGGGGACCTCCGCGACGCGGCAGCGGCTCAGCGCCGCGCGGTCGAGCGGCTGCACCGCATGAGCCACCATGCGTTCGAGGAGGCCGGGCGGGGTGTGCAGGCGGACCTGGAGGACGGGTCGATCTTCCGCGGCGAGGTGCTGGCCCGATGGCAGGAGCTCGTCGGCACCGGGGAGGTGTTGCGGCAGTTGGATGTCGACGGCGGACGCCTGCGTCGCGCGTTGGACTCGATGGCGCGGGGGAGCGGCAGCGCCCAGACCGTGAACGAACTGCGTACGGCACTGCATACGGCCCTGGTCACCGTGCTGCGCAACCACGCCGAGCGGGCCTGCCAGGTGACCTGCCGAGGCTGGCGCAGCAGCCCGGGGGGAGGCGCGGTGCTGCGCGACCATCCTGGGCTCGCTCACCCGACCGACACGTGCGACCGAAGCTCCGACCGGGGTGTGCACGACTGGCAGGACGCCGTCGTGGAGATGGTGCGCGACGCGGCCGGCGGCCGGCGTGCGACGGCGCGCTACCTCGCATTCGGCGTCGACGGCCTCGGTGTGATGCTCATGCTGATCGTCACCGCGTCCCCCGGATCGACCGGGACGCGGCACACCTCCGCCATCCTCGCGCAGCGGCTCCTGGAGGCGCTCTTCACGGCCGATACGGTCGCCACGCTGACCGGCGACGCGCGGCGCCTGCTGCGCGAACTGGCCGATCGGGTGTATGCCGAGCAGCAGGCGGCGTTCGACGACGCCGTGCCCGCCGTGGCCGAGGATGCCGGACCTCTCGACGACGCCGTCTCGGCGGTGGAGGAGGCACGATGACCGACCCGACGACGCAGACCGTGACTCCCGACGGCACCCGGAGCGCCGAGCTGCGGCGCCGGCGGGACGCGCTGGCGCAGGCTCTCGACCGCGGGGGCGAGCGCCTGCCGGCCGACGACGTCCGGGCTGCGCGCGCGTTGATCGACAAGGTGGACGCTCGCACCGCCGTCGCCGGTGCGCGCACCGTCGTCGCGCTTGCCGGGGCGACCGGGAGCGGCAAGTCCAGCCTGTTCAACGCCCTGGCCACAGAGCCGGTTTCCCGGATCGGCGCGCGGCGCCCCACCACCTCGGCACCGGCGGCGGCGATCTGGGGCGACGAGCCCAGTGACGCCCTGCTCGATTGGCTCGGCGTCTCGACGCGCCATCGGGTGCCGGCCGCGGCCAAGGACGCCGCGCGGCTCGACGGCCTGGTGCTGTTGGACCTGCCGGACTTCGACTCGCGCGTCGCCGAGCACCGCGCCGAGGCGGATCGTGTGCTCGCCGCGGCCGATGTCTTCGTCTGGGTGACCGATCCGCAGAAGTATGCCGACGCGGTGATGCACGACGACTACATCCGCCGCCTCGCCGGCTACGGCGTCGTGACGGTCGTCGTGCTCAACCAGACCGATCGGCTGGCACGTTCCGCGATCGCCGACTGTGCGGCGGATCTGGAACGGTTGCTCACCCGCGACGGCGTGCGCACGGGCCCGGTCGTCACCACCTCGGCGGTACGCGGCACCGGTGTGCCGACCCTCCTCGAGCGGGTCGCCGAGATCGTGAACTCCCGTGGCGCCGCCGAGCAGCGACTGCTCGCCGACCTGAGCGACTGCGCGACGGCACTGCGACGCGGCGTGGCCGACGGCGAAGCGACCGCCACCGAACGATCCGACGCACACGTCGTCGACGCGGTGAGCACCGCCGCCGGCGTGCCCGTGCTGGTCGATGCCGTCGTGCGCGACTACCGAGAGCAGGCGGCACGGCGCACCGGCTGGCCACCGCTTCGTCGGCTGAGCGGGTTGGGCTCCGCACCCGTGCGCCGCGACCGCCTCGAGCGTGTCGTCGGCAGCAGCCTCAGCCGCAAGGACACCCGGATGGCGCTGGGAGGGTCCTCACTGCGGACGGCGGCACCGGCCGCACGCGCGGCCGTCGACGTGGCGACGCGGCGCTTCGGCGACGAGGCGTCCGCAGGTCTTCCGGCGCCCTGGGCCGACAGCGTGCACGACGCCGCAGCAGGGGAGCACGTCTACGACGCACTGGATCAGCAGGTGGCGAGCACCGACGTGCAAGATCGCGATCCGCGATGGTGGACGGCGGTCTGGGCCACGCAGTGGGCTCTGGTCGCCGTCGCGCTCGCCGGCCTGGTCTGGTTGCTCGTGCTCGCCGGGGTCGCGATCGCAGGCGGGTCGACGAGCGCTCCCGGATGGGGGCCGCTGCCCGTGCCGGCCTGGATGCTGATCGGTGGCGTGGTGCTCGGCATACTGCTCGCGCTGCTGTCCCGGTGGTGTGCTGCCCGCGGTGCACGGCGGCGCGCGCTGGTGGCTCGGCGGCGGCTGGGACGCGCCGTGTCGGCGGCGGTCGGGTCGCAGGTCGTGACCCCGGTCGACCAGGTTCTGCGTGACCATGCGGCCACGCGCGAGGACCTCGACGACGCGGCCGGCGGAGAGCCGTCCTGACCGACCCTGCCGATTCGTCGGATCGGCCCCGGCACAGATAACCTTCGCCCTATGGCCGAGTTCATCTACACCATGACCAAGGCACGCAAGACGGTCGGGGACAAAGTCATCCTCGACGACGTCAGCATGTCGTTCTATCCGGGCGCCAAGATCGGCGTCGTGGGGCCCAACGGCGCCGGCAAGTCGACCATCCTGAAGATCATGGCCGGCCTCGACCAGCCGTCCAACGGGGAGGCCCGGCTCTCGCCCGGCTACAGCGTCGGCATCCTGCTGCAGGAGCCGCCGCTCAACGAGGACAAGGACGTGCGCGGCAACGTCGAAGAGGGCCTCGGCCAGATCAAGGCGGACCTCGACCGGTTCAATGCCATCTCCGAGGAGATGTCCCAGCCCGACGCCGACT
>CAZMLG010000262.1:0-3881 GCA_964566985.1 uncultured Intrasporangiaceae bacterium
AGCTGCACATGCGCTCGTTCAAGGACGGCGACGAGATCACCATCGAGCCGTGGCGCGCCGAGGCGTTCCCGCTGGTCAAGGACCTCATCGTGGACCGCTCGGCCTTCGACCGGATCATCGAGGCCGGCGGCTACATCTCGGTCAACACCGGCGCCGCCCCCGAGGCGCACTCGGTGCCGGTGCCCAAGCCGGCCGCCGACCGGGCGTTCAACACCGCGACCTGCATCGGCTGTGGTGCCTGCGTGGCGGCCTGCCCCAACGCCAGCGCCATGCTGTTCATGGGTGCGAAGGTGACGCACCTCGGGGAGCTGCCCCAGGGCCAGCCGGAGCGTGACGCCCGCGTGGTGCAGATGATCAACGAGCACGACGCGGAGGGCTTCGGGGGCTGCACCAACATCGGTGAGTGCGCGTCCGCGTGCCCCAAGCAGATCCCGCACGACGTCACCCCCCAGCACACCCCCTACTTCCGCACGCCCACGCACCACCCCTGACCCGACGCGACGTGGGGCCCCGTCCCACGTGGTGGTCCGGCGCCGCATTTTGTTCCACTCGACGCCGAAGATGCGGTTGATGCGGCGGTGGGGCGGCATTCTCGTTCCACTCGACGCCGAAAATGTTATCCACAGGCCGGCGCCGAGGGTCGCGCGGAAGGGCCCACGCGCTCGATAGTGGACGTATGCCGGACCTGGACACACGCCTGCCCTTCACCTCGGCGGAGGCGCGTGCTGCCGGCCTGACCCGCGGTCAGCTGCGAACGCGCCGTTTTGAGCGCCTGTTGCACGGCTGCTACATCTCTTCCGACGTGCACGTGTCTGAGCGCATCCTGGTGCTCGCGGCGCTGAAGGTGGTGCCGCAGGCTGCCGGTTGCAGCCATCAGACGGCCGGACGCGTTCTGGGCGCGGCCGTGCCGCACTCACCCCTTACCCACCTGGCCGTCCCGCGAGAATGCCGGTCATCGCCCGAAGGCGTGCAGCTCCATCGCTATGCGTCGCGGCCGCCCATGGTGCGCCGGGGAGGGGTGTGGGTGACGGCGCCGGGCCAGACGTTCGTCGATCTCGCCCCAGGGCTGCCGTTCGTCGACCAGGTGATCCTCGGTGACTCACTGGTGCGCCACGCCGGCACGGATGCGGCGGCGCTGGTGGAGGCAGCGTCGCAGGCACGAGGCCGCGGGGCGCGGGCCGCCCGCCGAGCCGCGGCCTACGTCAGGCGCGACGTCGACTCACCGATGGAAACTCGCGTCCGATTGTTGATGACGCTGGCCGGGCTGCCGGAACCGGTCGTCAACCACGAGATCAGGAGCCATGACGGCATCGTGCTGCGCAAGGTCGACCTGGCGTTGGAGGACCTCCGGCTGGCGATCGAATACGACGGGCGCCATCACATCGAGCGTAAGGAGCAGTGGAGGGACGACCTGCTGCGACGGGAGGAGTTCGAGGCCCGGCGGTGGCGGTTCATCGTGCTGGTGGCCGAGGACATTTTCGTGCACCCGGACCGCACGCTGGCGCGCCTGGAGCAGGCCGTCCTCGATCGAGGCGGAGCGATCGGCACGCGCGACCAGGCCTGGCGTCGCCACTTCCCCGGCCGCCGCTCGGCATAGCAGCATTTCGTTCCACTCGACGCCGAGGTTGCGGTGCGCGGTGCGCCGAAGCGACATCTTTGTGCCACGCGGTCACGAGAATGCGGATCGGATACCGTCGGGTGTCATGCGAGAGGGAGAGTTGGGCGGATTCTGGTCCGTGATTCCGGCGGGCGGATCCGGCACGCGGCTGTGGCCGCTGTCGCGGGCGTCGTCGCCGAAGTTCCTGCACGACCTGACCGGGTCGGGCAGGTCGCTGCTGCAGGGGACGGTCGACCGGCTCGCGCCGCTGAGCGGGGATCGGATGATGGTCGTCACCGGCGTCAACCACGCCGAGGCCGTGCGCGAGCAGCTGCCGGAGATGGGGGAGGACGGTGTGCTCGTCGAGCCGTCCCCGCGCGAGTCGATGCCGGCCATCGGGCTGGCCGCCGCACTGATCGAGGCACAGGACCCGGAGGCGATCATCGGCTCCTTCGCCGCGGACCACGTGATCGGCGACGACGACGCCTTCCGCGCATGCGTGATCGAGGCGGTCGAGGTCGCCCGCACCGGTGCCTTGGTCACCATCGGGATCACCCCGAAGCATCCCTCGACCGGGTTCGGCTACATCGAGGCCGGCGACCCGCTGGAGGTGCCCGGCGCGCCGCGTGCCCTCAGCGTCAAGGGGTTCGTCGAGAAGCCCGATCCCATCACGGCCGAGGCCTACGTCAACAGCGGCGACTATCGCTGGAACGCCGGCATGTTCGTCGTCAAAGCATCCGTGCTGCTCGACATGCTCGAGCACTACCAGCCGTTGCTGGCGCAATATGTGCGCCAGATCGCGGCCAAGCCGCTGCGGCTGTCGGAGCTGTGGCCCCGCCTGACCAAGATCCCGATCGACAACGCGCTCGCGGAGCCCGCCGCCGTCGACGGCCGCGTCGCGGTCATCCCGGGAGACTTCCCGTGGGACGACGTCGGAGACTTCGCATCGCTGGCCAGCCTGCTCGTCGAGTCCGCGGACGCCCCCGGCGTGAAGGTGCTGGGCGACAGCGAGTTGGTCGTGATGCAGGAGGCGACCGGCGTCGTGGCGCCCCGCTCGGGCCGCACCGTGGTCGCGCTCGGTGTCGACGACGTCGTGGTCGTCGACACCCAGGATGCCGTGTTGGTCACCAACCGCGACCACGCCCAGGACGTCAAGCAGATCGTCGCGCAACTCAAGCTCACCGGCCGGGAGAGTCTCACCTGACCCGGGCGTATGCCGCGGCGTCAGCCCGGCTTCTCCCGATCGTGGCGCTATACCGCAACCAAGCGTCAACACTCGTGACGGTGCCGGCTGGGTGTTGACGGTTTGTCGCGCTATAGCGCACGGATCTGCGCCCAAGGCTCCGGCCACGTCGTGGCACCGGCCACCCGCACGACACCGTCACCTTCCCCCGTAGGCTCGGGGTGTGGTGGATCTGCGAACCCGAGCCCTCGACGTCGGCTATCGGTCGGTGCTGCGACCGGCCCTGTTTCGCATCGGATCCGGTGACGCCGAGGCCGCCCACCACGCCACGCTGAAGCGCGTCGCGCAGCTGGCCGACCGACCCCGCGCCCTCGCCGCGGTGCGGCGGCTGCTGGACGCGCCGCGCAACCCCGTCACCGTGGCCGGCATCGACTTCCCCAACCGGGTCGGCCTCGCGGCCGGGATGGACAAGAACGGCCTCGGCGCGCGCTCCTGGGGAGCGCTCGGGTTCGGCCACATGGAGCTGGGCACCGTCACCGCGCAGCCTCAGCCGGGCAACGACACGCCACGGCTGTTCCGCCTGGCTCGCTCCCGGGCGATCATCAACCGGATGGGGTTCAACAACGACGGGGCGCAGGCACTCGCCGAGCGGCTCCAGGAGGCCGGGCCCCTCGACATACCGGTCGGGGTGAGCCTGGGCAAGACCAAGGTGACCCCCGTCGAGGAGGCGACCGAGGACTACCTCGCCTCGCTGCGCGCACTGGACGGGTCGGCCGACTACATCGCGATCAACGTCTCCAGCCCCAACACCCCGGGCCTGCGGTCGCTGCAGGACAAGGAGCCCCTCGCCGAACTGCTGGCCTCCCTGGTCACCACCGCCGGCGAGTTGGCCCGTGCACGGGAGGCCGAGCGCGGCCGCAAGGGGCGCCATGCCGCGCCCGACCCCGACCGCGACGAGGAGACACCGGAACTCGGGCAGATCCCGACCCCGCAGAGCCGGCCCACGCCGGTCTTCCTCAAGATCGCGCCCGACCTGACCGACGGCGCGATCGACGACGTGCTCGAGGTGGCCCAGCGCGCCGACGTGAGCGGCATCATCGC
>CAZMLG010000263.1:0-3868 GCA_964566985.1 uncultured Intrasporangiaceae bacterium
CGTAGCCAGACGATCGAATCCGCGTCGAGATGGTTGGTCGGCTCGTCGAGCATCAAGGTGGCGGCCCCGGAGAACAGGATGCGCGACAGCTCGACCCGTCGACGTTGCCCCCCGGACAGCGTCGCCAACGGCTGCTCGAGGATCCGCGTATCGAGTCCGAGACTGGAGGCGATCGACGCCGCCTCGGCCTCGGCGGCATACCCGCCCTTGTTGGTGAACTCGACGTCCAGCCGGCTGTACCGGCGCATCGCCCGCTCGCGGACGGACTCGTCTTCGTCCGCCATGGCGGCCTCGGCCTTGCGGAGTGCACGGATCGTGGCGTCGAGATCGCGGGCGGACAGGATCCGGTCGCGGGCGAGCACGCTCAGATCGCCGGTACGCGGGTCCTGCGGAAGATATCCGACGTCACCGGAGATCGTGACGGATCCCGCGGCCGGCTGATGGTCTCCCGCGAGCACTTTGGTCAGCGTCGTCTTGCCGGCGCCGTTGCGGCCCACCAGGCCCACTCGGTCTCCGGCATCCACCCGGAAGCTGGCGTCGTCGAGCAGTAGTCGTGCCCCCGCCCGCAACTCGAGGCCCTGGGCGGTGATCACGAATGTCTCCTTCTGGTCGAATCGTCCTCAGCGACGCAGTTTGCGGCGCATCCGTCGTACCCCACGTTTCGCCACGATCGCAAGAAGATTTCGCGCGCTCACGTCGTGGACGGCCAGCATGTCCAGCGCGACGTCGTCCGCGCTGCTCGAGGCCGGGGGCTGGTTGTCCGTGGCGCCCTTCCGCGCGCCGGCGTCGATTCTATGGGTGCCGTCGGTGTCGAGTTTCAGCACCTCGGCCACATCGTGCAGCGATCGTGTCGGCACCAGCCCGGTGGCACCGGATGCCCGGGCGGCCGCGTGTGCCGCCACCCCCGCGGCAGCAGCGGACATGCGCGGCAACTGGGCTAATTCGGTGTGGGCCCGGTGCCCTTCGATGGCGCCCACGACGGTGCGCGCCGCGACGTCGACGGGCACCAAGGCCATACCGGTCTGATCGACCGCCTCTTCGCCGGAGGCGAGCGCGCCGAGCGTCGCGACGACCGCAGCCGAACGGTTCGACCGTTTCGAAGCACCTCGCCCGGTGACGGCGCCGAACACGGCCACGGCCAAGGCGTCCGCCCGGACCCGCACCGGGTCCGATCCTTCGCCCGGGCTCGCGGTGTCGACGGGGACACCGGCCAGCGAGGACAGATCGCCGATGACGCGGACACCGGTCGACTCGATGATCTCGATGTCCCGGGCGCCCCGCGCGTTGGCGCGCTCCACGGCCCAGGCCGGCGTCGACATCCGAGGCTCACCGGGCGCGGGGCGACGCTCGACCTTCATCCGCTTCAGCGCACCCTCGCGCATCACGTTGGCATGCACCGCTTCGGACCACGCACCCTTCCAGTCGTGCGCGGCGAACTGCTTGTTGATCTCGCGAACCATCTCGATCTCGCCCAGCGTCAGCGACCGGTTCGACACGTCGGTGCGGTCCAACATGCCCTCGGGAAGTCCGACCATCGACTCGAACGTGTGCGAGAGCAGATCCGGGTCGGAGTCGTCGGCCACGATGACGGTGAGGTTCTCCGGACCTACGGCGTCGGCCCAGCGACGCACCTGCTCGCCGTGCGAGTGGCGGTGCCAGAAAAGCCGCTCGGTGCTCTCCTGCGGAGGCTCGGGCAGAAGGCTGCGCAGCCACTCGAGGTAGGGCGTGCGTCGCCCGTTCTGCACCCACTGCTGCCACTGGGAGGGCACGATCTTGCCGATCGGGCGCAGCGTCACGACGATGTGGACCGGTCCACCGGTGACTTCGCGCACGACCCTGCGGGCGGCTTCGTCATCGGCATGATCGAAGAACTCGCTGCTCAGGATCACGCGTTGGTCGCCGGCGTCACGGATCTCGTCGGTCAGGCGCGTCCAGTCCTCGGGCTTCGGCTCACGGTCTCCCTTGCGACCGGGGCCACCGGTCACCGCAAGCGTCGCGACGATCGGTTGGGGCGACGGCCCGGCGTAGTGGACGCCGTGGCGGTGCAGGCCGTCCCGGTTCCGGTGCAGCGACCGCTGCAGGCTCGTCGTCCCGGTCTTGTGCGGCCCGACATGCACGAGGCGGGCGGACGGGGGAAGCAACAACGACTCCGAATCCACAGCATTCTCTCCATACTCATCCGAAGGGGAAGTCCAACATCACACGGGCGCGGCGAGGCCCGTTCACTGAGGCGTCTCAGCGCCGACCACGACGTCGACGAGCTCTCAGGCGCCGCACGCCCCGCCCGGCAACCACCCGAAGGAGGTCGCGGGCCGCGGTCTCGTCCACCGTGCGCTTGGCCGAAGAGGACACGGGCACTCGCCGAGCCGTAGGCCGACGCTTGGCGGGCGGTCGGCCGACGGCAAGCGGCTCCTTCAACGACCGCGCCCCACCGAAGTCGACACGTTCGGGGGCGCCGGCGGCCCTGGACGCAGCGATGACGGCGAGCCCTCCCAACGGCGCCGGGAGCCCCCGGACATCGTCCATGCCCACGCCGCGGTTCCTCCCCTCGATGACGCCGAGGACCGCCCTCGCCGCTGCATCGGTCGACACCATCGGTATGCCGCGTTCGTCCTCCGACCGTTCCGGCAGTCCGGCTTGGACCAGCATCGACAGCATCGCAGCCGTCCGCGCCGCGTCCGTGGCCTTCGCAGGTGCCGTCATAGCGCCCAGCACCGCCAGAGCCGCCGCATCAGCGGGCACACGGTACGGAGCATCGGCGTCGTCGTCCGTCGCGGGCCCGGGCCGCGGCGGCTCATGAAGTGTCGACAGATCACCGATCACCCTCACCCCGAGCGAGGCAATGGTCTCGGCCGCAGCCGCCCCCGCCCTCCGCGCCCGCTCGGCGGCCCACGCCGGCATCTCGACACGCGGTTCGTTCTTCGCCGGCCGACGGCCGGTCTTCATCTGCAGGACCGCGCCCCTGAACACGAATTTGTCGTATTCGGCGTTCGTCCAGTGCCCGGTCCAGTCGTGGTCGGCAAAGGACTGGTTGACCGCGCGAACCAGTTCGACCTCACCGCGGCTGAGCGATCGGTTCGCCGAATTCTCCTCGGGGTCCAGCAACCCGACGGGTAGGCCCACCAGTGACTCGAAGGTGCGTACCAGCCGGTCCGGCGCCGACCCGTCCGCAACGATGACGGTGAGATTCTCGGGCCCGACGGCGTCGGCCCACCGAGCCACCAACTCCCCGTGTGCATGTCGATGCCAGAAAAGTTGTGCCCCGTCGGTCGACGGCGGGTCCGGGAAGACATCGGCGATCCAGTCCTCGAACGACATGTGTCGCCCGTTCTGGGTGAATTGCTGCCACTGCGATGGCGCGATCTTGGTCAGCGGACGCAGCGTCACGACCACATGCACCGGTCCGCCGGGGATCTCCGTCACGACCCGCCGGGCCGCCGCATCATCTGCGTGGCAGAAGTACTCGCTGCTGACGACGACACGCTGATCGCCCGCAGCGCGAATCTCCTCCAGCAGACGGGTCCAGTCCTCCGGCCGCGGTGTGCGATCCCCTTTGCCACCCGGGCCACCCGCCACCGCGAGTGCTGCGACGACAGGCTGTCGCCCCTTGCCCGCGTAATGCACCCCGTGTTGCTCCACCTGCGCACGATGTGTGTGAAACGCACTCTGCACGCTGGTGGTTCCGGTCTTGTGCGGACCGACGTGGACCACGCGGGCCGACGGGGGTAGGAGCAGCTCCTCGGTATTCAATGCACTCACTCTGATTGGTAACGCCGACTGACATATCGCACGGACGGATACACCGACCGACGACACCCTACCCGGCGTCCCCGCTCAGCTGTGGATCAGACGTTGAAGCCGAGCGCGC
>CAZMLG010000264.1:0-3866 GCA_964566985.1 uncultured Intrasporangiaceae bacterium
GAAGGAGCCCAGTGGGGCACCTTCCTGCGCAACCACGACGAGTTGACCCTCGAGATGGTGACTCCCGAGGAACGCGCTGCGATGTATGGCTGGTATGCACCGGATCCGCGGATGCGGGCCAACGTCGGCATCCGCCGGCGTCTGGCACCGCTGCTGGACAACAGCCGCGCGGAGATCGAGCTGATCAATGCGCTCCTGCTGTCGCTACCGGGGTCTCCCTGTCTCTATTACGGAGACGAGATCGGTATGGGGGACAACATCTGGCTGGACGACCGCGACGCGGTGCGCACGCCGATGCAGTGGTCGCCGGACCGCAACGCCAGTTTCTCGACCTCGGATCCCGGCAAGCTGTATCTTCCGGTCATCTCCAGCCTCGTCTACCACTACAACAACGTCAACGTCGAGGCGCAGATGGGATCCTCGTCGTCGCTGCTGCACTGGACCCGAGAGATGCTCGCGATCCGCGCACGATATCCGGTGTTCGGCGTCGGTGAATTCCTCGTGTGCGAGAACGACAACGAGGCCGTCCTGAGTTTCCTTCGCACGCTCCCGCCCTCGGACGACGACGACGAGACGCGCACTCCCGTCGTGCTGTGTGTCAACAACCTCTCCTCCAGCCCGCAGGCCGTGACGGTGCGCCTACCCGAGCATCTCGCCGACCATCGAACGCGGGATCTCTTCGGCGGCGCCCGATTCCCGTCGGTGCGTGATGACGCGCAGATCACGTTGACCCTCGGTTCGCGTGACTTCTTCTGGCTCTCCCTGCGTCCCGAGACCGGCGACTGATCATGGCGATCCTGCACCCGACGACGCTGCGGCCGAGCAAGCTGGAGTTGGTCACCGCCTGGATCGGCGGCCGGCGCTGGTATTCCGGCAAGGGGTCCGCTCCCCGCCTCTCGCAGGTGGGCGCCTACCGGTTCGACGACCCTGCGGGCGAGGTCGGCATCGAGACACTGCTGCTGCAGGACGGTTCCGGGACGCAGCCGGTCCTCTACCAGGTCCCGCTCACCTATCGTGCCGCACCGCTGCCCGACAAGGCCCATGCGCTCGTCGGCACACTGCAGCACGGAGTCCTCGGCACTCGCTACGTCTACGACGCGTGCCACGACCCGGTGTATGCCGATGTGCTGCTGGACACCATCACACGCGGCGGGCGCCAGGCCGACCTGCTCGTCGCCCGGGACACGCAAGGCACCCCGGTGCCGCGCGAGCCGGATACCACCGTGCGCGGCAGCGGCGACGGCACGACCTGGCCGGCCGACCGATCCAGCCGAGTGTTGCGCGGGGAGCAGTCCAACACCTCGATCATCTATGCGTTCGAGGGCGCGCAGCACGTGACGCCCCTGATCGTGAAGGTGTTCCGGGTGCTGCACCCCGGGGACAATCCCGATGTGGTCGTGCAGGGCGCACTGTCGGCCGCCGGATCACGCTCGGTCCCGGCAGCGGCCGGGCACCTGAGCGGCACCTGGCCGAAGGCCCCGGGGGCCTCGGACACGGTCACGGGCCACCTGGCATTCGCGCAGGAATTCGTGCCCGGGGTGCAGGATGCCTGGCGCGAGGCGGCGGCGGCGGCGCGCAGCGGCCAGGACTTCTCGGATCGCGCACGCACCCTCGGCGGCGCCGTCGCCGACCTGCACCGGGATCTGGCGGCCGCGCTGGGCACTCAACGACCCTCCCACGACGAGATCACGCGCCTGCTCGACGGGATACGGGATCGATGGGACCACACGGTGGCACTCGATCCGTCGCTGGAGCCGAGTGCCGAGCGGTTCTCGGCTCTCGTCGAGGACGTGTCGCGCCGGCCGTGGCCGGCCCTGCAGCACATCCACGGCGACCTGCACCTGGGCCAGGTGCTCGACGCGCCCAGGCGAGGATGGCTCGCCATCGACTTCGAGGGCGAACCGATGCGTCCGCTGTCCGAACGCGGGCACCCGGACTCTCCGTTGCGGGACCTGGCGGGCATGCTCCGCTCGTTCGACTACGCGGCGGGCACCGTCGAACTCGACGACGGCGCCGACCGGCGGGAGTGGGCCGCCGCTGCGCGACGCGCGTTCCTGGCGGGATACAGCACGGGTGCCGACCTCGACCCGGTGGCGCACTCAACCCTGCTCGACCTCTTCGAGATCGACAAAGCCGCATACGAACTCGCCTACGAGTTGCACGGCAGGCCGGACTGGGCGGGAGTGCCGCGAGCGGCCCTCGGGCGTCTGCTCGGCGAAAGGAGACTCACGATGTCCGACCAGCCGACACCGCTCGACCGGGACGCGGCGGATGCGCTGATCCGCGGGGAACACCGCGACCCGCACACCCTCCTCGGGATGCACCCGGACGGCGACGACGGAGTGACCGTGCGCGTGTTCCGGCCCCTCGCCAGGACGGTGTCCGTGACCTTCGCGGACGGGAGCGAGCACGCGCTCGCCCACGAATACGAAGGCATCTGGGCGGCCCACCTGACCGGTGTCCACACGCAGGACTATCGCGTCGTCACGACCTACGACGACGGCGTCGCCCACGTTGCCGACGACCCGTACCGCTTCCTGCCCACCCTGGGTCAGATCGACCTGCACCTGATCGGAGAAGGCCGCCACGAGCAACTGTGGACCGTGCTCGGCGCACACCGCACGCGTTTCGACGGACCCATGGGCGCCACCAGCGGCACCGCGTTCGCCGTCTGGGCTCCTCACGCCCACGGTGTGCGGGTCATCGGGGACTTCAACGAATGGGACGGTCGAGGGCATCCGATGCGTCGCCTCGGCGGCGCCGGTGTCTGGGAGCTGTTCGTGCCCGGTGTCGAGGTGGGCACCAAATACAAGTTTCAGATCCTCTGCGCGGACCGGGTGTGGCGTGACAAGGCCGACCCGATGGCCCGCTTAAGCGAGACCGCACCCGCGACCGCGTCCATCGTCACCGACTCGGACTACACGTGGGGCGACGACGCCTGGATGACGCGCCGCAATGCCGGGGACCCGCACATCCGCCCGATGAGCGTCTACGAGGTGCACCTGGGTTCCTGGCGCCCGGGCGAGTCCTACCGCCGCCTGGCCGACGAACTTGTCTCCTATGTCAAGGATCTCGGCTTCACCCACGTCGAGATGATGCCGGTGATGGAGCATCCGTACCCTCCGTCCTGGGGCTACCACGTGACGGGGTACTACGCGACCAACTCACGCCTCGGCTCCCCTGACGACTTCCGATATCTGGTGGACACCCTGCATCAGCACGACATCGGCGTGATCCTCGACTGGGTGCCGGGGCACTTCGCCACCGACGAGTGGGCACTGGCCCGGTTCGACGGTGCACCGTGTTATGAGCATCCCGATCCCCGGCGTGGGTGGCATCCCGAATGGGGCTCCTACATCTTCGACTACGGCCGCAACGAAGTCCGCAACTTCCTGGTCGCCAATGCGGTCTACTGGCTGCAGGAGTTCCATGCGGACGGTCTGCGCGTCGACGGTGTCGCGTCGATGCTCTATCTGGACTACTCCCGGGCCGACGGACAGTGGGTCCCGAACAAGGACGGCGGACGGGAGAATCTCGAGGCCGTTCGGCTCCTCCAGGAGACCAATGCCACGGCCTACCGGCGTTGCCCGGGCACCGTGATGATCGC
Source organism: uncultured Intrasporangiaceae bacterium (assembly GCA_964566985.1). Taxonomy (GTDB): domain Bacteria; phylum Actinomycetota; class Actinomycetes; order Actinomycetales; family Dermatophilaceae; genus Leekyejoonella. The sequence continues at coordinate 3,608 of CAZMLG010000264.1, forward strand.
GGAGGAGTCCACGTCGTGGCCGGGTGTCACCGAGCCGACGTCCGGCGGTGGCCTCGGGTTCGGGTTCAAATGGAACATGGGCTGGATGCACGACAGCCTCGACTACGTCGCCAATCCGCCGATCTATCGCCAATACCACCACGGGCAGATCACCTTCGCCCTCGTGTATGCCTGGAGCGAGCGGTTCGTGCTCCCGATCAGCCACGACGAGGTCGTCCACGGCAAGGGGTCGCTGCTGCGCAAGATGCCCGGCGACCGC
>CAZMLG010000265.1:0-3830 GCA_964566985.1 uncultured Intrasporangiaceae bacterium
CCATCTGGAAGAACTCGTAGGCCCCGAACATGTTGCCGTGGTCGGACATCGCCACGGCGGGCATCCCCTGCCTCTCGACTTCACCGAACAGTGCGGAGTTCTTCGCCGCACCGTCGAGCATGGAGAATTCGGTGTGCACGTGCAGGTGCACGAACGGGTCCGAGCCACGGGATACATCAGCGGTGTTCGACATCGCCTCCGATCTTACGAGACCCCTCCGACACTCGAGTCAGCCGCGCGGAGATGTGGCCAATGAGGCGTCTGATACATGCGCTGGTCGCCGGTTGTGGTCAGCGGTCGAGCCGACACGTGGGAGTGGCGGGGGCATGCGGAGGGAGCGTGGATGGGACTGGCCGTCGACCGGAGCCTGCGGAGGTCGACTGGTTGCGACCGCAGCATGCCCCCGCCGCGACCTGCCGACGACACCGATGAGCGCATCCAGCGAACCTCGACCCGTCCGGCCGACGTGCCCCTGTGAGCGACGAGTCACCTCACCGGGGTGCGCCGCTGCCTCAGGTGTCGCGCACGAGGTCGAGGGCGCGCTGCAGGTCCGCCGGATACGCGCTGGTGAAGCTGACATACTCCCCCGAGGCCGGGTGGGTGAAGCCCAGCTCCACCGCATGCAGCCATTGGCGCTCCAGTCCGAGCCGCTTGGCCACCGCCTTGTCGCCGCCGTAGAGCGGATCGCCGACACAGGCGTGATGCAGGGCCGAGAAGTGCACGCGGATCTGGTGGGTGCGTCCGGTCTCCAGATGGATGGTCAGCAAGGACGTGGAGCGGAAGGCCTCGATCACCTCGTAGTGGGTGATGCTGGGCCGGCCGGCCTTCGTGACGGCGAACTTGTAGTCGTGACCGGGGTGGCGGCCGATAGGAGCCTCGACGGTGCCGACGATCGGGTCGGGCAGGCCCCGCACGAGCGCGTGATAGGTCTTGTCGACGGTGCGGTCGCGGAACGCCTGTTTGAGGACCGTGTAGGCGCGCTCGCTCTTGGCGACCACCATCAGGCCGCTGGTGCCGACGTCCAACCGTTGCACGATGCCCTGGCGTTCGGCGGCACCGGAGGTGGAGATGCGGTAGCCGGCACCCGCGAGGCCGCTGACCACGTCCGGCCCGTCCCACCCGACGCTGGGGTGGGCCGCGACCCCGGCCGGCTTGTCGACGACGACGATGTGTGGATCGTCGTGGACGATCCGCAGGCCCTCGACGATCTGCGGTGCCACCTGTGCCTGCCGGGGGCCGACCCGGTCGGGCATCTGCACCTCGAGCCACTGGTCGGCGCTGACCCGGTCGGATTTGCGCACGACGACATGATCGACGGTGATGGCCCCGTCCGCCGCGAGTTCGGCGGCTCGGGTCCGGGAAAATCCCAGCAGGCGCGCGATGGCGGTGTCGACCCGTTCCCCTTCGAGCCCGGCAGGGATCGGCAGGGCCTTGACCTCACTCACGCTCGCCATCACCATCCGTGTCGTTCTCGTCCCGTGCGGTGTCGGCGTCGTCACGGCTCTCGTCGTCGTCCGCGTCGTCCCGGGTCACCCGAGTGCCGTCGACTCCGACGCCGACCAGGGCGAGCAGCGCGATGAGGCAGGCCGCCGTGACCACGCACATGTCGGCGACGTTGAAGATCGGCCAGTGCGGCAGCTCGAGGAAGTCGACGACGTGCCCTTCACCCCCGCCAGGTGCACGGAACACTCGGTCGGTGAGGTTCCCCAGGGCGCCGCCGATGAGCAGCCCGAGGGCGCAGGCCCAGGCACGGCTGCGCAGTCTCCGGGCGACGACGATCGTCGCGACGATGACGGCCACCGCGATGAGGGTGAGCAACCAGGTGGCGTTGGTCGCGATCGAGAACGCCGCACCGGGGTTGCGGGTCAGATGCAACTGCAGCAGTGTTCCGATGAGTTCCCGTGGATGCCATGGGTCCAAGCTGGCGGCGGCCCAGGCCTTCGTGAGCTGATCGAGCCCGTACCCGATGACGGCGACGGCGATCAGCAGCGCGATCGATCGACGGTGGGTGCGCGGCGTCGCGGAGGCGTCGGCGGGGACCTTGGTAGTCAGTGGCGTTCCTGTTTCTGCTTGCACGACATGCACAGGGTAGCCCGAGGGAAGGCTTGGAGTCGCATCTTGCCGATCGGGTTGCCGCAGTGCTCGCAGATGCCGTACGTGCCGTCGGCGATCCGCTCGAGCGCGTGGTGAGACTGCTCCAGCAGGTCCCGCGAGTTCTGGGCCAGGAAGTATTCGTGCTCGCGTTCGAAGGTCTTGGTGCCGACGTCGGCCTGGTCGTCGCCGGGACCGTCGCCGCCCTCTCCCATCAGCCCCAGGATCTCGGTCTCGAACCCACTCAGTTCGGACGAGAGGCGGTCGACATCTCCCTGCAACTCACCGCGCACGGCATCCAACTCGTCGACGGTCCAGGGAGACTCGTCGTCACGGACTTCCAGCTTCTCCGGCGCGGTGACGGCCTTCTTCGCCGTGGCCTTGCGGGGCTCCCGCCGCGAGGTGCTCTTGCGGTCGGACTTCGAGGGCTTCGCGGCGGCGCTCTTCTTCTTCGCCGCGCCGGTGCGTGAGGACGCCGCCTTCTTGGCGCTCGCCTTCGTGGCGCTCGCCTCCGCCGAGTCGGACCCGGTGGCGCTCGAGGCGGTTTTGCGCGTCGTGCGCTTGCGCGCGGCACCTGTCTGCTTCTTCGCCGTGCCGGCCTTTTTGGGTGTGGCCATCAGGTCCCTCCCCGCGCATTCGACCAATCGCCGTGTCCGCCTCGAGGGGTTCCTCGTGACGCGCCGAGAATATGGGAGAACGGCGCCTCAGACAATCCGAAACGCCCGAAATTCTCCCGCAGGGCGCACGGCCGCCGCCTGGGGTCGGCGGGTGACACCCCAGGCGGCCGGGCGTTCACCCGTGCTGCTGCGATCCGTCGGTGGGCGCTTTGTCCCCTTCGACCGGCGTGCTGTCGAGCCGTTCGAGCTGTTCGGTGATGTAACCGCGCAGCTTGGTGCGGTAGTCCTTCTCGAACGCGCGCAACTCTTCGATGCTCTTGCTGACCTTGTCCTTCTCGGCATTGAGCTCACCGAGGATCTTGCTCTTGCGCTCCTCGGCGTCCTTGACCATGGCGCTCGACTTCTCGCCGGCCGTCCGGAGCAGCTCGTCATGCTTCGACTGCCCCTTGCCGACCAGTTCGTCGTGCTTGGACTGTCCGTCGCGCATGAGCCGGTCGCGCTGGGTGTTGGCCTCGCCCACGACCTTCTCGTGGTGCGCCTTCGCCTCGGCGACGAGCCGGTCTCTGGTGGTCTCACCCTCCTTGACGTGCTCGTCGTGCAGGCGCTGCGCCAGCTCGATGACGCCCGCGGCGCTCGCCCCGGCGGCGGCGCCGCCCACGGCGGCCATGGCGGCCTTGCCGTGGCTCGAGCCGTCGCTCTGGTCGCCCTGGTCCGTGTCGGCCTCGGCGACGCGCTCCTTGGCGACCTTCTCGTCGGCCTCGGCCTTGCTGATCTGCTGCTGCAGCTCCTGCAGGCGGGCCTTCGACTCCTTGGTGGCGCTCTCCGCCTTGCTCTGCTCCTGCTTGGCCGATTCCAGATCGGCGCGTGCCTTCGTGAGCTGGCCCTGCACCGTCGCCAGTTCCTCCTTGGCGGAGGACAGGTCCTTCGGCGACTCGCTCGAGTCGGCGGCGACCGCCGAGGCGGGCACGCTGGCGGCGGCGTCGGTCGACGCCGCACCCTCCTTCTTGCCCGTCATGCCCTTCGAGCGTCGGCAGTCCTCGAGCTTGCTCGCGAGGTCCTCGTTCTCGGCGTTCAGCCGACGCAGTTCCACGACGATCTCGTCGAGGAAGTCGTCCACCTGGA
>CAZMLG010000266.1:0-3789 GCA_964566985.1 uncultured Intrasporangiaceae bacterium
GCACGGTGACGCGGTCGGCCTACGTCGACGACGTCGTGGCGCTCATCGAGCACGAACAGGTGGGTCCGGTCGACCTGGTCGGGCAGTCGATGGGAGCCCACACCGCGCTCCTGGTGGCCGCGGAGCGGCCGGACCTCGTGCGACGCCTGGTGCTGGTCGAGGGTGGCGTCGGCGGTGGCGGTCGCGCCGCGACCCAGCCGGTCGCGGACTGGCTGCACCGATGGCCGGTGCCGTTCGAGGACCGAGAGGCGTTCGCCGAGTTCTTCGGCGGCACCAAGCCGGTCACGCGCGCCTGGGCCGATGGGCTCAACGTGCGCGTGGACGGGTTGTGGCCCCGCTGGGATGCGGACGTGCTGGAGGAGGCGCTGGTGCAGGTGCACGCGATGCCCCGTTGGAAGGCCTGGCAGCGGGTGTCGGCGCCGGCCCTGATCGTGCGCGGGGAGCGCGGACACCTCGGCGAGGAGGCCGACCGGATGGTCGCCGAGGGCCAGGACGCTCGTCTGGTGACCATTCCCGGGGCCGGTCACGACCTCCATCTCGAGGCTCCACAGGCCTGGTCGCGCGAGCTGACGGCCTTCCTGCGGTCCTAGGTCGAGGTCGCCCCGCTACGCATCACGGCGGGGGAGCACGGCCATCGCCGACTCCAGCAGGGTGCGGCGCAGCACATCGGTGGGTGCGTCGGCCACGCTGACCATCGAGGACAGCACGCCCCCGATGATCTCTGTGGCGGCCACCACCTTGATGCGGTCCTCGAGGTCGGCATCCGGCCCCGCGAGCCAGTCGCGCAGGCGGGAGATCAGACCGGAGAGATCCTTCAGCGAACGCTCGGAGGCCTTGAGGGCATTGATATCCCGACTGAGCCAGATGCCCAGGTGGCGGTGCGTGATCAGCGCGTCGATGAACCGCCCGAGAGTCTGCTCGGCGGCTTCGAGGGTCCACGGCGTCGCGTCCATGTCGTCGATCGTCGCGTGCAGGTCGTCCAGGAGCGGTGCGAGCATCGCATCGACCAGGTCGTCCTTGGAGGAGAAGTGGTAGTACAGGGACGCCTTGGTGATGCCGACGGCCTCGGCGATCTCGCGGAGGCTGGTCGCCTCATACCCCTTGTCGCTGATGAGCCGCGCGGCGGCAGTGCAGATGTCGGCCTTGGTATCTCGTGCCATGGTCCTCGTCCTCGTGCGTGCCGTAAATCACTTTGATCAGTCTACCGCTCGGCAGGTAGGCTGCCTACCGTGCGGCAGGTAGATACACGTCCGTGGGGGACGGTGCAGCAGCCGGACGGACGGCCTCGGGGATGGGCGGGACGGTTCGTCGATCACTTCCTGCGCCCGCACAGCGGTCTGGTCGAGATGGCGATCCTGGGTGTGCTCTATGTCGGCTACAGCCTCTCTCGGCTCCTGGCCGACGACGACCTGCAGGCCGCGCGCGAGCGTGCTTACGACATCCTGCACTGGGAGCACCTGGTGGGGCTGGACCTCGAGACCGTCTGGGACCACTTCTTCGCCACGCACGACGTGCTCGGCGTCTTCGCGTCCTACTGGTATGCCACCGGGCACTACGTCGTGACGGCCGTCGTGCTCTATCTGCTCTATCGGCACGGCGGAGGGCACTACGTCTGGGCCCGCACCGCGCTGGTGCTCTCGACCGTGGCCGGACTGGTCGTCTATCTGCTGCTGCCCACCGCACCGCCCCGACTGTCGGGGCTGCCGTATGTCGACGTGCTGGCCGAGCACTCCGACCTCGGCTGGTGGGGTGCCGAGGCCTCGGCGCCCCAGGGGCTGGGTGGCCTGACCAACCAGCTGGCCGCCATGCCCTCCCTGCACGCCGGATGGGCGGTCTGGGTGGCGGCGGTGGCCTTCATCTGCGGGACGCGCCCGATCTGGAAGGTGCTGGCCACGGCATACGCCGTCACGACGAGCGTCGTGGTCATCGGCACCGGCAACCACTGGGTCAGCGACGTCCTGGCGGGGGTGGCCGTCGTGCTGGTCGCGGTCGTCGTCTGCCGGCCTCTGGGCGCTATGCCCGTCGACTCGACCGATCCCGGGATCGGCACCGTGTCACCGCTGGCCGTGCCGCCCGCGAGCTCGACGACCGCCCCGGCCCCGGTGACCATCGACAAGCACGACGCTGCAACTCGCCGTGCTCGGGCGGACGGAGCCGTCGAGGAGTCCGGACGCCGAGAGACCGCGGCCTCTCCACACTGCACCTGAACGCCTACGGTGGAGCCATGGCCACCATCACCCTCATCGGAGGACACGGCAAGATCGCGATGCGACTCGCCCCACGGCTCGTCGAGGCCGGACACGAGGTCCACTCGTGGATCCGCTCACGACAGCAGGAGGCCGACGTGCAGCAGACCGGAGCGAGTGCGGTGGTGCTCGACGTCGAGCACGCGGATATGGAGGCCATGGCGACCGCCATGGAGGGGTCCGACATCGTGATCTGGTCGGCGGGCGCCGGTGGCGGCAACCCGGCGCGCACCTACGCGGTCGACCGGGATGCGGCCATCCGCTCGATCCACGCGTCGGCACAGGCGGGTGTCGACCGCTACCTCATGGTGTCCTACTTCGGGGCTGCCCTCGATCACGGTGTGCCCCAGGACAGCTCGTTCTTCCCGTATGCCGAGTCGAAGGCGGCCGCCGATGCGCACCTGGCCGGCTCGGGCCGGGCCCACACGATCTTCGGACCCAGCCGTCTGACCGACGACCCGGGCACCGGGCGCATCGAGCTCGCCGAGCGGGTCGATGCCACCGCCCCCGGCAAGTCCGAGGTGACTCGTGACGACGTCGCGGCGGTGATCGCCGAGGCGGTGTCGATGATCCAGGACGACCCCCGGGCCCTGCGGGACCAGGCCGTCTGGTTCAACAACGGGTCGACGCCGATCGCCGAGGCGCTGGGCACCGCAGCGGGGTGAGGCCATCACGCAAGGGGCGGCCCACCGGACCTTCGGTGGGCCGCCCCTTTCATGGCGGGTCAGCGCGTCACTTCTCCTCGTCGGCGGCGGCCGTGACCTCGGCGGCCACCGGTTCCGCACCGGCGATGGCGATCTTCTGCGGCTCGGTGCCCTGGTAGACACCGGCGACGCGCACCTGCAGCAGCCCCGCGTCATACGTCGCGCTCACCGCGTCGGCGCTCACGCCGTGCGGGAGGGTGAAGCTGCGGCGGAAGGAGCCGTAGCGCATCTCGCGCAGGCTGCGGCCGTGCGTCTCCTCGCTGTGCTCGTCGCGGCGCTCGCCACGAATCACCAGCTGCGAGCGGTCGACCTCGACGGTCACGTCCTGGGTGATGTCGACGCCGGGCAGCTCCAGGGTCACGACGGCATCGTCGCCGTCGCGGCGCACGTCCGCGGCGGGGGTGAAGCCGGTCGTGCTGAGGGCACTGGGCCCGAAGGCGCCGCGGATGAGGGCGTCGAACTCGGGGAACGCACTGCGCTGGTTGATCACGTAGGGGGTGTGGGTCCTGCTCATGTCTGCTCCTTGGGGATTGTGGTCCTGTGACCTTCTCTACGACGTCCAACGCAGCATGAGCGGAATTCATTCCAGAAAGTTGAGTCGCGATGAATCAACTCTGGCGATCGAGCGCCTCTCGGACGGCCTCCGGGGTGCGACCGACGACGGCACTCCCGTCGTCGGCGGTGAGGATCGGGCGCTGGATGAGGATGGGGTGGTCGCACATGGCGGCGATCCAGTCCTCGCGGTGCGCGGCGTCGCGCGGGAGGGAGGGCAGGTCGAGCTCCGTGGCGACCTTCTCGCCGGTGCGCGTGATGTCCCACGGCTCCAGGCCCAACCGGTG
>CAZMLG010000267.1:0-3774 GCA_964566985.1 uncultured Intrasporangiaceae bacterium
CGAAGTCCTCCTTGGCGACCTCCACGGCCTTGTCCATCTTCTCCTCGGCCTCGAGGAGACTGTCGTCGATACTGCCGTCCATCCTGCTGGCTCCCTCTGCCTTCGCTGTCGAGTGTCGTGCCGGTCGTCGCCGTCGCACCTTCGGTCGGGGTGCGGCGGCCGATCACATCGTGACCAACGTCCCGATCTTCTCACCTTGCAGTGCACGGGTGATGTTCCCGGGACCTTCCATGCCGAAGACGACCATCGGCAGCTTGTTCTCCCCGCACAGCGCGAACGCGGTCTGATCCATGACGCGCAGCCCCTGCTCGACGGCCTCGTCGTAGTGCAACACGTCGATCTTCGTCGCCGTCGGGTCGGTCTTCGGGTCCGCGGTGTAGACCCCGTCGACTCCGCTCTTGGCGACCATGACCATGTCGCACTTGCTCTCCAGCGCCCGCTGGACGGCGACGGTGTCGGTGGAGAAGAACGGCATCCCCATCCCGGCCCCGAAGATCACGACCCGCCCCTTCTCCATGTGCCGGATCGCGCGACGCGGGATGTAGGGCTCGGCGACCTGACCCATCGTGATCGCCGTTTGCACCCGGGTGTCGACCCCCTCCTTCTCGAGGAAATCCTGCAACGCGAGGCAATTCATGACGATGCCGAGCATCCCCATGTAGTCGGCTCGGACCCGATCCATGCCCTTCTGCTGAAGTTCCGCGCCGCGGAAGAAGTTGCCGCCGCCGATCACGATGGCGACCTGGACACCGCTGCGCGACGCCTCGGCGATCTGCCGGGCCATTCCTCGCACCACATCGGGGTCGAGCCCCACCTTGCCGCCACCGAACACCTCGCCGGACAGCTTCAGCAACACCCGTTTCGGGCGCTGGGTTGCGGGGCTGGTGGTCATGGGGCCTCCCGACGATGCGGCACAAGACGTGGTCGCTGAATCCTTCCACAGTGCGCCCGTCGACGGGGCCCTGGGGTGTCTCGATCTGCCGGCGCGCAAAACGCCACCGACGCACCGCTGTGCCTTACGTTGACGACATGACATCGGCGATCACCTCCGACATCGCTCACGAAGATCACCTCCTCAAGAAGGGCCTCGGATACTGGTCGCTGCTCGCGGCCGGCATCGGGAGTGTGATCGGATCGGGCTGGCTGTTCTCCTCCATGTATGCCGCGAAGACGGCCGGTCCGGCGTCGCTCATCGCCTGGGTGATCGGCGGCGCCCTGATGCTGATGATCGCCCTGGTCTTCGCCGAACTGGGCATGGTGCGCCCCGAGTCCGGCGGCCTGGTGCGCTATCCCCTGTATTCGAACGGCAAGCTCGCCGCGACCGTCGTCGGCTTCGCGATGTGGCTGGCGTATGTCGGCAACCCGCCGTCCGAGGCGTCCGGCGTCGTGCAGTATGCCGCGTCGTGGCTGCCCGGGGTGTTCGATGCGGGCACAGGCGAGCTCACGACGTGGGGCATCCTGCTCGCGATCGCACTGATGGCCGTGTTCGTGCTGCTCAACTACTTCGGTCTGCGGCTGTTCGCCGAGTCCAACAACGTCGTCACGGCGATCAAGGTCTTCATTCCCACGATCACCGTGGTGTTGCTGATCGTCTCCGGATTCGATCATCACCACGGCGCCGGTGGAACCGACAACATCACCGGGCACGGCGGCTTCGCTCCGATGGGCTACGGCGCGGCTCTGGGAGCCATCGCCTCCGCCGGCATGATCTTCGCCTACACCGGCTTCCGCAACATCATCGAGTTGTCCGGTGAGGCGAAGAACCCACGCAAGGACATCCCGCGAGCGCTGGTCACGACGATCGTCTTCACCATCGTGCTCTACCTGGCTCTCCAGGTGGCCTTCCTCGTGGCGACCCCGGCCCACCTGCTGGGCAAGAGCGGGTGGAGCGGGATCAACTTCGACTCGCCGTATGCGAACCTTGCCGAATTGCTGGGGTTCACCTGGCTGTATTGGCTGCTCATCGCGGACTCCTCGTTGTCCCCGTCGGGGTCGGGCATCGTCTATACCGCCTCCAACGGACGCAACGTCTTCGGACTGGCCAAGAATGGGCTCTTCCCGCGCGCCGCGATGCGCATCCACCCGGGGTCGGGCATCCCCCGACGGGCCCTGCTGCTCAACTTCGTCGTCGGCATCTGCTTCCTGCTGCCGCTGCCCAGCTGGCACGAGATCGTCGGGGTGATGAGCACGATGGCGGCGTTCACCTTCTCCATCGGCTCGATCACCCTGTTGGCATTCCGCGCCGTCGATCTGGGCGACGCGAGCACGCGACTGCGCGGTATGACCGTCGTCGCCCCGGCAGCGTTCATCGTCAGTTCTCTGGTGATCTACTGGTCCACCTGGCCGGACCTGAAGAAGACCATCCCGGTCGTCGCGATCGCCGTCATCTGGTATGCCGTCCTCCACGTGCGCCAGGGCCTGGGCACCGACGAGCTGCGCGGCGGCGGATGGCTGGTCGTCTACCTCGTCGCGATGTACGCGATGTCCTACATCGGTTCCTACGGCGGACATGGCTGGGTCGGCCAGCCATGGGACACGATCGTCGCCGCCGTAATCGCCGTGATCTGTTATGTCTGGGGCCTGCGCGAGGGCGAGCACTACATGCGTACCCACCCACAGATCGTCGAGGAACTGCGGCGGCACGAGGGTGACGACACGGCACCGGAGATCGTCTCCTGACCCCCGCCGTCCGGCACCGGCGGACGAATGTTTCCCGAGTCCACACATCGAGCCACCGATGTGAGGTTCAATGCTGACGTGACCATGCGTCGTCGGCCCTGCTGGCAGGGTTGAACCGCTACGCCGTTCGCGGTTAAGTGAAGGTGGTGGCAGTCGGGTCGGTGCAGTGACCTGCAGGACCTCGACGACCCGGGCCGGACTCGGCACGTGACCTATACAAGGAGGCAACAATGGCGGAAGCCAACCAGAACATCGATGCCCTCATGGCCGAAGCGCGTCAGTATCCACCGGACCCGGAGTTCACGGCCCAGGCGAATGCTCAGCCGGGTTTCTACGATCAGGATCCGGACGAGTTCTGGGAGAAGGAGGGCCGCGAGCGGATCAGCTGGTTCACCGACTTCACCAAGCTCAAGGAGTGGGACCGGCCGTATGCCAAGTGGTATCTCGGCGGCACGCTCAACGCCTGCTACAACTGCGTGGACCGCCACGTCGAGAACGGTCTGGGCGACAAGGTCGCCTACTACTGGGAGGGTGAGCCGACCGACGACCGCCTGACGATCACGTATGCCGACCTGCAGTCCCGGGTGGTCAAGGCCGCCAACGCGTTCAAGTCGCTGGGCATCGGCAAGGGCACCAAGGTCGGCGTCTACATGGGGATGATCCCGGAGGCACCCGTCACCTTGCTGGCCCTGGCCCGCCTGGGTGCACCGTTCACGTTCGTCTTCGGCGGGTTCTCCGCCAGCGCGCTGGGCAGCCGCATGGACGAAATGGGGTGCACCCATCTGATCACCCAGGACGCGGCGAACCGCCGCGGCAAGCCGGGCCCGCTCAAGCCGATCGCGGACGAGGCGATGGGCATGGCCCCGAGCGTGGAGACCTGCATCACCGTGCGCCGCACCGGCAGCGACGTCAGCATGCAGGACGGCCGCGACGTGTGGTGGCACGACGTGGTCGACTCCCAGGACGACGACCCGGCGTCGTGCCCGTGCGAGGAGATGGACGCCGAGGACATGTTCTTCCTGATGTTCTCCTCGGGCACGACCGGCAAGCCCAAGGGGATCGTCCACCACACCGGCGGCTATCTGGTGGGCACCT
>CAZMLG010000268.1:0-3764 GCA_964566985.1 uncultured Intrasporangiaceae bacterium
ACGATGAAGCCGACCTCGATCTCGCAGATCACCGAGAACATGTTGTCCTGGCGACCGGCGTGGATGAGGTCACCGGCGGCGTCGTAGATCGGGCCGCCGTACTCCTCGTACTTGATGCCCTCGACCGAGCCCCAGTAGGCGGTGGTCCACTCGCCAGCCAGGCCGAGCGTCTCGGCGTCGACGCCACCGGTGCCGGCGCCGTCCGCCTTGTAGACCGAGCGGGAGCGGAACACGGGGCGACCGAGCAGGGAGCCGATCGACCCGTCGTTCTGCGGGTTGATCGTGAACAGCGGACGCTGGTTGCCGTCCACCTCGCCGAGCACCTTGATCTCACCCTGCGGGGACAGGCCCCAGCCTGTGACATCACCCTTGGCGGTGGCCACGGAGGACATCGCCGACAGCAGGGAGGCGTAGACGCTGCCCGCGGTGTTGATGGACACGGTCGGGGCGGCTGCGAGGGTGTCGAAGCCACCGGTCGGGGCGCCGACGCCGTGCAGGGCGGCAGCGTCGAAGGTGGCCGCAATCGAGCCGGCCATGCGCGGACGCAGTGCACGGAACAGGGCCGCCTTGTCACGCTGGAACTCGTCCGAGAAGGACTCGACCAGAGCGATCTTGTGGGCGCGCATCTCCTTGACGTCGAACGTGGCGTCCGACTTCTCCTTGCGCGCCGTCTCCGAGACGAACTTGGCCGTCCCGTCGCCGGTGATGACCTGGATGGACTTGCCCTCGCCGGGCAGGTCGGTGCGGGTCGCCCGCTGCATGACGAAGGACTGCTCCTGCGCGTCCTGCCAGATCTCGGACGCGACCTGCGGCGGGAGCAGGACTCCCGCGGTCGTGCGGTTGACGTTCACGCCAGCCATGATGTTGCCTCGTTTCTGCCCCTACGGGCGGTCAGAAGTTCTGCGCCGTCCAGTCCGCGAACTGCTGCTCCACGGACTGCGCCGGAGCGGTGCCCGAGCCACCCTGTGTGGCATCGGGCTTCGGGGTCGTCGGTGCAGCGGTGGCGAGAGCCGACAGGCGTTCGGCCTGGCGCGTCAGGGACTCCTCGTCGCTCCCGGTCAGGAACGTCTCGGCGTCCTCGTCGCTGATGCCGTGCTTGGCGGCGATGCGCCAGCGCAGCGCCTCGGCCTGAGCCTTGGATGCGGCCTCCTCGAAGGTGCGGGCCTGGGCCTGCGCCTTCTCCAGGTCGCTCATCTGCGCCGCCTTGATCTCGTCCAGCTGCGACTGCAGCGCCTTCGCGGAGTCCTCCGCGGCCTTGCGCGCCTCGCGCTCGGCCTGGATCGCCCGCTTGCCGCCGTCGCCCAGCTGCTCGGCCACGTCGTTGGGCGTCGCGCCCTTCCCGGTGGTCTGCTGCTCGGTCGTGCTCTCGGTGTTCTGCTCCGACATGGTGTTTCTCTCCCAATCGCTGGGGTTGACCCCGCCGGCTCGCCCGGTCGGGTGGAATGTGGGGGCTACCGGAGGTAGCGGTGGCGCCTCATCAGGCGCAGCAGCTCGGCGCGATCGCCGCCTGCCCGCCGGGTGATCTCCTCGGGCAGCAGTCGTGCACGGCGGTCCTGCGCTGACGTCGAGCGCGGTGTCCAACGAGTGTTAACCGCCCGGCCCATCACGTACTGCCGCTTCTCGGGCGGTGCCGTGCGGATCAGTTCGGCCGCGTGCCTGGTGAAGATCCGGTCCTGCTCCTCGGTGGGCAGGCTGTCGAAGTAGGCGACCGCGTCGAAGGTGACGTCGTCGCCGACCTCGGCGGTCGTCGGCACGTGCGTGCAGTCGCACAGCGGGTGGCGTTGGAAGCCCTCGTTCTTGCGGTACTTCTTGCCCGCCAGGACGATACAGCGGGAGCACGACGGCGGGTTGACCTGCCGCACGTAGGTGGTCGCCGCTGGGGTGACGGCCATCTGCAGCGCCGCGCCCTGCCGTCCCGCGTCCTGCACCTGCGAGGCGATCACCCGGTCGAACCGGAACGCCTCGACCTCGGGGAGCCGCACCCGCTCCAGCAGCGGCGCGAGCGGCAGCCCGTAGGACGTCCACCCGGCCAGCGTGCGGGCGTCCGGGGTGGCGAAGCGGTCCGCGCTGATGCCCTGCTCGACCAGCGCCACGGGCACCGACCTGGCGCCCTCGACCGCGGCAGCGGCCTGGAACCCCGCCACGACCGCCACGAGCCTCGGCAGGCTACCCAGCCTCAGCCGGCGAGCCGTGAGCACCGACGCGGTGACGATCCGCTGCTGCGCCCGGTAGTGCTCACGCGCCGACTGCAGCGTCGCCACCGCGGAACTCCCGCATGATGCGCTCCACGGTCGGGTCCGCCGCCTCCTCGGCAAGCCACTCGAGCTCCTGCTCGATGCGCGCCTCGGACCAGCCCAGTTCCACCATGTAGCCACGCCGCGACAGGACACCCTGCGAGCGACGCTTCATCAGCGCGTCCTCACGCTGCGCGACCGTGGGCGTCGCCGGGTTGTGCCACTCGGTGCGGACCCGGTTGCCGGTCACCCACTCGCCCGCGGCGAAACGGTAGGCCAGCGCGCCGATCCAGCCGATCGTCGTCCCAACCTGGACGTTCTGCGCCTCGACGGACCTGACGAGACTGATCTCGTCCGCGATGATCGCACCCTCGGCGGGCGGGTTCGTCGACGTGATGCCGAAGTAACGGGCCGGGAAGCCGGTCACGATCGACGCCTGCTTGCCGTAGGTGTCCATCGCCGTCTCGAAGTTCTTGAGGTCCGCCGCCGTCAGCTGACCGACCCGCGCACCCTCCTTGGTCAGGGTCGTGATGGCGTTGAAGTACGCCTCCAGCTTCGGGATCGGCTTACCCGCCGCGTCGACGAAGTCACCGCCTGCTACGCCCGTCATCCACATGCGCGGCGCACCATGCGCCTCCTGTGCGAACTGCATGTTCGTCAGCGACCGCGCGGCGGCGTCGGCGAACGGGATGACGTCGGTCATCTGCGACTCGCCCGACCATGACCCCGACTGACGCCGGTTCAGGTGGACGACGACAGGGACCGCGCCGAGGTTGTGCCGGTCGCGGTCCACCTCGACCCAGCGGCCGCCCTGGTCGCGGTCGATCCAGACCGTCTGGTCGGGTAGGTACAGGGTCACATGCAGCGGCGTCGCCTCCGTCACCGGGTCGACGCCATAGAACCTCGCGGCGGCGCTCACGCGCTCCGTGCGCGGGTCGATCTCGGCGACCATCTCGCGTGGCGACTCGACGCGCACGATCGGCAGCTCGGGGTCCTCCTCGTTGGCGCCGACCGACATGAACGCCCGTCCGTAGACCATCCGGTCCCGGTTGAACATCGACACGTGCGCCGAGAGGTTGTTCGCATCCCAGATCGCCTGCAGCCGGGGGTCGGCCTTCTCCTCGCCCGGGAGCAGCAGCGCCCGCACCTGCTGGCGGTTGTCGGTCGTGTCCACGACCGTCCGGCACCAGTTCGTGATGACGAGGAAACGGCGCATCGCCGCCGGGATCGCCATGCCCAGCTGCTCGACCCGCTGGCGACCCTCGTAGTAGCGCAGCCGCAGCTCGTCGGCTGCGCCCTGGTCCTGCAGGGTGCGGTGCAGCCGGTCGACCGTCTGGACCTCCGAGAGGGACAGCGTCACGATGATTGCCCCTCTCAGGAGAACGGGAAGATGATGCTCGGCTCAGGGTCGGCGGTCCAGCCGTCTGCGCGGGCGTCAGCAGCGGCCTCGTGGGCGAGGACGGACGCCATAGCCACGTCGATCTTCTGGTGGTTGCTCGGCTTGCCCAGGATGTAGCGCTGGGCACGGGT
>CAZMLG010000269.1:0-3759 GCA_964566985.1 uncultured Intrasporangiaceae bacterium
TCGATACGCTCGCGCCAGGGCGCTCGCTACTCAACCAGCCGGTGGTGACGACTGCATCGGCGGGCTACGGGGCCAGCCGTGGGCGAGGCGTGGAGTTGTGGGACGACTGTCGGAGCTCAGTGAGACCGTTCGAGAGTCAGGAGCGCCTGCTTGACGTCACTGCCGCCAGCATACTGCCCCACGCTCCCATCGGAGCGCAGCACGCGATGACAGGGCAGCACCAAGGGCAGGGGATTGGTGGCGCAGGCCGTGCCGACGGCGCGTGCGGCATGTGGGTGGCCCACCTCGCCCGCGAGCTGCCCGTAGGACCGCGTGCTGCCGTAGTCGATATGACTCAGGCGCTGTTGCACCTGCTTGCGAAAGCCCTGGGACAACGAGAGATCCAGAGGAAGATCAAAGGACCGGCGTCGCCCGGAGAGGTATTCGTCGAGCTCTCGGGCCACGTCGTCGAGCCGTCGCGGGGCGTGAAGCACCCGTGGGCTCACCCGTGTTGCGAGATCCTGCAGGGCCTCGTCGTGGCCCTGCATCTCGAAGGCGACCCGCGCCAACCCACGTGGAGTGGCTGCGAGCAGCAGCGACCCCACGGCGGTGTCGAGAACGCGGTAGGCCACGTCGAGAATCTCGTCGGCTCGGGCCGATTCCTCCAGGCGTCGGTGCAGCCTTTCGGCAGCGCCGGGCTCCGGGTCGGTGGCGACGGTGAGTGCCTTGATCGGGTCGGTGGTGTTCATCAGGTCGGTTCCTCGATGCGGGATGTCAGGACGGCGGAGGGGAGGTCGGTCTGTGCTGCGAGCGCAGGCGTGCGATGCCGTCCGCCCCGGCCCGGCGGGCGGCCGCGGGCGTGCCCCCGATGAGTTCGGCGACATCGCGATACGGCAAACCGCCGAGGTGGTGATAGGCGACCGCCAAACGCTGCCGAGTGGGGAGGTCGCGCAGGGAGTCCCACAGCGCGACGATGTCGGCGTCGGGCACGCCGAGGCGGCTGGGCCGGTCGGGTGGGTCCGCCGAGGGCAGCGGCCGACGCCCCCGGCTGCGCAGTTGATCGACGCATTTGCGGTGCGCGATCGTCACCAGCCAGGCCTCGACGTCGGCACTGTCCGGCAGGTCGGGCCAGCCACGCAACGCGGAGAGGAACGTCTCGGACCACGCATCGTCCGCATCCGCGTGCCGTCCGAGCACGGCACGGCAGACACGCAGCACGGTCACACCGTGGCGCCGCACGACGGTCTCGAACGGGGTGGAGGCCATGTCGGCTCAGAACAGCCGCGCCTCGCGCACCTCGACCGGCTCCTCCAGCGCGAGCAGGCGACGTTTGCGGTCGAGCCCACCGCCGAACCCGGTCAGGCTGCCGTCGGCGCCGATGACGCGATGGCACGGGATGATGATCGAGATCGGGTTGGCGCCGACGGTCTGCCCGACGCGCTGGGACAGCCCCTTGCCGCCGACCTGCTCGGCGATGGCGCCGTAGGTCGTGGTCGCGCCGTAGGGGATGGCCTGCAGCAGTCGCCAGACGTCCTGCTGGAACCGACTGCCACGCGCCTCGAGGGGCAGGTCGAACGCGGTGAGGGTCCCGGCGAAATAGGCGCCCAATTGGTCGCGGGTCGCCCGGAACAACGGGTCGTCCTGCGCGTCGAGCTGCGGCAGATCGCTCCCGGTGAGTTGCGCCGCCATCCGCCCTCGGAAGTAGACCCCGACGAGGACGTCACCGTCGGCGACGACAGTGAGCTCGTCGACGGGGCTGTCGATCACGGCATACCTCATCGTGTCGGACTCGGGTGCGGTGGTGCCGCTGTGTGCTGCGGTCGTGGATTGATCTGGTGTCACCGGGTCCTGTCCTTCCATCTGGCCTCAGCCTCTCACGAGACCCCGACACCTGGTAGACGCTCCCGACCGGACATCTGTGAGGTGCCGATCCTGACCGACCACCGACGTCGGCGGGCGCGGTGACCCCTGCGACGGCGAGCCGCGGCTTCGGCGGTGCGCCCGGAGGGCGGCACGGATAGCCTCGGGGTGACAGCAGCCTCGGACGAAGGAGCCTTCGATGATCTTGCAGCTGGGCGAGCGCGTGCCCGACATCTCCCCGACGGCATGGGTGGCGGGCAGTGCAACCGTCATCGGCAGCGTGCGCCTCGGAGAGCAGGTCGGGGTGTTCTACGGTGCGGTGCTGCGGGCGGATATGGAAACCATCACGATCGGCGATCGGACCAACCTGCAGGACGGGGTCGCGCTGCACGTGGACCCCGACTACCCGCTCACCCTGGGGCGTGGCGTGTCGGTGGGGCACAATGCGGTCCTGCACGGGTGCACGATCGAGGACGACGTGCTCGTCGGGATGGGTGCCACCGTGCTCAACGGTGCGCGCATCGGAGCCGGCAGCCTGATCGCCGCGAACGCCCTGGTCCCCGAGGGTGCCCAGATCCCGCCCGGGTCGCTGGTCGCCGGCGTGCCCGGCAAGGTGCGCCGCGAGCTGTCGGCGCAGGAGCAGGAGGGACTCACGCTCAACGCGGACGTCTACGTCGACCTCACCGCTCAGCACGCGCGCGACGCCACGCCGATCGACCGGTAGGCCGTGGCGCCGGTGGCGTTCACCCGGCCGCGGAGGCCGTGACGTCGCGTAGCGTCCGTTGCAGTGCGGCAGCGCGGTCCTGGTCCAGCCCCGTGGCGTGCAGGACGTCGCGCTGGATCTGCCGGTGGATACGGCGCAACGCGTCGCCCCGCTCGGTGAGAGTCACCTCGACGGCGCGCTCGTCCTCGGCGCGGCGGGTGCGTGCCACCAGGCCCGCCTGCTCCATCCGCCGCAGCAGCGGCGTCAACGTGCCGTAGTCGAGCTGGAGGGACCGTGCGAGGTCCTTGATGCCGGCGTGCCCGTCGTGCCACAACACCACGAGCACGAGGTATTGCGGATAGGTCAGGCCGTGCTCGGCCAGCAGATCGCGATAGACCGCGGTGAGTGCCCGCGACGCGGCATACACGTCAAAGCACAGCATCGGCTCCAACGCCGGGTGCACCTCACGACCCATCGGTGGACCTCCTCTGGTCATTCCGAGATAACTCGTGCACAATTGAATTGTACGCAAGGTATCTCACGGAAAGGGGTTACGCATGCCGACACGCTCAGCACACACCGATTGGAAGGGCACGCTCGAGGAGGGCACCGGCACGGTCGAGCTGACCAGCTCGGGCCTCGGCACGTATGACATGTCGTTCCCCAAGCGCGCGGGAGACAGTGCCGACGGGACCACCAGCCCGGAGGAACTGATCGCGGCGGCGCACTCGGCGTGCTTCGCGATGCAGCTGTCCGCGGTCATCGCCGAGAAGGGCGGCACGCCGAAGGGGCTGGACGTGAAGGCCGACGTGGGTCTCGGACCGGACCCCGACGGAGGGTTCCGCCTGACCGGCATCGCGCTCACCGTCCGCGGTGACGTCGACGGGCTGGACGCCTCGGGCTTCGAGGAGGCCGCGCAGGCGGCCAAGGCCGGATGCCCGGTGAGCAAGGCGCTCACCGGGGTCGAGATCACCCTCGACGCCGCGCTCGCCTGACCGGCCACCTCGGCCGCCGGGTGGCCCACGAACCGGTAAGCCACCCGGCGACCCGCCGTGCCGCGCGCCCGGGAACGCGTGGGGCGGTGATGCGGTCCGTTCTTCGGCGTGATGAAGTTGCAAAGTGAACGTCGTCCCGGAGCGCGCGGGGACCCGTGAATGGTTGGGCCTCGCCCTGTTGTGCCTCGCCGTCCTGTTGATCTCGGTCGACACGACGGTGCT
>CAZMLG010000270.1:0-3758 GCA_964566985.1 uncultured Intrasporangiaceae bacterium
CGGCCCGGTCGTCCAGCCCGAGCTCCTTGATCTTCTCCGTCCCCCAGGACGCCTGCTCGGCGGAGAGGGTCGCCCCGATCGCGGTGACGCCGTAGTGCTCGACGGCGTGCCGCACCATGCCGCCCCAGCCGCACCCGACGTCGAGCAACCGCATCCCCGGCTTCAGGTCGAGCTTGCGACAGACCAGGTCGTACTTGTGCGCCTGGGCCTCCTCGAGCGTCGAGTCCGCGGACGGATAACAGGCGCAGGTGTAGGTCATCGACGGGCCGAGCGCCATCTCGTAGAAGCGGTTGCTCACGTCATAGTGATGATGGATCGCCTCCGCGTCACGCTTGCGCGAGTGACGCAATCCCTCGACGGCGCGGCGCCACATCGGCAGCGCCTCCTGCGCCGGCGGCGCCGGCGGGCGCAGGTTCTTCACCCCCAGCGACCGCAGGATGTCCACCACCTCGGAGGCCGACGGCCGGCGTGGCGTGAAGTCGTCCATGAACATCGCCATGAAGTCGTAGGGGTCGCCCGGATCCATTCCCGTGACCTCGAGGTCACCTTGGATGTAGGCGCGCGCCAGGCCGAGCTCTCCGGGTGCGGTCGCGAGATACCGCAGTGCGCGCTCGTTGGTGATGTCGATGCCGACGGTCGCCTCCGGGTTGCCGCCGGTCGAGCCGTCGTATGCCGCGACCTTGAACGGGACGTCCGTGCCCAGCACGTGGTCCGAGATCTCGCCGATGCTCAACGTCATCGCCGCTTCACCGCCTTCGTGTAGAGGTCCGGCAACCGACCGTCCGGGTCGTACCGGTCCTTGATCTGGTGATAGGTGTCGCCTCCGTAGAGCGACCAGAACGTGTCTTCGTCGTAGAAGACGTCGCTGTAGAGGGACTTGTGCCCGTCCATGTCGTGCACGGCCCGTTCGATCATCTTGTTGACGTCGCCGTCCACCCTGCCGGATTCGATGGGCACGGTGGCCCAGAATCCGACGTTGACGTATTGCTCGCCGGAGCGGAGGGGATATAGCGGCCACGGCTGCTCCCCGTGGTCGTGATCGCGAACTGCCAGCGGGCACAACCAGATCGGCTCGATCGGCACATTGTCGAGGAACCAGTGGAGGAATTCCTCGGTGCGCTCGAGCTTCAACTCGACGTCCTGGATGACCCGCTCGCGGGGCAGCTTGCCCTGACGGGCCTCCAGCCACGCGTGCCAGCCGTGCCGGGCCTCGAATCGGATGACCTTGCTGTAGACGTCGCTGCGCAGATAGCGCCGCGGCACGAACCGCCGCACCCCGGGCCGCTGCAGGCCCAGTGCCCGGTTGCACCAGAACCAGTCGGTGTCCCAGCGCCAGAGGTAGTCGCCGATGGTGAGGTAGTCCTCGTCCCGCCGCTGGATCGAGCGGTAGTAGATCTGCTGCCCCGTGTAGTCGGACGTGTAGGGCGCGGTGTCGACGAACGACGCGAGGATCAGATAGCTCTCCGTCGCGGAGAAGACCACGCCATCGACGAAGTCGACGTCCTCCCCATCGTGACGCCGCGTCTTGAGCACCGTGCCGAGCGTGTCGATCAGGTCCGACAGCCGGCCGAATCGCACGTGCCGCAGGTGGACATAGGGCGTGACGGGGTCGAGATCGGTCTTGATGCGCACGGAATACCCCAGTGATCCATAGGAATTGGGGAAGATGCGGAACAGATCGGAGTGTTCACCGTCCGGGGTGGCGGTGAGGATCTCCCCGGAGCCGGTGAGGATGTCGAGCTCACGCACCGACTCGTGCGGCAGCCCGTTGCGGAACGACGACGACTCGATGCCCAGGCCACTCACCGCGCCGCCCAGCGTGATCGTGCGCAGTTGGGGCACCACCGGCGGCATCAGCCCGTGCGGCAGCGTCGCGGCCACCAGGTCCTCGTAGGTCGTCATCCCCTGGACGTCGGCAGTGCGCGCCGCGACGTCGATCTCCACGACCCCGGACAGCCGCGACACGTCCAACCCGGGCGCGGCGAGCTTGTCCCTCGACCGGAACAGGTTGGAGGTCTTCTTCGCCAGCCGGACCGGGTCGCCCGGAGGGATCGTGGCGAGTTGGCGACGCAGGTCGGCGACCGCCTCGTCGTGCTTCGTCCGGCCGACGATCTGTCCCTGGCTCATGCAGCCTGCCTCTCCCTCGCCATCCCTGCCGTGGGTCCATTGCTCATAGCCACCCTATGCAATCCGCCCGTGGCGCCGCGACCGGGTCCGTCCGTGGCACACAGTAGTCGGAATCAAGCCGTCGCGCGGCGAGAACGAGACGCTCTCCTGCCGTAGCCTGCCGTCATGGCGGAGGAGGGAGCCGAAGCGGTGGCTCGACGTGACCGGCGCCGGTTCAGGACCGCTGTGGCCCTCGCGCTCGCCACGGTCCTCGCCGGTGGCGCCTGGGCGGTGTATGCCGTGTGGAACGCCGGCCCGCCCGTCACGCGGTTGCAGGACATGCCCGGGGTGCTGGCCACCTCGGTGGACGACTCGAACGGCACGCAGACCGCGATCGTGTCGAGACGGGCTACCATCCCGCAGATCACCGCGGTCTATCGATCGCTCGTGCGCGTGCAGCAGGACCAGCCCGACGTGGTGGTGCAGCTCGACGTCGGGCCGGTCCGCTGCGACATCCCGTCCGACTCTGAGCCGGCCGCGGCGGGCCGCGTCGTGCAACGAGTCCACACCCTCGCCGGCGCGCAGGTCCCCCGGGCCGCGGAGATCTTCCCGGGCGGTGATGGCGATCCGGTCTCGGTGACCGTCAGGCGCACTCGCGACGCGATCCCCGCGGCGAGAGCGGTGCTCGGGGCGATGGGTCCGGCTTTCTCTGGCGTCGACGGCCTGAGCGTGCGCACCGTCGGCCACCACCATTGGTTCGACACCCCACCGGGTCGAGGCAGTGTCCATGTCGACCACGGGATGGCGTGGTCGAAGGCCCGGGCCGTGCTGACCCAGCTCGAACCGCTGCGACCGCGCCATCCGTCCATCCAGCTGACCCGCCTGGGTGATCAGGTGCGCATCACTCTGCATGTCGAGCACCTTGCCCAGGCGACCACGGCGGCTCGCGAGGCACACGCCGCGGCCGGGCACGACGCGGACGTGTCGGTCGCGGTCGATGGCGGCCCCTACATCGCCGACGGTGACACTGCGGCGGCCACCGCGCTGGCGACGGCGGTGACCTCCGTCCACGGCCACGTGGCCTTCATCGGGCCCGGACGCTCCCCGGTCGAGGTGTCGGCGCCGCTGTCACAGATCGACGACGTGGCGACCGAGTTGGTCGAGCACCACGTGCACACCGTGCGGGGCGTCTGGGGCGACGGGTCCGCGGGCCGCGTCCTCGACATCCCGGCGAAGTCGCTCGAGCGGGCCGCCTCGGGCATACAGCGTCTGTACACCCTCGGGTTCACCGTCCGATGGAGCCGGTCGCCCTGGGCCAAGCGCTCCCCTACGGTCATCACGCTCGACACGAGGAGCGGCGTCTCCGGCACCGGCGACCCGCTGGCCGATCACCCACAGAAGGCCACCCAGGTGATCGACGCCGTGCGCTCGCTGAAATGGCACGGCACCGCCCGGATCGTCCTACCGGCCGGTGGTGCACACACCCCGTCGTTTCGCAGCACAGCCCGCGGAAGGGCATCGCACCCGCACGATCTCGACGACACGCTGCAGCGCGCATGGGACGACTCCGCGGGTGGAGCCTCGAGCTGACACGGGGTTCCACAACGCGGGCAACTCGTCTCGACAGGTGACCGCTGCAATAGGGTGCAAGC
>CAZMLG010000271.1:0-3715 GCA_964566985.1 uncultured Intrasporangiaceae bacterium
TGGTCATGCCCGGTGACAACACCGACATGACCGTCGAGCTGATCAACCCGATCGCCATGGAGGACGGACTGAAGTTCGCCATCCGTGAGGGCGGTCGCACGGTCGGTGCCGGTCGGGTCACCAAGATCATCAAGTGATCTGCGCTGATCTGATCTGCCGGATCTGATCCTCACCGAGGATCGACAGGGCCCCGAGTCTTCGGACTCGGGGCCCTGTCGTATGCCGTCACGAGATGGGAGGCGGCGGCCACTTGCTGTCAGGCACCTTGTTGCATGATCCATGACAGAGCACGATCTGGGTGTGCCATGAGTCGACGTATTTGCTCGCGCCGGAGTGGTAATAGACCTGGATCCCCTCGGCGATCGCGAATCGGAACCGTGACGCCTTTGCGAACCCTGGCGGTGCGGTCACCTCGACACCCAGGGAAACCAATTGGGGTTCGTGAGTCGTGATGATCGCGCCGCGCGCGGGCTGCAGGTGGTGGTACCACTTGCGGGGAGGGCCGACGACGCCGGCGGCGAACACGGGGGAGGTGCGTGGCTGGTGGACGACGAAGGCTTGGACGAGTTGTACCCGCAATTGGTGCGGCGGCCGAATCAATGCGACACGATCGATCGTGACCGGGCGGTTCCCTCGATTGTGCAACTGGACCTGGGTGACCGTGAAGACGGCTCCACGATGCATCACGGGCAAGCCGGTGCTCGCCCAGACATCGGGTGAGGAACTCTTCAGGGGCCCGGATCCGACCGACATCGTTCGTGTCCAGATAAGCGGCCCTGCGAGGACGGTGAGTATCGCAAGAATCCCTATGCCCACTCGTCGAGTGCGCCTGGGGGAAGGCACAGCGGACTCACCTCCACGAGGTATGCCGAAGTGGAAGGAGATGTCGCATTGGCTGCAGTGCCTGTCAAGGGAAATTCGGATCTCCCTTGGTGCGGACACGGCAGCGAGGTTGCGTAGCCGCCCCTTCACGTTGCTCCTACTTCCCGACCATAGCGCGGCACGGGATGAGACTCTGCTGTTCTGCAGAATCTGACGGTGGAGCGGCCCCGCTCACACGCCGATGTCGGTGAGGCCGGGTCTTGTGGTGTACGTGTGTCCGCTCGGGCTGGTCCAGTGGCAGGTGCCGTTTTCGGCCATCGAGACCTGCCATCCGGCTTCGTGTTTGGCGCGGTGGTGGTGTCGGCACAGGGTCTGCAGGTTCGTCGGGGTGGTGTGCCCGCGGGGCCAGGGGATCACGTGGTCCAGGTCGCAGTACCGGGCGTCGCGTTCGCATCCGGGGAAGCGGCAATGACGATCCCGCGCGATCACGAATCGCCGGATCGCTGCCGTGGGCCGGTAGCTGTTGGTGGTGGTGGAGATCAGGACGCCGGTGTCCGTGTCGACCAGCGCGCGGATGAACCTCGCACCGATCGTGCGGGTCAGAGCTGCGACGGCGTCGGCGGGAATGATCCCGATGTCGGGCACGTCGACGGGCCCGAATGCCTCGCCCGCCCTGAAGGACCCACCTCGTTCGAGAGCACCGGGTGCGTGTGCGCAGTGGTGATCGTCGCGTGCGTGGTCCGGTGAGTTCGGGTCGGGCTCCTGGGCGCCGATGACGCTGCCGCGCAGTGGTCCCCACGCCTGCGAGCCGTACCAGTCGATGGACCCGGTCAGGTCGGCCAGTTCGTTGTCCCAGTCGGTCTCGGCCAGCAGGGTTTCCAGGCGTGCCTCGAGCACGCTCGTGGTGCCCGCCGAACGACGGCTACCGGTGGCGAGTGACGCCTCGGCAGTCCGGGCGGGGTGTGCGGTGTCGCGGACATCGGCGGTGGAGTTGCCGGTGGTCTTGATCGGGACGAGCAGGGTGACTTGCACGTCGACCTGGGCACGGCCCAAGATCAAGTCACACATGGCGTCCGCGCGGCACTGCCCCAGGGTCTTGTCGGTGGTCGTGTCGGCGTGGAGCGCGCGGGCGAGCTGTTCGACTGCCGCGTGGGCGTGTAGCGCCGTCTCGGACGGCAGGATCGCGGTCCATTCGGTGGTGCCGTCGTCTCGGCCGGGGCGGGTGAACACGTTGATGGCCTCGCGGGCGTTCTTGCGTCGGATACGTCGCGCGGCGGGTGCGTCCAGGCGGCGTACCAGGGATCGGGTGCGGGTCTGGACCCGCCGGGAGGTCCACTCGGTCACACCGGCTGCGAGTAGGGCGTCTTCGACGTCGGCGCACGTGTCCTGCCCGGCCTCCACCAGTTCTCGTGTCGCCTGCGAGACCCGATACGCATCGAGGCGGCCATCGCCCATGGCGGCCAACAGGCGCGGGGTCTTGGTGACCGCGTCGATCGCCTCCTCGACCCGGTTGGTGCCTTGCATCGGGTTCCAACGCAACGCCGCCGAGATCTCTTCGTCCGCGAACGGGCTCTTGTATCCCAGCGGGTGCAGTCGTTCGGTATGCGCGACCGGTGAGGGGATGCCGGAGTCCGCGTCGAGTCCTCGCAGCCTCAACGGGTCCCCGGCCGGTTCCTCGACCCGGGTCGCGACGAATTGGGTGATCCGTGCCGCCTGCGTCGCGGCGAGCGAATTGGTCACCGCCGCGGTCTGCTCGATCTGCGCGAGCAGACCCGCTCGATCCAGCGTCGCCCGATCCGTGCGGGACTGGGTGAAGATCTGCCGCGCCAGCCAGGCCATCGCTTCCAACGCGGCCGAGGTGTCCATCCACCCTGTCGACGGGTCCGGGCCCAGTAGCTCTCGCAGGCCGGTCAGCCACCAGGGGTCCTGTCGGCCCTGTGGCTGTGCTTCGCCTGCCTCATCGAACATATGTCTATAGTACACGCGTCCTAGCCCTGATTCAAGGGGTGCGACCAACGAATCCGAAGAACTTCCAGGACGATTCCGGCAGAAGCCCGATGTCGTGAGATGCACCCTCCCGTCAAATCCCTATTGGATGATAAGTTCTCCCGCAGGGCTGAGTTGAGGGGCAGCGAGGGAGCGTCGTGAACGACAAGCAGATCGGTACGGTTGCCCGGGTCGGAGCTGCCGTCGGGGGAGTGGTCGCGCTGCTCACGTTGTACGTCGTCGGCTGGTGGTCGAGCGACTATCTCCACTCGTCGTTCCTGGGCGCCGCGCACGAACTCACCGCGTCGTATGCCGACCCGACGGAGCGTCAATTCACCATGACGGCGGCGACGAACGTCTTCTTCCGATGGGGGCACCTGGTCTTTGCGGCATTGGTCGTGCTCACGGCGTTGGCGGTCTTCCGGCAGCTGCGGCGGGTCGGGTTGGTGTGTGCCGGACTGATGATTGTTGCCATGGGGTGGATGATCTACGCGGTGCACAACGCCGGCTGGATCAACATGCGGTTCACGGCATACATCCCGTACCTCGGTGCGCTGACCGTCGCCGCAGCAGCCGCCGCGATGGCCCGAACGTAGGCAGCACCCGCTCGGCGTGGATCATGCAGACCACGCCGTCGCAAGGCACGCTGCGGCACAGCGCGAAATCGCCTCTCGAGACGGTCGATCTGCTATCGTCCTGCGCCATCGGAGCGACCGTCATCCGTGCCGCCGACAGAGCCGCACGGCGCTCTTGACCCAGGGTGAGGAGCCACTCGTGTTGAAAGCCGTCCCGTTGTTCTTCGACCGCATCGTGCGTCGCTATCTGCCCGACGCGTTCCTGTTCGCCGTGGCGCTGACGCTGCTCGTCTACCTGCTCGGTTTCTCCTTGACCGATCACTCGCCGGTCG
>CAZMLG010000272.1:0-3707 GCA_964566985.1 uncultured Intrasporangiaceae bacterium
CCCCTGGACATGGCGAGGCGGCCGGCGCACAGGGGGGAGACGTCGGCCGCCGAGCTGGGCCCGAGGGCCCGCTACAGCCCGCCGCGAGGCGGGCCCGCCCGGTGCCGTGGTCAGGGGGGAGGAGTCCACGGCACCTATCTGGGCAACGTGTCGGGGCCGCGCAGGATTCCCGACGCGGATCATGTCGTGGGTCACGCGGCCAGGCCTCGCACGCGCGCGGAGCCTGGGGCCGGTGCGCGGCCGCAGTCGTGTCGTCCGGCCGGCCGGGAGGCCCGCGAAGGGGACTTTGTCGGCAGAAGGTGGCAGGCTTGCTCCTGTGACGGACCTGATCGATACCACCGAGATGTATCTGCGGACGATTTTCGACCTCGAGGAGGAAGGGATCCCGCCGCTGCGTGCGCGGATCGCCGAGCGTCTGGGCCACTCCGGCCCGACGGTGTCGCAGACCGTGGCGCGCATGGAGCGCGACGGTCTGGTGACCCTGGCCGGGGACCGCCACCTGGAGCTGACCGAGCACGGCCGGGTGCTGGCGACCCGGGTCATGCGCAAGCACCGGCTGGCCGAGCGGCTGTTGGTCGACGTGATCGGGCTGGAGCTGCAATACGTCCACGACGAGGCGTGCCGCTGGGAGCATGTGATGTCCGACCGGGTGGAGCGCAAGATCCTCGCGCTGCTCGAGGAGCATCACCTGTCGCCCTACGGCAACCCGATCCCGGGTCTGGAGGAGTTGGGCGAGACGCAGACCGTCGAGCACTTCCGGGACGGCGTGGTGCCCCTGACCGACCTGGTGACGGGAGGGGACGGCATGTCCGCGGTCGTGCGTCGCATCGGGGAGCCGGCACAGGCCGACCCGGATGCCATCGGCGTGTTGACCTCGGCCGGGATCCGGCCCGGGGTCACGGTGCGGGCCAGGCTGGAATCCGACCGGATCGTCGCCACGGTCGGCGACGACGCGAGCGGGGTCTCGCTGCCGTTGGACATGGCCAAGCACGTGTTCGTGGCGGCCGGTGACACGCGGCGCTGAGCGCGCTCGTCCGGCCCGCCGCGTGTCGCCGTGACCCATTTGTGACATCGGCGCCGGCGCCGTGTAGCGTGGCGGTCGGTTTCGCCACCCGGCGAGGCCCTCGGGCGCCCACGCCGAATCCTGCCAGGGCACCCGAAGCACCATGACGTCCGCCAGGCAGGAGCGGGGGACCCACCATCGGGCGCTTCTCGAAGCGTCCTCGGGGCGAGGTCTTCGTCCGACATCTCGGGGATGACGACGAGGACCGGGTTTCTCCACCCGAGCCCGACAGCTCACCTCGCAGGCGCAGGAGAGGTACTACGTGTCAGTCTTCGGCTCCCGCGGTCGCCACCGCGCCCCGAGCAAGCTTTCGACCCACTTCAACTCCGCGGCCCGCGTGACCGCCACCGTCGCCGTCAGCGGTGGCCTGGTCGCCGCGGTCGCCGGCCCGCAGTCCGCGCATGCCGAGGGTGTCGCCGCCGTCTCGCCGACCGCGCAGCGGTCCGCGCAGACGAGCATCGACGCCGCGGCGACGCAGAACCTCGTGGCGGCCTACGAGCAGGGCGGCTCCGTCGTCGACCTGGGCGTGCACAGCACGCACGTCACGCCCCGGCCGCAGCCGAAGCCGGCGAAGGCCGAGCCGGCGCAGCCCGCGACCACGCAGCAGGCCCCGCAGCGTCGCACGACCGAGCAGACCTCGCGGTCCGAACAGCGCCAGGATCCGCAGCCGTCCCAGCAGCCCACGCAGCAGCCATCGCAGCCGGAGCCGTCAACTCCGCCCAAGACGTCGAAGCCGAAGCCGCCCTCCCAGCCGTCCGATCCGCCGAAGAGCGGCGGCAGCGCGCATGGCGGTGTCATCGCCATCGCGAAGCAGTACGTCGGCACGCCCTACGTGTACGGCGGCGCGACCCCGTCGGGTTTCGACTGCTCCGGGTTCACGATGTACGTCTTCGGCAAGGCCGGCATCAGCATCCCGCGCACGGCGTCCGCGCAGCAGGCCGCGGCGACCCCGGTCAGCTCCCCGCAGCCCGGTGACCTGGTGTTCTTCGGGTCCCCGGCCTACCACGTGGGGATCTACCTCGGGGGCGGCATGATGATCGACTCGCCGAAGCCCGGCAAGACCGTCCAGGTGCGCAAGATCTGGGACACCCCGTCCGGATACGGCCGTCCCTGACGCCACCGCAGCACGCACGCCACGGCCCCCGTCCGATCGGACGGGGGCCGTCGTGTCGGGGCACGGGCGCGATCAGACCAGATCGCGGGCCAGCGCCCGGGCCGCGTGCTGCAGTGCCGGGACGACGCGCTCGACGACGTCCTCGGGCATGCGGGTCGCCGGCCCGGAGACGGACATGGCCAGCCGGGTGGGCACGTCGGGCACGACGACCGCGACGCAGCGGACCCCGAGCTCCTGCTCGCCCTCGTCGGTGGCGTAGCCGTGCTCGGCCGACCACAGCAGCGACGTGGCGAACTCGTCGGGGTCGGTGACGGTGTTCTCGGTATGCCGTGGCATCCCGGTGCGCGAGAGCAGGTCGCGGGCCTGCCGCTCGGGCATCTGCGCCATGATCGCCTTGCCGACGGCCGTGCAGTGCGGCAGCACCCGCCGACCCACCTCGGTGAACATCCGCATCGACCGGTGCGACTGGGCCTGGGCGACGTAGACGATCTGGTCGCCGTCGAGCATGGCGAGGTTGGCCGATTCGCCGAGCTCGTCGACGAGGCGTTCGAGGTGCGGGCGGGCCCAGAAGCTCAGCGTGCTGGAGGCGCTCTCGCCGAGTCGGATGAGGCGCGGGGCGAGGATGTATTGACGGTCGGTGTCCTGGCGCAGGTACCCGAGGTCGACGAGCGTGCGCAGCAGCCGGTGGATGGTCGGCAGCGGGAGCCCGGAGGCGGCGGCGAGCTGGGACAGGCCCATCACCCCGTCGTGGTCGGCCATCGTCTCCAGCAGCCCGAAGGCCCGCTCGATGGACTGGACACCGCCGGCTCGCGCGGGTCTGGCAGCCTGGGTAGCGTTCCCCGCTGAGGGCATCGGTTCACTCCTTATGTTTCCGAATGACGGAATTCTACTTTCTCGTCGGGCGACCGGGGATGAGACACTCCGATCGAGATCTTGCCCTTCCGCAACGTAGATAATAGTCTCCGCTATACGAAAAACAAGGAGGCTTCTCATGGCGTCACCCAGCCCGGGGTACGGAATCACCGTTCGTGTCGACGCGCCGGCAGGCTCCGGCGCCACCAGTGGTCTGGTCGCGGCGGTCAACGACGCCGGAGGGGCCCTCACGGCGCTCGACATCGTCGAGTCGCACCCGGACCGCCTCGTCGTCGACGTGACCTTCGATGCCACCGACGCCGACCACGGATCGCGCATCCAGGAGGCCCTCGCGCAGGTCGACGGCGTCCATGTGCGCAAGGTCAGCGACCGCACCTTCCTGATGCACCTGGGCGGCAAGATCGAGGTCACCTCGAAGGTGCCGATCAAGCACCGCGACGACCTGTCCCGTGCCTACACCCCGGGCGTGGCTCGCGTGTGCCAGGCGATCGCCCAGAACCCCGACGACGCCCGTCGCCTGACCATCAAGCGCAACACGATCGCCGTCGTCACCGACGGGTCCGCGGTGCTCGGGCTGGGCAACATCGGCCCGGCGGCCGCGCTGCCGGTGATGGAGGGCAAGGCGATGCTCTTCAAGCAATTCGCCGGCGTCGACGC
>CAZMLG010000273.1:0-3646 GCA_964566985.1 uncultured Intrasporangiaceae bacterium
CCGCGCCGTCGTCCGGGATCCTGCGTTCGCCCCGGAGGGCGACACGCCGTTCACGGTCCACACACGGTGGATCGAGACCGAGTTCGACAACCAGATCCCGCCGTATGACGGGCCGCTGCCGGACGGCGACGGCGCTCCCGCGCCGCGCCAGTCGCTCACCGTCGAGGTCGGCGGCAAGCGCCTGGAGGTGTCGCTGCCCGGCGATCTGCAGTTGGGCGGCAACGGCGGCGGTTCCGCAACCCGCAAGAAGGCGCCCAAGCGGTCTCGTGCCGCCGGCAGCGGCGCCAAGGCGGGCGGAGATTCACTGACCGCACCCATGCAGGGCACGATCGTCAAGATCCACACCGAGAACGGCGCGACCATCGCCGAAGGCGACACCGTGCTCGTGCTGGAGGCGATGAAGATGGAGCAGCCCATCACCGCCCACAAGTCGGGCACCGTCGCGGACCTCACGGCCGAGATCGGCCAGACGGTCACGGCCGGCGCGGTCCTCGCGACCATCAAAGACAGCGAATAGTCCGCTGCCGCAGGCCGAGCGGACAACACCACCCCACCGGCCCGTCGAGTAGGCAGCTCCACCCCACCGGCCGGGTCGAGCGGACAACGCCACCCCACCGGCCGGGTCGAGCGGACAACGCCACCCCACCTGCCGGGCCGAGCAGACAACACCACCCCACCGGCCGGTCGAGTAGGCCGAGCGCCCCAGCGCGAGGCCGTATCGAGACCACCGCACGCCGACACGAAGCCGAGTACCACTGCGCCTCACCAGGTTTCGATACGCTCGCCTAGCGGCTCGCTACTCAACCAGCCGGGTCCGGGCTCGACGCACAATCGGCCGGATCCGGGCTCGATGCTCAACCGGCCGAGTCCGGGCTCGCCGCTCAGGAAACGAACGACCGGCCGAGCAGACAACGCCACCCCACCCGCCGGGCCGAGCAGGCAGCTCCACCCCACCGGCCGGGTCGAGCGGACAACGCCACCCCACCTGCCGGGCCGAGCAGACAACACCACCCCACCGGCCGGTCGAGTAGGCCGAGCGCCCCAGCGCGAGGCCGTATCGAGACCACCGCACGCCGACACAAAGCCGAGTAACCCTGCACCTCACCGGGTTTCGATACGCTCGCCTAGCGGCTCGCTACTCAACCAGCCGGGTCTGGGCTCGGCGCACAACCAGCCGGGTCTGGGCTCGGCGCACAACCAACCGTATGCGGGCTCGACGCCGACACGACGGCCGCCGGGCAGTGCCCGGCGGCCGTCGTGCCTCTCCTCGATGTCAGCGTGCGGCCGACGACGCCTCGGTGAGCGCCTCGTCGAGGATGGCGATCGCCTCCGTGACGTCCTCGGCCGAGGTGTTGAGCGGCGGCACGAAGTGGATCCGGTTGAAGTTGCTCATCGGCAACAGCCCCCGCCGTTTGCATCCGCCGACGATCGCGGCCATCGCATCGCTGGTCCCACCGTATGGCGCGAGCGGCTCGCGCGTGTCCGGGTCGGCGACGAGTTCGATCGCCCAGAACGCGCCGGTGCCGCGGACCTCGCCGATCCAGTCGTGCTGCTCGGCAAGCTCGCGCAAGCCGGGTCCGAGCGTTTCGCGGCCGAGCTTCTCGGCCTGCTCGACGATGCCCTCGTCCTCCATGGCCGTGATGGTGGCCACCGCGGCCGCACACGCCAGCAGATGCCCGGAATAGGTGAGCCCACCCGGGTAGGCCTGCTGCGCGAAGGTCTGCGCGATCGCCTCGTTGATCACCACGCCACCGAGCGGCACGTAGCCGGAGTTGACGCCCTTGGCGAAGGTCAGCAGATCCGGCAGGACACCGTCGTGCTCAACCGCGAACCACTTGCCGGAGCGCCCGAATCCGGCCATCACCTCGTCGGCGATGTAGACGATGCCGTAACGGTCGCACAGCTCGCGGACCCCGCGCAGGTAGCCCGGCGGCGGCACCATGATGCCGGCGGTGCCGGGAATCGACTCCAGCAGGACCGCGGCGATCGTCTCCGGCCCCTCCATCTGGATCACGTGCTCCAGGTGAAGCAGCGCCCGCTCGCACTCCTCCTGCTCGGTCGTCGCATAGAACTGGCTGCGATACAGGAACGGCCCGAAGAAGTGCACCACTCCGGCGGCCGGGTCGTCGTTGCGCAGCCGACGCGGCTCCCCGGTGACGTTCACCGCGAGGTTGGTGCCGCCGTGATAGGAGCGGTAGCGCGACAGCACCTTCTTGCGCCCGGTGTGCAGCCGCGCCATACGGATCGCGTGCTCGTTGGCGTCGGCACCACCATTGGTGAAGAACACCTTGTCGAGTCCTTCGGGCGTGTGCTCGGCGATCCGAGCCGCGGCCTGCGAGCGTGCCTCGTGCGCGTGCGCCGGGGCGATGTTGCACAGGCTCGCCGCCTGCTCCTGGATCGCCCGCACGACCTTCGGGTGCTGATGCCCGATGTTGCTGTAGACCAGCTGCGAGGAGAAGTCGAGGTAGCTGTTGCCCTCGCCGTCCCACAGCCGCGACCCCTCGGCCTTCGCCACGACCATCGGGTCGAGCTTGGCCTGGGCCGACCAGGAGTGGAAGACGTGCTTGCGGTCCAGCGCATAGGTCTGCTCCGGACCGGTCAGTGGCTCAGTCATTCTGTGGGAACCCCAATTCGAGTCCGCCCTCCCGCGAGGCGGGGTCGGGCCAACGGGTCGTGATCACCTTGGAGCGAGTATAGAAGTGCACGCCCTCCGAGCCGTAGGCGTGGGTGTCGCCGAACAGCGAGCGCTTCCAGCCGCCGAACGAGTGGTAGGCGACCGGCACCGGGATCGGCACGTTGACACCGACCATGCCGACCTGCACGTCCTTGGTGAAGCGCCGTGCCGCCCCGCCGTCGTTGGTGAAGACGGCGGTGCCGTTGCCATAGGGGTTGCGGTTGATCAGGTCGACCGCGTCCTCGTAGGTCTTCGCGCGGACGACGGACAGCACCGGGCCGAAGATCTCCTCGGTGTAGACGTCCATGTCCTCGGTGACGTGGTCGAACAGCGTCGGGCCGAGCCAGAATCCGCCCTCTGCGCCGCGGGCCTTGACCTCGCGCCCGTCGACGACGACCTTGGCACCGGACTTCTCACCGGAGGCGATGAATCCGGCGACCTTGTCCCGGTGCGCCTTGGTCACCAGCGGCCCGAAGTCGACCTCCTTCTCGTCGCTCGGGCGACCGTCACCGACGACGAGAGTCTTGGTGCGCTCGGCGATGCGGGCGATCAGGTCGTCGGCGATCGGCTCGACGGCGACGAGCACGCTGATGGCCATGCACCGCTCACCGGCACTGCCGTATCCGGCGCTGAC
Organism: uncultured Intrasporangiaceae bacterium; assembly: GCA_964566985.1. Classification (GTDB taxonomy): domain Bacteria; phylum Actinomycetota; class Actinomycetes; order Actinomycetales; family Dermatophilaceae; genus Leekyejoonella. Next base: position 3,309 of record CAZMLG010000273.1, read on the forward strand.
CGCGGCGTCGGCGGCCACGTCCAGGTCCGCGTCGGGCAGCACGACCATGTGGTTCTTCGCGCCACCAAGCGCCTGCACCCGCTTGCCGCGCGCGCTGGCCTCGTCGTAGATGTACTGGGCGATCGGGGTCGAGCCGACGAAGCTGACCGCACCGATCTCCGGGCTCTGCAGCACCGCGTCGACGGCGGTCTTGTCGCCCTGCAGCACGTTGAAGATGCCGTCCGGCAGTCCGGCTTCCTGCCACAGCTTCGCGAGCCACACGGACGCCGAGGGGTCCTTCTCGCTGGGCTTGAGGACGACCGCGTTGCCCGTCGCGACCGCGATCGGGAAGAACCACA
>CAZMLG010000274.1:0-3638 GCA_964566985.1 uncultured Intrasporangiaceae bacterium
GCGGTCCACGCCTCCTGGTATCCGGAGAGGACGACCCGCAGCTGTTCGCGCCGGATCGCGGAGATGGCCGTCCAGGTGAGCAGGTGCCCGGCGAACAGGAGCGCGGGCAGTGATCGCCACGCCATCCACAGCCGGTTGCGGGCCTGCAGACGAAGGTGATTCGCGTGCCGGGACGGCGCGGTGCGTGGGTGGAAGGCGGGAAGGTCCGCCGAGTACCAGATGGACCACCCTCGATCCAGCAGTCGCCAGGCCAGATCGGACTCCTCCATGGCATAGAAGAACCGGGGGTCGAAGCCACCGATGTCGTCGAATGCTCTCCCGCGCACCGCGCACGCCGCCCCGATGAAATGGGTCACCGGACCGGCACGTTCGGCCGAGCCACGCCCCAGACGCGGCACGTGTCGCTGTTGTGAGTGACCCTCCTCGTCGACAATGCGTAGTGCCATCGCCCCGAGGTTCGGATCACGGTCGAAGCGCTCGAGGACCGTGGCGAGGTGGTCAGGACCCTGGAGCTCGGCGTCGTCGTCGAGGAAGAAGAGCACGTCTGCCTTGCATGAGGCCGCGCCGATGTTGCGGCCTCCCGGAATGCCGGCGTTCTCGGGAAGCACGATCAGCTGGTCGGACGGGTCCGGGCCACGGGGCTCGGCCCCGTTGACCACGAGCACCACGTGCGGTTTCACACCGCGCTGGGCGCGCACCGAGGCCACGGCGCGACGCAGCTGCTCCGGGCGATCGGACTGCGTCAGGATGATGACGGCGAGGCGATGACGCAGGGGAGCGGGTGCCCGCAGCTCCTGCGGCTCGGCCCAGGCCGTTCGCGAGATCTGAATGGTCATATCTGCACCGGGATGCCTTTCGGGATCAGGGCGACACAACGGGCCGCCTCTCGTGCCTGCCTCGACGCGGCGGACCAGTCCCCGCCTCGGGCGAGCTTCATCGCGGACCGGCCGGCGAAGTATCCGGAGTGGGCGAGGGCTCTGCGCACCGTCGCCGGCCGTCGTTCGGGCGCGACGTGTGCGCACACGATGCCGATGGCCGCTACGCGTTCGCGCACATTGGCACCGTTGCGCACGAGGGTCGAGGTGTGCGACGCCTCGTGCCGCCGATAGCGTGCGAGCACCTTGTCGACGAAGACGACCGGACCGTGTGCCGCGATCCGGGTCCACATCTCCCAGTCCGCTGCGTGCGGAAGATCGACGCGATACCCACCAAGGTCCTCGTATGCGGTGCGGCGCACCACGATTCCCGGGGCGCGCACGCGGTTCGACACCGCCAGCGAGTCGAGCGCGTCGGTCCACACGCGGGTGCCGCCCTGGTAGGACCGAGTGGTGAAGGTCTGGGTGCCGTAGCTGTCGATGTCCTGAGCACGGCACACCGCCGCGACGGCGGTCGGGTCGGCCAGCGCCCGCTCCATGACCGAGTAGAAGTCGGGGAGCACCTCATCGTCTCCGTGCAGCAGGTGGACGAGCTCACCCTGCGCCAGCGCGATACATCGGTTGAAGGTGAGCGTGGCGCCGAGATTGATGTCGTGGCGGACGTATCGGATCCTTCCCGCGCCCAGGTTCTCCACCACACGAGCGGGGTCGTCGCTCGAGGCATCGTCGACGACGATGATCTCTGCGTCGTCACGGTCACCGAGCTGGGCCACGACCTCGGGCAGTGATCGCGCGAGGTAGTGGGCGCAGTTGTGGACGGGTATGACGACGGACCACCGTGGCCGCGAGGCGGAATGCACCGCGGAGATGGCGGGAGCCGGGATGTCGAGGTTCCGTGCCATGTGATCAGCGTCCACGGCCACGGCAACCGCCAGGTGAACCCTGGCCGTGCACCAGATGACGGTCTGTGGTCACTCTCGTGTGAGCGTCGTCGGGCGGGGATTTCCGTGCTTAGAGTTGCGGCGTGAACTCCACACAGAGTGTTGTCTATTCGCCGAAGGTCACCGTCGGCCACGACGGAGATCACCATGAAATGGAGGTTTCTCAATGAAGTTCGGGATCGCCGGCGCCGGGTTCTCCGGAGCAGTCATCGCACGACAGGTCGCCGAGGCCGGCCACCACGCCGTGGTCTTCGAGGCTCGAGACCATGTCGCGGGCAACTGCCACACCGAACGTGACGAGGCGACCGGGGTGATGATCCACCGGTATGGTCCGCACATCTTCCACACCGGAAATGAACGAGTGTGGGCATATATCAACCGGTTCGGCACGATGATGCCGTACAACCATCGGGTCCGGACCACGGTCGGCGGCCGCACCTATCTGCTGCCGATCAACCTGCTCACTATCAACCAGCTGTTCGACACGGCGATGCGTCCCGACGAGGCGCGCGCCTTCATCGAGGAGCAGGCGGACCAGACGATCGACGAACCCCGCAACTTCGAGGAGCAGGCCCTGAAGTTCATGGGGCGCAAGCTGTATGACGCGTTCTTTCACGGCTACACCTGCAAGCAGTGGGGCCTTCCACCGACGGAGATCCCGGCCTCCGTGCTCAAGCGTCTGCCCCTGAGGTTCAGCTACGAGGACTCCTACTTCAACCACCCCCACCAGGCGATCCCTCGGGACGGCTACACCGCCATCGTCGCGGGCATCCTCGACCACCCGAATATCGAGGTGCGCTTGTCCACGCCCTACACCGAGGCGGACCGGTCGGACTTCGACCACTCCATCTGGACGGGTCCGCTGGATGCCTGGTTCGACTACGCATACGGTCGTCTGCGCTATCGAACACTCGACTTCGAGGAGATCCGGGTGACCGGCGACCACCTCGGGTGCTCCGTGATGAACTTCGGCGACATCGACGTCCCCTACACACGCATCGCCGAGCACAAGCACTTCGCGCCCTGGGAGGAGCACGACGGCTCGGTGTGCTTCCGGGAGTACAGTCGGCCGGCCGAGCCCGACGACATCCGGTACTACCCCGTCCGTCTGGCGGGCGACAAGAGTCTGCTGGAGAAGTACACCGCGGCGGCCGGTGAGGAGGTGGGCGTGACGTTCGTCGGGCGTCTGGGCACCTACCGGTACCTCGACATGGACGTCACGATCGCCGAGGCACTAGATGCGGCCGACGGGATCCTCGAGGCGATCGACAGCGGGCGACCGATCCCGTCGCTGTTCGTCGACGCCTGAGTCGCAGTCGATCTCGAGCCGGTGCTCCAGGTTTGCGAGGCGGTGCTCCATGCGCTGGAGCCGCTGCTCGATCACCATGAGACCGAACAGCACGTCCTTCGTGCCGGAGTCGGCTGCTCCGCTTCGCGCACGGGTGAGGTAGCCGGGTAGCCGGCTCCCTTGCACCGTGTTGCGCACATAGCGCCCGGTGAGTAGCGCGGTGTGCCTCACCCCGGAGTGGCGCAGGTGGAACGCAGCGCTCACGACCGGGTTGTCCGACTCCGGTCGCGTGGACAGCGTGCGTGCGAAGGCACCGTAGTCTCCCTTGGAGACGGCAGTGCACAGGCGGCGCGCGGTCACTCCCTTGTTGTGGTCCCGCAGTGCGCGCGAGACGGTCTCAGCAGAGTACTCCGCGAAGATCGGGACGAGAATGTCGAACAGCGGCCGGCGCAGCTCCGAAGGGGTGCGGCGGGAGATCCACTCCATCTGAGAGATCACCCAGCCGAGCAGGGCGCTCTGATAGAGGTCGAGGAC
>CAZMLG010000275.1:0-3631 GCA_964566985.1 uncultured Intrasporangiaceae bacterium
CCGCGCTGCTGATCCTGGACGAGGCGAACTCCTCGGTCGACACACGCACCGAGGTGCTCTTGCAGCACGCGATGGCGGCACTGCGCTCGGACCGCACCAGTTTTGTGATCGCTCACCGACTCTCGACGATCCGCGATGCCGACACGATCCTGGTCATGGAGGATGGCCGGATCGTCGAGCAGGGAAACCACGATGCACTGATCGCGGCTCGGGGCGCCTACTACCGCCTCTACATGTCGCAGTTCGAGGGAGCGATCGTCGACGAGGACGACGACCCGAACGCCCAGATGGCACCGGCCTGACGGCATACGGGGTCACGGACGACGCACGGTGTAGTCGTAGGCGGTGTCGCGCCCGTCGAAGAAGATGTCCGAGTCGTCGTAGAAGCGCTGCACCATCGGCAGGCCGGAGTCCCGGCCGAGATGCTCACGTGCCGTCGTGACATAGGTCGACGCGTGGTGTTGATCCAACGGGTTGTCGGTAATGTGCACCGGATCGCAGCTGACCTGAGCCGAATTGGCCGCATCGGGGGCGTAGTCGGCATCCAGGCCCGGGACGAGGTCTCCGGTGTGTTCGATCTCCAGGGTGCGCACCCCCTCGGGGGCCTCCATCCGGGTCACCGGTGCGGCGACGGTGACCACTCGGGTCACGTCGAACTCCGTGCGGAAGGCGCGGTCCCGCATCATGCGGGTGGCGACGATGCCGCCCTGGCTGTGCCCGACGAGCATGACCGGCTCGGAGCCGGGCACCACTCCGGCGCGGCTCATCGCGCGCCGCATCGCGGAGCGCACGGCCGGATAGATGGAGGCCGGCACGCCGGCCATCGTGGTGATGTTGCCGGTGCCGTCGAACGGGTTGTGCGGCCCGCCGGTCTGCCAGTTCTGGGTGCCAGGGATGTCGACCACCCATGCGGCGGAACCGTCCTCGTGCGTCACGTGGTGGACGCGCACGGTGGTGTGGTCGTCGTTGCTGTGGGTCGAGGATTCGACGTCGGCCTCCTGCAGGATGAGGTCACCCAGGTCGTGCGCGTTGACCGTCGCCCGGGGTGTGGCGTCGTCGACGGCGGTGACCGTCAGTGGTTGTGCGTCGTCGAATCGGCCGGTGGCACGGCCGATCCCGAGCAGCAGCCCGACCTGCGAGTCGAAGTCGAGCACGTCCGGGCGGGCCAGCCAGAACAGCTCCCGGATCGTCGTGATCCCGTCGCCGGTCAGGTGCGGATCGGCGGTCTCGCGGCGCCCGAGGTCGGCGGCGAAGACGCGCCCCCACAGGCCGAGGGTGCGGCGATCGGTGAGTGATCCCGGATCGTGCAGCGCCGTCACGGTCGTCGCGACGGTGGCGGTTGCAGCCGATCCGGCGACGGCCATCCCGACGTGCACCGGCGCGGTGACGATCGAGATGGCTTCCATGGCACGACGATTGACGTCGTCAGCGATCTCGTAGGCTCGCGCCCCGACGCGTATGCCGCGCGAGACGACCTCCATGCGCAACGCGAGGGCGCCGAGCCCTGAGGGTCCTGCGGTGAGCGCGGCCACTCGCTGCGCGACGTCCGCGGCCGACCCCGGCGACATGAGGGCACTCTTGGCGGGCAGCCGGCTCGCGGTGCGGGTCAACGACGCGCACAGCGTGCCGGCCTCATCTCCCGTCCGGTCGAGTGCGGTCGCGGTGCGTCGCATGTCGATCAGATCCGCCTGGACCGAGACGCCGCCTCCGGACATGCTGCAGGATCCACCACCCATCAGCAGGCCTCCTCGTGAGGGTGTGCGGATCGGGCGAAACGGCCGCATGCGCGATGTAGCCGGTCACGGACGTCGGCGAGACTCAGTGGTGTGAAACGGATGACGCCGCGGTGAAGGTCGAGCTCGCCCCAGCCCTGCTCGGTCATCACGGTGTCGATCAGGGTCTGCGGGCCGGAGCCGTCCACCAGGCAGGCGGTGAGTCGAAGACGCGCACCGAAGGCGAGGTCGCGCAGCCATCGCGGCGTGCCGGAGCATCCGGTGAGGGCCAGTCCCGCGCGCAGGCGCTCGGGGTCCCCGCCGCGCACCAGATCGGCCAGGAGCAAGGCATCCTCGGCGAGCAGAGGATCCGGTGGCGTCGAGGTGGCGGGGGAAGGGGACGGGGCCGGGTCGGCGGCAGCGGAGCCGTCGAGGACGCAGGTCACCTCCGCGGCCAAGGACTCGGCCGGGCCGTGTGCGACCTCGATCTCCGGTCGCGCCGGTCGCAGGGATGCGGTGCGCAGTGTGAACATGCCGTCGGCGATGCACGCGATGGCGCCCAGTTGACGAGCGGGGGCCGACGCCGCCAGTTGCAGGACGCCCCCGCGGAGGGCGTCCTGGACGGCGCGCACCTCGGTGGCCAGCCCGATCGGATCCGTCACCAGGTGGCGTCGCACGGGGGTCACGGCAGCAGTCCTGTCTTTTCGGCGATCTGCGCGAGGCCTCCCACCGGGCCCGGGAGGGCGGACAGTCCGTCCATCGTGCCTGCGAGCACGGCCTCGTGGTCTTCGACGTGCCGGGCATGGGCGTACAGGGCGCGCGCCAGGTCTTCCAGATCGCCCGCCCGGCCGCCGAAATCGCGTGCGCGGTCGGTGAGCCGCTCTCGGTAGGCATCCGCGGCGAGCCCGGCCCACCGGACCCCGCTGTGCGTCGTGACGCGGTGGCCCTCGAGTCGCGCCCGGGTCGCCAGCGCCTGCACCTGTCGTGCGGCGTCGCGGATCTGTGCTGGGTCGTCGGACATACCGACAGTCTCCGGTGCCGCGCGGTCGTGCCCGCCCGACTCACGGCCTTCTGTGGGAAACCCGGCTCTGGCGGGCCGGGGTGTGGATGGCCGGCCCGATCAGCCGTTCAGTGTTGGCCTTCCCTGACGGCGGCGAGCAGCATGTTGGCGACGTCGACGACCTCGACGTCTTCACGGGCGCGGCCCTCGGACTGTTCGGCGGTCAGACCGTCGGTGAGCATGACGCGGCAGAACGGGCAGCCGACGGCGATGCGGTCGGCGCCGGTGGCGACGGCCTCCTGCGTGCGATTGAGATTGATCCGGGTGCCGAGCTTCTCCTCCATCCACATGCGCGCGCCGCCGGCCCCGCAGCAGAAGGATTTCTCGCCGGAGCGTTCCATCTCCTTGTAGTCGACGCCGGGCAGCGCGCCGAGCAGTTCGCGCGGCGGGGAGTAGACGCCGTTGTGTCGGCCGAGGTAGCACGGGTCATGGAAGGTGACCGACGATCCGGTCGAGGCGACGTCCTTGGTGTCGGCCTGGTCCGGCCGTGAGACCGGGGCCAGGCGCTTCTCGCGCACCAGCTTGTTGAGCAGTTGCGTGTGGTGGATGACCTTGTAATTGCCCCCGAGCTGCGGGTATTCGTTCTTGAGGGTGTTGAAGCAGTGCGCGCAGGTGACGACGATGTCGGTCGCACCGGCCCCGTTGAGCGTCTCGACGTTGTGCGATGCGAGGGCCTGGAAGAGCATCTCGTTGCCGGCGCGGCGAGCCGGGTCACCGGTGCAGGACTCGCCGTCGCCGAGCACGGCGAACTTCACCCCGGCCGTGGTCAACAGTTCCGCGACGGCACGGCTGGTCTTCTTCGCCCGGTCCTCGTAGGCGCCGGCGCAGCCGACCCAGAACAGGTAGTCCACGTCGGCCA
>CAZMLG010000276.1:0-2790 GCA_964566985.1 uncultured Intrasporangiaceae bacterium
ACGGCAAGTACGTCGCCCCCGGGCAGATCGAATCCACCTTCAAGGGGCTATGCCCCTATGCGTCCCAGCTGGTCGTCGAGGGAGATGGGCGCAAGTTCGTCTCGGCGCTGATCACCCTCGACGAGGAGGCCGTCACCGACTGGGCGAAGGCCAACGGGATGGCGGGCAGCGACTATCGCACCATCGTGACCTCCGATGCGGCGCGCGAGATGGTCCAGGGCTATGTCGACCAGCTCAACGCGCAGCTCAACCGGTGGGAGCAGATCAAGAAGTTCGTCATCCTCCCGCGTGACCTGACCGTCGAGGACGGCGAGGTCACTCCGAGCCTGAAGCTCAAGCGCAAGGTCGTCATCGACAAGTTCAAGGACGACCTCGACCTGCTCTACACGGACTGACCGGCCTCCACGAACATTCTCCCAGGCGAGGAACCGGTCGTGGCCCGCTGCTCGTCCCGATGAAGGATGCGTTGATCCTCTCCGTGGGCGACCTGAAGTGCGTCAGTCGGTCCGCGGGGGTCACCTGCGTGGGCCGTCATTCGCCGGGGTAGACCACCCCGACCTGCCGACGGGCCTCGTCGAGCACCGCCATCACGTCGCGGGAGGAGTCCCAGGTGATGCGCTCGCTCTCGCGTCGGCCGCCGGCGATCACACGGGCCATCTCGGCGATCTCGAACTGGAAGCCATTGGGCACGCGGCCGTCGAACTCCTCGACCACGGTGCGGGCGTCGTCCGCGCGGCGCAGGCGCGCCACGCTGGGCTGATAGAAGTCGCCGTCGATCTCCAGGCTCGCCTCGGTGCCGCTCACGACCGCGGTGGTCGGCGTCTTGGTCCACAAGGTCGTGTCGGCGCGCGCGATGGTGCGACCCGGATAGGTCAGCGTGAGGGCGACCTGCCCGTCCACGCCGGTCTCGGTCAGTCGGCCCTGCGCATACACCTGCTCGGGCCGGCCCAGCAGGTCGACGACGAACGCGATCGGATAGACCCCGAGGTCCAGCAGCGCGCCGCCGGCCAGGGAGGGGTCCTTGAGCCGGTGATCGGCCGGCAGATCGAGGGACTGACCGTGGTCGGCGGCGATGGTGACGATCTGCCCGAGCGCGCCCGACCTGATGCGCTCGCGGGCCCAGGCGATGTGCGGCAGGTGGCGCGTCCACATGGCCTCCATGACCGCGACCCCGGCCCGCTCGGCGGCCGCGAAGATCTCCTCGACCTCCCCGCTGTTGCGGGCGAGGGCCTTCTCGATCATCACCGGCTTGCCGGCCTCGATCGCCAGGAGCGCCTGATCGCGGTGCTCCGAGTGTGGCGAGGCGACGTAGACCGCCTCGACCTGCGGGTCGGTGGCCACGCGTTCATACCCCTCGTAGGCGTGGGTCACCCCGTGCTCGTCGGCGAACCGCCGGGCACGCTCCCGGCTGCGTGAGCCGACGGCGACGACCGACCCGGCCGTGTGCTCGCGCACGGCCGCCGCGAACTTCCCGGCGATCCATCCGGGGGCGATGATGCCCCAGCGCACGGGCGGGGCGTCCTTCGGGCGCAGATCGGTCATCGGTACTCCTCGCCGAACCGGTCGATGGTGGTGAAGCCCACGCTATCGCCGCGGCGCGACACGCCCGTGATCCGGCCCGGTGGCGCGTTGCCGGACTCATCGCCACCTCGACTGTGCGATACTGCCTGATGGTGGTGCCCACCCCACAACGTGACGCACCTCCCGTCGAGTCCCGACCGCGCCCGCCCGCGTCAGTGGCGGCGACTTGCAGGACCCGGACCGACGGCGGACGGTGACGGTGCCGCGCACAGCGCGAGCCGTTCCGGACGTAGCAACCGACTTCCGTCGGGTAGCCACGACGTGGCGCCACGGCGGCCAGACCGCAGGATGCGGACGGATGGGCCGGTGGCCCGCGTTGTGGATGCGTCGCATCCTGGCAGCGAAGGATGGGCATGAGCCCGGAAGACGACCACGACAATTCGACCTCGGCGCAGCCCGCCTCCGGGGGCTCGGCCTTCGGGGTGCTGTTCAAGGCACCGGACCCGATGCCGCGCCTGCCGGAGCCCGAGCGCCACGACAGCGGCGATCAAGGCTCCGGTGGATCCGAGCAGGGCGACGACGCAGCGAATCGATCCGGCCGCCGCCGGGGCGGCCGCGGCCGGCGCGGCAAGAGCGGCGACGACGGTGGCGACGCGAGCGACCAGGACACCTCGAACAACCAGGGTGACGAGGCGCCGCAGGGCGGCGGCAACGGTTCCGGCGACGGCGCCGACGGCTCGTCCGGCAAGAGCAAGAAGAAGTCCAAGTCCAAGGCCAAGGGCAGCGGGTCCGGCCGGGACGGCAAGGACCACGAGGACGGCGGCAAGGGCGGTGACGCCGACGCGCCCGGTGACAACGGCGAGGGCGGTCGCAAACGCACCCGCCGACGCCGCCGCAGCGGCTCCGGAGCCGCGGAGGGAGACGACCCGCCGGGCACCGTCACCAAGGTGCGCGAACCGCGCAAGGATCGCGACGAGGTCACCGCGATCAAGGGGTCGACGCGGCTGGAGGCCAAGAAGCAGCGCCGCCGTGAGGGCCGCGAGGCCGGGCGCCGCCGCACCGTCATCACCGAGGCCGAGTTCCTCGCCCGCCGCGAGAGCGTCGAGCGCAGCATGGTGGTGCGCGAGCGCGACGGTCGCACCCAGATCGGGGTGTTGGAGGACGACGTCCTCGTCGAGCACTACGTCAGCCGCGAATCACAGGCGGCCTCGATGGCCGGCAACGTCTACCTGGGCCGGGTGCAGAACGTCCTTCCCAGCATGGAGGCCG
>CAZMLG010000276.1:2800-3534 GCA_964566985.1 uncultured Intrasporangiaceae bacterium
ACATCGGCCGGGGGCGCAACGCCGTCCTGTATGCCGGTGAGGTCAACTGGGACGCCGCCGGCCTCGACGGCCAACCGAAGCGCATCGAGAATGCGCTCAAGGCGGGCCAGAGCGTGCTCGTGCAGGTCACCAAGGATCCGATCGGGCACAAGGGCGCCCGGCTGACCTCGCAGGTCTCGCTGCCGGGCCGGTTCCTGGTCTATGTGCCGGGCAACTCGGTCACCGGGATCTCTCGCAAGCTGCCCGACACCGAGCGGGCTCGGCTGAAGAAGATCCTCAAGGAGGTCGTGCCCTCCGATGCCGGCGTGATCGTGCGCACCGCGGCAGAGGGGGCCAAGGAAGAGGATCTGCGGGCCGACGTCGAGCGGTTGCAGGCGGTCTGGGAGAAGATCCAGGCGGACAGCACCTCCAAGTCGCACTCCGCGCCGTCCTTGCTGCACGGCGAACCCGACCTCACCGTGCGGGTGATCCGCGACGTCTTCAACGAGGACTTCGCCAAGATGGTCATCTCCGGGGACCGGCCGTGGAATCTCGTGAGCGACTATCTCGGCTCCGTGGCCCCGGACCTGGCCGACCGGCTCGAGAAGTGGACCGGGCAGCAGGACGTCTTCAGCGCCTACCGCATCGACGAACAGCTCGCGAAGGCGATGGATCGCAAGGTGTGGCTGCCCTCGGGTGGTTCGCTGATCATCGACCGCACCGAGGCGATGACGGTCATCGACGTCAACACCGGC
>CAZMLG010000277.1:0-3507 GCA_964566985.1 uncultured Intrasporangiaceae bacterium
CCCGTTACCAGGTGCCGGAGAGCTTCGAGGGTGGCCAGACGCCGCTGCACATGCGCATGCCGAAGCTGCGCGGGTTCAAGAACCCGGCGAAGATCCACTACCAGGTCGTCAACCTGGACAAGATCTCCGCGCTGTTCCCCGATGGGGGAGCGGTGACGCCGGACGAGCTCGTCGCCAAGGGCGCCGTCCGCAAGGGCCGTCCCGTCAAGGTGCTCGGCACCGGCGAGATCACCGTCAAGGTGGATGTCGTGGCCGAGAAGATCTCGGCTTCGGCCAAGGACAAGATCGAGGCCGCGGGTGGTTCGGTCACCCTTCGGTGACACCGCATCATCCTGTGGCAGCACACCGACGCCCCGGGCGAGCGGGAGCCGTGACTCCCATGCGCCCGGGGCGTCGGACGTCCAGGTAGAGTTTTTTTGATCCGGGCCGACCACACAGACCAGCCGCGCGTCCACGTGGCACCAGGAGGAGTCTTTGCTCACCGCTTTCGGTCGCGCGTTCAAGACGCCTGAACTGCGCAAGAAGATCCTGTTCACCCTCGGGGTGATGGCGCTGTTCCGGCTGGGGTCGCAGGTGCCGACCCCGGGGATCTCCTACGACCTCGTCCAGAAGTGCACGTCGGCGGGTGGCGCCGGCAACGGGCTGCTCGGGCTCGCCAACCTGTTCTCCGGTGGCGCGCTGTTGCAACTGTCGATCTTCGCGCTCGGCATCATGCCCTACATCACCTCCAGCATCATCGTGCAGCTGCTCACCGTGGTGATCCCGCGGTTCGAGGAGCTGAAGAAGGAGGGGCAGTCCGGTCAGGCCAAGATGACGCAGTACACGCGCTACCTGACCATCGGCCTCGCGGTGCTGCAGTCGTCGACGCTGGTGGCGGCGATGCGGGCGAACCCGTCGAGCCTCATCGGCGGGTCCGCGGCCACCTGCCCGACCGTGATGCCCAACGACGACCTCTACCACGTCATCGTCATGGTGCTCGTCCTCACGGCCGGCACGGGCCTGATCATGTGGCTCGGTGAGCAGGTCACCGAGCACGGCGTCGGCAACGGCATGTCCCTGCTGATCCTGACCGCGATCGCCGCCCAGGTGCCGTCGTCGATCTGGCAGATCCACAACCGTGGCTGGGGCACCTTCATCATGGTCCTGGTCATCGGGCTGGCCATCACGGTGGCGGTCGTGTTCGTCGAGAACTCCTACCGGATGATCCCGGTGCAGTATGCCAAGCGGATGATCGGGCGCCGGATGTACGGCGGCACGCGGACGTACATGCCGCTGAAGGTCAACATGGCCAACGTGATCCCGATCATCTTCGCGCAGTCGCTCATGGCGTTGCCGATGATGGCCGCGTCCTACATGCAACCCGCCCCGGGCGAGGCGCCGTCGGGCTGGGTCGAATGGGTGATGACCAATCTCGGCCAGGGCAGCGGCAAGACCTACATGCTGATCTATGCCCTGCTGAACCTGTTCTTCACCTTCTTCTACGTACAGATCACCTATCAGCCGGACGAGGTCGCGGACAACCTGAAGCAAGCCGGTTCGTTCATCCCCGGAGTCCGTGCGGGCAAGGCCACCGCGAAGTACCTGTCCTATGTGCTCAACCGGATCACGGTCGTCGGTGCGGCCTATCTGACGGTCCTGGCCCTCATCCCCCTGGTCGCTCTCAGTATGCTGGGGGCCAACTCGAACTTCCCGTTCGGCGGCGCGTCGATCATCATTCTGGTCGGCGTGGGGCTCGAGACGGTCAAGCAGATCGACTCCAAGCTCCAGCAGCATCATTACGAGGGGTTCTTGCAGTAAGACCACCGAGACGGCAGGAGAGCGCGCATGCGACTGATCATTCTGGGGCCACCCGGGGCCGGAAAGGGCACGCAGGCCGAGCGCATCGCTGCGGCGCGCTCGATCCCGCACATCTCCACCGGTGACATCTTCCGGGAGAACATCAAGAACGAGACGCCGCTCGGCCTGGAGGTCAAGCACATTCTGGACGCCGGCGGTTATGTCACCGACGAGATCACCAACACGATCGTCGCCGACCGGTTGCGTGAGCCGGACTGCGCACCCGGCTTCCTGCTGGACGGGTATCCGCGCACGGGGGCCCAAGTCGACGCGCTCGACGAGGTGCTTGCCGCGGACGGGCACCGTCTGGATGCGGTCATCGAACTGGTCGTGGACGAGGACGAACTCGTCGAGCGCCTGCTGGAGCGGGCCCGCACCAGCGGACGCACGGACGACACCGAGGACGTCATCCGCGAGCGCCAGGACATCTACCGTCGGGAGACCGCTCCGCTGACCGAGACGTACGCGAAGCGGGACCTGCTGGTGCGCGTCGACGGTGTCGGGGCCATCGACGAGGTGCGCGACCGCGTGCTGGCCGCCCTCGACCAGAGTGGCGCCGAGGAACCGGCCTGACGCCGGCGCACCCTCAGTGTTCTTCCGTCGCGAGCGGCTCGAGACCAAGACGCCCGACCAGATCCGCGCCATGCGGGCGGCCGGGCTGATCGTCGGCGAGTGCCTCGCGATGCTACGGCGGGCCCTGGCCGCAGGAATGACGACCGGTGATCTCGACCGGCTGGCCGAGACCTTCATCCGCGACCACGGCGCCATCCCGTCCTTCCTCGGCTATCAGGGGTTCCCGGCCTCCCTGTGCGTGAGCGTCGACGACGAGGTCGTGCACGGGATCCCGGGCGACCGGGTGCTGCGCGACGGCGACCTCGTCTCGATCGACTGCGGCGCGATCAAGGACGGCTGGCACGGAGACGCCGCGATCACGGCCGTCGTCGGGGGAGCGGACGCGGCCCGCAGGGACGACCTACTGCTCATCGAGGTCACCGAGGACGCGCTGTGGGCCGGTGTCGCAGGACTGCGCCCCGGCCGTGGCATCTACGAGCTCGGCGGCCTCATCGAGGACCTCGTCACGGCGCGCGAGACCGACCTGGGGCGCCGGGGGGAGTCGATCGGGTTCTCCATCGTCGACGGCTACACCGGACACGGGATCGGCCGGCAGATGCACATGGACCCGACCGTCTTCAACGAGCGCGTGCGTGGCCGCGGCCCGACGATCACCACCGGCACGACCGTCGCCATCGAGCCGATGATCACCCTGGGCACCCACGAGACCCACGAACGAGACGACGGATGGACCGCCGTCACCGACGACGGATCGCGCGCCGCCCACGTCGAGCACACCGTGGCCTGCACACCGGGCGGCCTGTGGGTCCTCACCGCGCCGGACGGCGGCCGGGACCGGCTCGAGGCCGCCGGTCTGCCCTACGCCCCGCTCGACTGAGTCGATTTGGGCGCGCCGCCGCGGGACGGTAAGCTAGTGCTTCGGTTCACGAATGTCTGTCGACAGGCGCCCCCTCGATCCGGTCATACGGCGGGATGAGGCCGTGTCTCGAGGCGGGCGAGCGCGGACCACGCAGCAGGTGGCGGCCATCCGGGTCGTCATCGAATCAGCAGGTTGTGGAGGATATGGCCAAGAAGGACGGTGTCATCGAGATCGAGGGC
>CAZMLG010000278.1:0-3498 GCA_964566985.1 uncultured Intrasporangiaceae bacterium
TCGCGTCGGCATACGGCGTCTGATAGCTGCGCCCGAAGGCCGGCTTCTCCCGCGACGTCACCTGCCCGGTCGACACATCGATCGCCGTCGCACCCGCGTCGACGAACGCCTGCGCGATCGCGAAGGTGTCCTCGAGCGTCTGCCCGTCCTCGACCCAGTCGGTCGCCGAGATCCGCACGTTCATCGGCCGATCTGACGGCCACACCTCACCCATCGCCTCGAACACCTCGAGTGGGTAGCGCAACCTCGCGTGCACGTCACCGCCGAGTTCATCGGTGCGGTGGTTGGTGACCGGAGACAGGAATCCGGAGAGCAGATAGCCGTGCGCGCAGTGCAGCTCGAGCACGTCGAAACCCGCCTCCGCGGCCCGACGGGCAGACGCCACGAATTCCTCGCGGATATCGTCGAGCTCGGCACGGGTCAGCTCGTGCGGGACCTGGTTGACGCCTTCGCGATAGGGGACCGGTGAGGCGGCGGCCACCGGCCAGTTGCCACTCTCCAGTGGCTGGTCGATGCCCTCCCACATCAGCTTGGTCGACCCCTTGGCTCCCGAGTGTCCCAGCTGTATGCCGATCCTCGCCGACGAGCGCTCGTGCACGAAGTCGGTGATCCGCTTCCAGCCGTCCCGCTGCGCGTCGGTCCACAGGCCGGTGCAGCCGGGGGTGATGCGCCCTTCGGGCGAGACGCACACCATCTCGGTCATCACCAGGCCGGCACCGCCGAGCGCCTTGCCGCCGAGGTGGACGAAATGGAAGTCTCCCGGCACTCCGTCCTCGGCGACGTATTGATCCATCGCGGAGACCATCACGCGGTTGTTCAGCCGCAGCCCGGTGCCGTCGCGCGTCGGCAGGGTGACCGATTGGAACATCGGCGGGCAGACCTGGTCGGACCCGACGTGCCGGGCGAACCACTCGTCGCAGCGCGCGACGAACTCCGGGTCGCGCACGCGCAGGTTGTCGTAGGTGACCCGGCGGGAGCGGGTCATGATGTTGAACGCGAACTGGATCGGGTCCTGATCGGTGTACTGCCCGAGCCGCTCGAACCATTCCAGGCTCGCCTGGGCCGCGCGCTGCGTCGACTCGACGACGGGTTTGCGCTCGCCCTCGTAGGTCTCCAGGGCCTCGCCGACGGTGTCGCACTCGTGCAGGCACGCGGCCAGCGACAGCGCGTCCTCCATCGCGAGCTTCGTGCCGGAGCCGATCGAGAAGTGCGCCGTGTGCGCGGCGTCGCCCAGGATCACGACGTTGTCGTGGCGCCACGTGCGGTTGCGCACGGTCGCGAAGTTGATCCAGCGGGAGTTGTTGGCGATCACCTCGTGGTCGTCGAGCACGTCGGCGAACAGCTCGGTGATCTTCTCGATCGACTTCTCGTCGGACTCGCCCGGCGCGAACTCCCGGTCGGCGAACGCGTCGAACCCGGCGGCGCGCCATACGTCGGAGGCCATCTCGACGATGAACGTCGAGCCCGTCTCGTCGTAGGGGTAGCCATGGATCTGCATCACGCCGTAGGGAGTCTCGGCGATGTAGAACTTGAACGAGTCGAAGACCTTGTCGGTCGCCAGCCACATGTAGCGGCAATCGCGCATGTCCAGGTCGGGTCTGAAGTGGTCGGCATACCGCTGACGCACGGCGGAATTGACGCCGTCGGCGGCCACGACCAGGTCGTGCGTGCGCCGCAGCTCCTCGACGTCGGGCGCCTCGGTCTTGAAGTGCACTCGCACCCCGAGCTCGGCGCACCGTGCCTGCAGGATCTGCAGCAGACGCCGGCGGAACATCGCGGCGAAGGCGTGCCCGCCGCTGGTCAACACCTCGCCGCGGTAGTGGACGTCGATGTCGTCCCAGACCGCGAACTCGGCCTGCATCTGCTCGAAGATCACCGGGTCGGCGTGCTCGATGCCGCCGAGCGTCTCGTCGGAGAAGACGACACCGAAGCCGAAGGTGTCGTCGGCGGCGTTGCGCTCCCAGACGGTGATGTCGTGCTCGGTTCCCGTCTGCTGGGCCAGCGCCTGGGCCAGGGCGGCGAAGTAGAGGCCACCGGGGCCGCCGCCGATCACTGCAATCTTCATGGGGACAAATATAGCGTGTTATTGACGGTCGTAGTCAAGACGCTATACGTTGGGATCGTGAGTGACACCCCGGATGCCTATGTTCTGACCGACGAGCAGCAGGCGTATGCCGAGCGCGTGCGTGCCGTGGCCCGCGACCACCTCCGCGACATCCCGCCCGTGCACGGCGCCGTCAACCGGCCTCTCGTGCGCGCGCTCGGCGAGCACGGCCTGCTGCGCGGACTCTTCGGCGGCGCCCCGCAGGAGCCCGCGCGCGACGCGGCGGCCCTGCAACTGTGCCTGCTGCGCGAGACCCTGGCGTCGATCAGCACCGAGGCCGAGACCGCTCTGGCCCTGCAGGGCCTCGGCTCCTACCCCATCCTGCAGTCCGGCTCGGCCGAGCAGATCGATCGCTGGATCCCCGCCGTCATCGACGGCAGCGCCGTCGCCGCGTTCGCCCTCACCGAGCCGGACGCCGGCTCCGACGCGGCCGCCCTCTCCCTCGAGGCGCGGCGCGACGGTGACGGCTGGACCCTGCACGGCGAGAAGTGCTGGATCTCCAACGCACCGGACGCCGACGTCTATACCGTCTTCGCCCGGACGACCGCCGGAGCGGGATCCAAGGGGGTCACCGCCTTCGTCGTGCCCGGCGACGCCGCGGGCCTGACCGGTGAACGCCTCGACATGGTCGCGCCGCACGCCCTCGGCCGGCTCACCTTCGACGGCGTGCGCGTCGGCGACGCCGACGTGCTCGGCGAGGTCGACCGCGGATTCGCCGTGGCCATGCGCACTCTCGACCTCTTCCGACCCAGCGTCGGCGCGTTCACCATCGGCATGGCTCAGGCTGCACTGGACGCCTCCGTCGAGTGGGCGTGCACCCGGCGGATGTACGGCGGGCGGCTGGCCGACCAGCAGTCCGCCTCGCACACGCTGGCCGAGATGGCGACCCGGATCCAGGCCGGGCGGCTGCTCGTGCGGGCCGCGGCCTCGGCATACGACCGGGGCGCCTCGCGCCAGGAGATCACCAGCGCGGCCGCGATGGCCAAGCTGTTCGCCACCGAGTCGGCCGGATGGGTCGTCGACCAGGCCATCCAGCTGCACGGTGCCCGCGGTCTGCAGCAGGGTCACCTGCTCGAACGGCTCTATCGCGAGGTGCGCGCCCCGCGGATCTACGAAGGAGCCTCCGAGGTGCAGCGCACGATCATCGGGCGCGGCCTGGTGCGCGCCCACGACGCGGCCCATGCCTAGCATCGACACGACCGACTCGTCAGGAGAACCCATGACTCGCTATCGCGCCTCCGCGCCGATCACCACCGACTGGAAGCATTTTCGCTTCGACGTCACCGATGGCGTCGCCACCGTCACGCTCAACCGGCCGGAGAAGATGAACCCGCTCACGTTCGAGAGCTACGCCGACCTGCGCGACCTGATGCACGAGATCCCCTATCGCGAGG
>CAZMLG010000279.1:0-3490 GCA_964566985.1 uncultured Intrasporangiaceae bacterium
AGATCGGGCGCACCTACCTCATCGGCGCGGACGGCGAGCGCGACAACCTGCACGTCGTGCGCGACATCCTGGAGCTGATGGGCCGCGACCCCGACGACTTCGACCACGTGACCGACCGCCCGGGGCACGACCGCCGCTACGCCATCGACGCGACCGCGCTGCGCCGCGAGCTCGGCTGGACACCGCGCTACACCGACTTCCGCTCCGGCCTGGCCGCAACCATCGAGTGGTATCGGGCCCACGAGTCCTGGTGGCGCCCCCTCAAGGACGCCACGGAGCAGAAATACGCCCGACAGGAAGTCATCCTCCCGTGACCCGCCGGACATGGCTGGTGCTCGGCGGCCACGGCATGCTCGGCACCGACCTGCGCACCCTTCTCATGCAGCGGGAGCAGACCGTCGTCGCTCCGCAGTCGGCCGAGTGCGACATCCGTGAAGCCGACTGCCTGCGTGGCCGACTCGACGGCGTGGACGTCGTCGTCAACCTGGCCGCGTGGACCGCGGTCGACGACGCCGAGGCGCACGAGCAGGAAGCCTTCGCGCTCAACGCGACCGCGGCCCACCATGTCGCTGCGCAATGTGCCGCGGCAGGAGTGGATCTCGTGCATCTGTCGACCGACTACGTCTTCGACGGCCGGGCGAGCACACCGTATGCCGTGGACGCGCCGCAGTGCCCGCGCTCGGCCTACGGACGGACCAAGGCCGCCGGCGAATGGGCCGTGCGCGCAGCGCATCCGGGCGCCCACGTCGTGCGCACGGCGTGGCTCTACGGAGCGCACGGGAACAGTTTCGTCGCCACGATGCTGCGCCTGGCCGCGCAGCGGGAAACACTCGCGGTGGTGGACGACCAGATCGGCCAGCCCACCTGGACCCGCGACGTCGCCGACGCCGTCGTCCGGATCGTCGAGGACGGCGCGCGCCCGGGCTTCCACCACGCCACGAGCGGCGGCGAGGTCAGCTGGTGGGGGTTCACCCGGGAGATCTTCCGCCTGCGCGGACTCGACCCGGCCCGTGTCGAACCCACCACGACGGCGGCGTTCCCCCGGCCGGCGCCGCGTCCGGCCTACAGCGTGCTCGATCATCCAGGCGGCGGTCCGCAGATCCGTGCCTGGCAGGAGGCCCTCGCCGAGGCGATGACCGTCTGGCCGCCGGTCGACGCTACGACGGTCCGTCGACCGCTCTGATCCACGTGTAGGACACGGTGGCGCTGCGCCACCCGAGAACGGCCGCCCGCATCCGGTCGGCGAAGCGGCGCGCCACGTCGATCCGCCCGTGCCGCGGGCGCCGGCGCTCGCCGATCGCGAACCATGCGAGCACCATCGTGCGCCAACAGCCGTAGCGCGGGCTGAGCCGACCACCTGCATCCGGCGCGGTGTGGACACGCACGCGCGGATGGGCTGCGAACCACTCGCGGACCTGCGGATCGGCGAGGTTCGACCATCGTTCGAGGACGACGCGAAGGTCCTTGTCGGGATACGCGGCCACCACGTCGTCGAGGAAGCCCAGCAGATCGCCCTCCCGATCCTGGTCCTCGGCGCGCTGCAACGCCTCCTGCAGCCCGGACGAGACGGTGTCCATCACCGACGTCTCGGGCGTCGGTGGCGCGACGTCACCGTCGTCGTCCACGACCTGCAGCACGGCCACACTGCGGGGAGGCGCGATGCGCACGCCGAGCACGTCGACGATCTGGCCGGAGAGTTCCGGCCGGGTGCAGAAGCGATACGACCTGATCCCGGTCGGATGCAGACCGTGTTCGTGCCAGGTGTGGTAGACGATGCGCGCAGGGACCCCCAGGTGCTCGGCGAGTGAGTCCGCCGCCCACCGGCCGCGTCGCCGGCCGACGGCCGCCGGGGGAGGCCGGAGAGTCGCCCACAGGATCCGCAGGTCATCGTCGGTACGTGAGCGCCCCTCGGCGACGCGGGCGCTCTCCAGTCCGGCGATCCCCTCTCGTTCGTAGCGCAGGCGCCAGTCGCGCAGTGTCCCGACCCCGATCCACGACTCCCGTGCGGCGCCGCTCTGTCCGTGGCCGTCCGCGAGCGCAAGTATCGCTCGGGCACGGTGCGCCATGCTGTCCCGCTCGTCCGACCGGGCGGCGATGCGCTCCAGCCGTGCCCGATCACCAGGACGCAACCGCAGCGGCGCATTCCGGGGCCTGGCCACTGACGTACCTCCTGGTGAGACGTGCTGGGGAGCCCAAGCATAGGCCGCGGTCGGCCGCGCAGGCGCGGCCTGCCTGTGGACGAGCGTGGCGTGCGCGCCGGGCCCCGCGACGTCGGTCAGCCGCAGAAGGCCCAGGGCACGTCCTGCTGCACCTCCATCGCCAGGAGGCTGGCGGGCGCCTGCTCGGTCAGGTCGTACCGCACGGTGGCGCCTTCGGCCCGCGCCGATCCGGTGACGTCGTCGGCGTAGGCGCCGCCGTTGTGGTCGGTGCCGGACTCGAGCAGCTTCTGCCGGGCCGGCAGGTCGGCCGACGCGTCCTTTGCGGAATCGTAGGCCGCCACGACGGTGGCGTGCTTCGGCTTGTCCATCGCCAGCGACCACCCGGTGATCGTCTTGATCGTCGCCACCCGGGACGGTGTCGGGGCGCACGCGGCCTTGCCCACGGCGACATCGAGCCGCTGGGGCTCGGCGACGTCCTTGGTGAGCTTCTCGACCAGGCCCTTGCCGGCGAACGAGTCGTTTTCGCTCGGCACGGCATACGTCGAGGCCCCGCCGCTGGAGACGACCAGGTGACGCCTCGGGAGCACCGTGACCCCGAACATGAACGGCAGCACCTGGGAAGGCTTCAAGGTCTTCTTCGAGCGGGTGAGTCGCACCGCGTCACCGTCGGACTTCTTGGTGAAGCCGTGCTTCGTGAACGATGCGATGACGTCGTCCATGTCGACTCCGTCGCGGATCCTGTCGATCATGACCGGTCGTGTCCCCGCGGACTGGTTGCTGATCTCCCAGTCCACGTCGAGCGCGTTCCAGGACCAGTCCGCCATGATCGGCACATATTGGACGAGCTCGGAGAGTGCGCCGCTCTTGCGGGCCTTGTCGGTGAAGGCGTCCATCGCGGCGTGGTCCTTGGCGGTCGCCCCGGTGATGTCCTCGAGCCCGAGCCCGCTGAACGCCTTGCGCTGGTCGACGAAATGAATCCGCGTCGCTGACGACGGGATGAGCTGCATCGCCCGTGCCGCGGGGGTCTGCGTTTTCGTCGGCGACGATCCGGTCGCGGGCGGCGGCGCGGAGCCCGAGGACGCAGAGGACACGTCCGCGGTCGCACCACCGCAGGCGGTCAACCCCATCACCAGACCGGTGATCACCACGGCCCCGAGCTTGCCTCGCATCCCACACCCTCTCCCTCGCGCCATCCTCGACACGTCTGTGCGACGGCCGGACACCCGTGATGGTTCCAGATGCGAAGAGCCCGCCCTCACGGGGCGGGCTCTCGCGTGTGGTGCCAGGTGAAGGATTCGAACCTTCGAAGCTTGCGCGGCTGATTTACAGTC
>CAZMLG010000280.1:0-3479 GCA_964566985.1 uncultured Intrasporangiaceae bacterium
GTCCGGCGACGTCATCAAGGTCGCCGAGGTCGTGCGCGACCTGTGGCGCCGCGACCAGGACCGCGGACTGTCCGCGGGCGAGAAGCGCATGCTCGCCAAGGCCCGCCAGATCCTCGTCTCCGAGCTCGCGCTCGCCGAGGACACCAACGAGGACAAGGCGGAGGAGACCCTCGACGAGGTGCTCGCCTCCTGAGCGATCCTGCACACGACCACGACCCCCACGGACAAGCGTCCGTGGGGGTCGTGATCGTGGGGGCACCGCGTTTTTCGGGGTCCCCGCAAAGTAGTGAGCGACGAAGGAGCGAAGACTTTGTGGGGCGATGACGTGGGGGTCGTGGTCGTGGCGGCCGGGATGGGTGTGCGCCTCGGCGCCGACCGGCCGAAGGCTCTGGTGCCGGTCGGTGGAGTGCCGCTGGTGGCCCACGCCGTGCGCCGTGCCGGTGAGACCCGGGGACTCGCGGCGCTCGTGGTGGTGGCGCCGGCCACGCACCTGGCCGAGTTCGCCGCGGTGCTGCCGCACGGCATACGGCTGGTGGCGGGGGGTGCCGAGCGCACCGCTTCGGTCGCCGCCGGGCTGGCCGCGCTGCCGGAGGAGGTCGAGGTGGTGCTGGTGCACGACGCGGCCCGAGCGCTCGCCCCGGCGAGCCTGTTCGACGCGGTGGCGGATGCCGTGCGCGCCGGGGCGGACGCGGTCGTGCCCGGGCTGGCGGTGACCGACACGATCAAGCAGGTCGACGGCGACGGCCGGGCGATCGCCACACCGTCCCGCGACGGCCTGCGGGCGGTGCAGACCCCGCAAGGGTTCGCGCGCGAGGTGCTGGCGCGGGCACACGAGAGCGGTGTCGAGGCGACCGACGACGCGGGGCTCGTCGAACGGATGGGTGGCCGAGTGGTCGTCGTCGACGGTGACCCGCGGGCGATCAAGGTGACCACGCCGCCCGACCTGCCGGCCGCGGAGCGCCTGCTCGCCGAGGAAGACGCCCCAGATGACCACTTTCGTCCGAAACACCCAGATATAGGTGGTCATCTCGGGCGAAAGTGGTCATCTGGAGGTGTGATGGTGCCGCGGACCGGAATCGGCGTCGACGTCCACCGGTATGCGCAGGACGACCGCCCGTTGTTCCTCGCCGGCCTCGAGTGGCCCGGGGAGCGCGGCATCGAGGGGCACTCCGACGGCGACGTCGCCGCCCACGCCATGTGCGACGCGCTGTTCTCGGCGGCGGGGCTGGGGGATCTCGGCAGCCAGTTCGGCACCGACCGGCCGCAGATGTCCGGGGCGCACGGCCTTCCGATGCTGGCCGAGGCCGCGCGGATCCTGCGCGACGCCGGTTTCGAGCCGGCCAACGTGTCGGTGCAGATCATCGGCAACCATCCCAAGCTCGGGCCGCGCCGCACCGAGGCGCAGGCCGCGCTGTCCCAGGCGCTGGATGGCATACCCGTGTCGGTGTCGGCGACCACCTCCGACGGCCTGGGGCTCACCGGCCGCGGTGAAGGAGTCGCGGCGATGGCCACCGCGCTGGTCGTGCCGGTCGAACCGCTCGACGAGTAGGCGGTGGCGCGGGTGGCGCGGAGGTAGGCAGTTCGCGTCAGATCTGCCGCGTTCTGCCTAACCGGGGGAGAGACCTGGAGCGGGGGTAGGCAGTTCGCGTCGTATGTGCCGCGCTGTGCCTAGCAGAGCGGGAAGCGTGGCGCGGGGGTAGGCAGTTCGCGTTTTGCCTACGGCGGCTCCGCCTGTGGACGACGCTGGTCGCGGATCGCGGGATTCCACAGATGCCGGCGGAGGCCGTTCGTGCCCTGCCTGGGAGAGCACGATCACAGCCATGAATATTCAACGAGGCGCGGCCATTCCCGCGGCCGGAGAGATCCCACGGCGTTCCGGTCGTCCTCGCCGCGAGTTCCTCGGTCGGCAGATTGCGGCCGACCACGGCGGCGTGGCCCACCGCGGTCAATTGCGCGCGGTCGGGGTGACCCGTGACGACGTGCGCACGGAGGTGCGGGCGGGGCGTTGGAAGACGGCCGGCCGGCATACGGTCGTCATCGACGGGTTCGGACCGGAGGCCAGGCAATGGTGGGCTGTGTGGGAGAGCGGATCCGGAGCCTTCCTCGATGGGTCGGCCGCGCAGGTGGCCTCTGGGATGACTGGTTTCGAGCCGACGGTTCTCGACGTCGGCGTGCCCGCACCCAACACGGCGTATCGCCACTCGGGCGTCCGGTTGCATCGTCCGCGTGGCCTCCCACCACTGGCGGGCGTGGGCGTGCCGCGCACGCAACTCGAGGTGGCGACCATTCACGCGGCGCAATGGGCGGCCAGCGATCGGCAGATGGCTTTGCTTGTCTGCCTGCCGGTCCAGCAGCGGATGGTGGATCCGTCACGGCTGCTCGACTGCTGGCGTGGCGTGGCGCGCTCGCCGCGACGCTCCTTCCTCGAGCAGGTGATCGGCGACGTGTGTGACGGTGCGCACTCCCTCGGCGAGCTCGATTTCGGTCGGCTCTGTGGGCGATACGGGCTCCCGGAGCCGGCACGGCAGGTGGTGCGCCGCGTGCCGTCGGGTCGGATCTATCTGGATGCCGAGTTGCCGGGTTCCCGCCTGGTCGTCGAGATCGACGGTGGCCATCACGCCGCGGCGTTGAATCCGGTCGACGATGCCCTTCGCCAGAACGAGATCGCGATCTCCGGTCGGCCGGTCCTGCGCATCCCGTTGCTCGGTATGCGCCTCGAAGAGGACGCGTTCATGCGGCAGGTCGTGCGAGCCTACATCGTGCACTCCGCCAAGCCGCGACTCCGGTGAGAAGTGTCCACCGCCGGGTAGGCAGTTCGCGTCAGATCTGCCGCGTTCTGCCTAACCGAGGGAGGGGCGTGGCGCGGGGGTAGGCAGTTCGCGTCGTATGTGCCGCGCTGTGCCTAGCCGGGGGAGAGGGGCCACGTGTCGAGCAGGTGGGACGCGTCTTCCCCGCCCGTCCGCCGTTGCGTAGGCTCGTCGGAGAGCCAGACCAATCGCGAAGGAGTGGTGGTATGCCGAGCACGGTGAAGGGTGTCATCGCACGGGCCAAGGGCGCACCGGTCGAGATCGTGGACGTCGTCGTGCCGGATCCCGGCCCGGGCGAGGCGGTGGTCACGATCGAGGCGTGCGGGGTGTGCCACACCGACTTCCACTACCGCGAGGGCGGCATCAGCGACGACTACCCATTCCTGCTCGGGCACGAGGCGGCCGGCACCGTCGAGGCGGTCGGCGACGGCGTCACCGAGGTCGCGCCGGGTGACTACGTGATCCTCAACTGGCGTGCCGTGTGCGGCCAGTGCCGCGCGTGTGCGAAGGGCAAGCCGTGGTATTGCTTCGCCACGCACAACGCGAGCCAGAAGATGACGCTCACCGACGGCACGGAGCTCGAGCCGGCCCTGGGCATCGGGGCGTTCATCGAGAAGACGCTCGTCGCCGCGGGCCAGTGCACGAAGGTCGACCGCCAGGCGCCGGCGACTG
>CAZMLG010000281.1:0-3466 GCA_964566985.1 uncultured Intrasporangiaceae bacterium
GCCGGACGAGCCCATGCACGACCGGTATGAGGTGGCCTACGACTTCCTCACCCCGAAGGTCGGGCAGGAGGCGTCCACCATCGCCCAGACGGTGAATGCGTTCTTCCGGTGGGAGTTCAACAGTTGCGAGATGCTGGTCAAGGACGACGTCGTCTACCCGATCGACTACGCCAACGCGTGTCCTGACGTCGCCGTCACCTCATTGCACTACTACTTCCCGTGGGCGATGAAGACCCTGCTCAAATGGAGCATCTTCTGCCTGGTGACCGGCCGGTCCGTGCGCACCCAGGTCGAGCCGGCGCCGTGGTTCGAGGTCGCGGACAAGGACATGGATGAGGCCGCGAAACTACAGGCCTACCAGCGGTTGTGCGATGCGTATTTCGAGACGGACCGTTATCGCGAATTCGTCGACACCTGCCTCCCGCACGTGGACGAGATGGTCCTGGACTGGGTGCTGTCGGACGATTTCGACGACCTGGTCGTCGAGACGGTGCGCTCGACCTACCCACCGCACGAGCACGAGCGGTTCCTCGGGCACTTCCGCGGGCTGACCGGGCTGTGGGCCAAGGACGAGGCGGCGATCCTCGGCTGAACCTCAGAGGGCGGGCTCGACGGTGTCCACGCGGGACCGAGTCGTCGCGCGCAGGACCCGGGTGATCGTCTGCGCGATCGACAGCGAGCTGGTGTCCAGCCACAGGCCCCGACGGGCCGTGTGGTGCTCGACGATGTGCCAGAGTTCGTCGACGTCGAGTCCGTCACCGTAGGCCGGGCGCGGGCGCATCGCGTCGCGCTCGTCGAGGGTGTCCGCACTCGGATGCAGCATGACCAGGTGCAGCGGATCGGGGGCCGCGATGCCCAGGAAGTCGTCGGCATGGCTGCCGATGATCGTGTCGGCGAGCACGACGTCGAAGCCGCCCGCGCGATAGACGTCCGCCAGCGCCATCGCGCCCGCATAACGCAGGTAGAGCTGATCCAGGGCCCCGGCCGTCACCGGCACGGTCATCGGCTCGTGCCCGCTGACGACCCCCTCGCCGATCGTCTCGCCGTCGACGAAGACCGCGCGCTCCAGAGCCTGTGCCAAGGCGTGCCCCACGGCCGTCTTGCCGGCAGCCGGCGCACCGGAGATGACGAACAGCCGACCGTTGACGGGGCGCGGGTGGTCGTCGGCGCCGGTCATGGCGCCCACGCTAACGCAGCACGGGTCACAGCGCCGCGGCGACGATCGCGCGAGCTTCCTGCTGGACCTGAGCGAGGTGGCTCTGACCGCGGAACGACTCGGCATAGATCTTGTAGACGTCCTCGGTGCCCGACGGGCGCGCCGCGAACCACGCGTGCTCGGTCGTCACCTTCAACCCAGCGATCGACGCATCATTGCCCGGCGCCGAGGTGAGCTTCGCCGTGATCGGGTCGCCGGCGAGCTCGGCGGCCGTGACGTCGTCCGGGCGCAGCGCCGCGAGGGCCGCCTTCTGCTCACGGGTTGCCGGGGCGTCCACCCGTGCGTAGGCGGGGGAGCCGTGCTCGGCCGCGAGAGCGGCATACTGCTCGCTCGGCGTCTTGCCGGTGACAGCGAGGATCTCGGAGGCCAGCAGCGCCAGCAGGATGCCGTCCTTGTCGGTCGTCCACACGCTGCCGTCGAAGCGGAGGAACGATGCGCCTGCCGACTCCTCGCCACCGAAGCCGACACTGCCGTCGAGCAGGCCGGGCACGAACCACTTGAAGCCGACCGGGACCTCCCAGAGGGAGGCATCGACGGCCCGTGCGACTCGGTCGATCATCGAGGACGACACGAGGGTCTTGCCGACGCGCCGGGACGACCATCCCGGCCGGGCACCGCCGTAGAGATATCGAATCGCCACCGCCAGATAGTGATTCGGGTTCATCAGGCCGGCATCGGGTGTGACGATGCCGTGTCGGTCCGAGTCCGCGTCGTTGCCGGTGGCGACGTCGAAGTCGTCGCGACGACGGATCAGGGAGGCCATCGCGGACGGAGACGAGCAGTCCATCCGGATCTTCTCGTCCCAATCGAGCGTCATGAACCGCCAGGTCGGGTCGACCAGCGGGTTGACCACGGTCAGGTCGAGTTGGTGTCGCTCGGCGATCTCGCCCCAATAGGCGACCGACGCACCACCGAGGGGATCGGCTCCGATCCGGATGCGCGCGTCCCGGATGCGGCCGATGTCGACGACGCTCGGCAGGTCGTCGACGTAGGTGCCGAGATAGTCGTAGGCCGACGCGTGCGCCCGCGCGCGAGAGAACGGCACACGATGGACGCCCTCGAGACCGGCACGCAGGTAGGCGTTCGCCTGCTGCGCGATGACCTTCGTGGCGTCGCTGCCGGCCGGCCCGCCGTGCGGCGGATTGTATTTGAAGCCGCCGTCGCCGGGTGGATTGTGCGACGGTGTCACCACGATGCCGTCGGCGAGGCCGTGGCCGGTGGTGCGGCCGGCGTTCGCCCGCAGGATCGCGTGCGACACCGCGGGGGTGGGGGTGTAGCCGTCGCGCGAATCCACCAGGACCGTCACGTCGTTGGCGGCCAGCACCTCCAGCGCACTCACCCATGCCGGCTCCGAGAGCCCGTGCGTGTCACGGCCGATGAACAGCGGGCCGTCGACGCCCTGCTCCCGTCGATAATCGACGATCGCCTGGGTCGTGGCGAGGATGTGGTCCTCGTTGAACGCCCCCTTCAGCGACGATCCACGGTGCCCCGAGGTGCCGAACACCACCTGCTGATCGACGTCCTCCGGGTCCGGCCGCAGCGTGTAATAGGCCGTGATCAGGTGAGAGACGTCGACCAGATCAGTCGGCTGCGCCGGTCGTCCCGCTCTGTTCGCGCTCATCGTCATCCTCCTCGGACTCGCCGGCCGGCTCGGGCACCAACCAGATCGCCGACTGCGCCGGCACGGTCATGACCGTGGAGGTCGGATGTCCGTGCGCGGCGACCTCCTCGGCCACCACACCGCCGAGGTTACCGCTGCCGGAGCCGCCGTAGACCGTGGCGTCGGTGTTGAGGACCTCGCGCCACCGGCCGCCACGAGGCAGGCCGATGCGGATCCGATCATGGGCGGATCCGCTGTAGTTGACGACCGCCACCAGGACGTCGTCCTCGCCGGTGCCGAAGCGGGCGTAGGAGAAGACGTTGCCGGCGGCGTTGTCGGCGTCGATCCACCGGAACCCCTCCGGTGAGTGATCGAGTGTCCACAATGCCGGGTGGTCGGCATACAGCCGGTTGAGATCACGCACGAGTGAGCGGACGGCCTCGTGCGCGGGTTGTTCGAGGAGCCACCAGTCGAGTCCGCGCCCGTCGGCCCATTCGGACTCCTGGGCGAACTCGGTGCCCATGAAGATCAACTGCTTGCCCGGGTGGGACCACATCGCGGCGAGGAAGGTGCGCAGGTCGGCCAGCTGCTGCCGGCGGTCGCCGGGCATCTTGCGCAGCAGCGACCCCTTGCCGTGGACGACCTCGTCG
>CAZMLG010000282.1:0-3450 GCA_964566985.1 uncultured Intrasporangiaceae bacterium
CAAGCTAGCGCGTCTGCCTATTCCGCCACCCGGACAAGGGTGCCGACCCGGCTCGTGCAGAGCCTGGCCAACGACCGGAAACACTAGCACGCACCGACCCGAATCGTCGCATCGGGCCGCGCCGTGCTTCCGGTTCCATCATGCCGTATGCAGCGCTCCACGGGAACACGCTCGGGCTGTGCCTGTCAGGCGCTCACCTTGACGACCAGCTTGCCGAAGTTGCGCCCGTCCAGCAGGCCCTGGAAGGCCTCGACGGCGTGGTCGAGGCCGTCGACCACGTCCTCCCGGTATCGGACGGTGCCGTCGGCGACCCACCGTGTCATGTCGTCCAGGAAACGGCCGTGCACCGCGTCGTCGAAGTCGAACTGCAGGAAGCCTCGGATCGTGAGCCGTTTGGCGAGCACGGTGCCCATGAGGGACGGCACCCGGTCCGGTCCCTCGGGCAGGGACGTGGCGTTGTAGCCGGCGACCAGTCCGCACACCGGGATCCTCGCGAACTGGTTCAGCCTCGGCAGCACGGCGTCGAAGACCTTGCCTCCGACATTCTCGAAGTAGACGTCGATGCCGCTCGGGGTGGCGGCGGCCAACTGGTCGGTGAAGTCGTCGGCGCGATGATCCACGGCCGCGTCGAAGCCGAGCTCGCGCAGATAGGCGACCTTGTCCGGCCCGCCGGCGATGCCGACGGCCCGCGCGCCCTTGGCTCGGGCGATCTGCCCGACGGCCGAGCCGACCGGCCCGGTGGCCGCGGCGACCGCGACGGTCTCGCCGGGCTTGGGGTCACCGAACTCGAGCAACCCGCCATAGGCGGTGAAACCGGGCATGCCGAGCACGCCCAGCGCCGTGGACACCGGAGCGGCGTCCGGGTCGAGGCGGCGCAGGCCACGGACCTTCTCGATCGAGTGCGTCTGCCACCCGCCGTAGCCCAGCACGATGTCGCCGGGGCGCACCTCGCCGCCCGGCGCAGCCACCACGCGGGACACGGTCCCGCCGACCATCGGGGCGCCGATCTCGACCGGAGGGGCGTAGGACGGCGCGTCACTCATCCTCCCGCGCATATAGGGGTCCAGCGAGAGATACAGCGTCTCCAGGAGCGCCTCAGCGGGGCCGGGTTCGGACAGCGCGACGGACTCGGTGCGGAAGTCCTCCTGCCGCGGTGCACCGTGCGGCCGGGACGCGAGCACGATGCGGGTGGTGGACGGCATACCGAGCCTTTCGCCGGGTGTCGTGGGGTCGCCTGCGACAACCGGAGGTGCAGCGCGGGCATTCCGGGCTCGCGGACTCGCTCGCCCTTGCGGTCCATGGCAAGGTGGCCCCATGAGCGAGCGCGAGGACAGTCAGCAGACCACCGCCGAGGACGAGGTCGTCCGGATCTGCCAGGAGCTCATCGGCATCGACACCAGCAACTACGGCGACGGGAGCGGCCCGGGGGAGCGCAAGGCCGCCGAATACGTCCTCGCCGAGTTGGCCGAGGTGGGCCTCGAAGGCGAGGTGTTCGAGAGCGAGCCGGGGCGCACCAGCGTGATCGTGCGCGTCGAGGGCGCCGACTCCTCGCGCGGCGGGCTGGCCGTCCACGGGCATCTGGACGTGGTGCCGGCCGATGCCGACGACTGGGAGGCCGACCCGTTCGGCGGGGAGATCCGCGAGGACGGCTGTGTGTGGGGCCGCGGTGCGGTCGACATGAAGGACATGGACGCGATGATCCTGTCGGTCCTCAAGGAGATGACCCGCCGGGGCATCACACCGCCACGGGACCTCGTGTTCGGCTTCCTCGCCGACGAGGAGGCCGGCGGGGTCAAGGGCAGCCACTGGCTGGTGGATCACCACCCGGAGCTCTTCGAGGGCGTCACCGAGGCGATCAGTGAGGTCGGCGGCTACAGCGTGACGTTCCCGCACAAGGACGGAGGGCAGCAACGCGCCTACCTGCTGCAGACCGCCGAGAAGGGCATCGCGTGGCTACGCCTGCACGCCCACGGCCGCGCGGGCCACGGCTCGGTGCCCAACGACGAGAATGCCGTCGTCCGGCTCGCACAGGCCATCGCACGCATCGACGCACACGTCTGGCCGCGCGAATACGTCGCGTCCGTGCGACAACTGCTCGACGGCCTGTCCGACCTCACCGGAGTCGGGTATGCCGACGACGACGCCTCCGAGTTGCTGACCCACCTGGGCGGCGCTCGTGGCTTCGTCGAGGGCACCCTGCGCGACACCTCGAACTTCACGATGCTGGACAGCGGATACAAGCACAACGTCATCCCGCAGACCGCCTCGGCATCGCTGGACTGCCGGTTCCTGCCCGGCCACGAGGACGACCTGATGGATACGTTGCGTGAGCTTGCGGGCGACCATGTCGAGGTCGAGGTCCTGCACCGCGACATCGCCCTCGAGGCGCCGTTCGACGCACCCTTGGTCGAGCAGATGAAGCAGTCCCTGCTCACAGAGGACCCCGAGGCAGCCATCCTGCCGTACTGCCTGTCGGGCGGCACGGACAACAAGGCGCTGCGCGGCCTCGGGATCCAGGGCTATGGTTTCGCTCCGCTCCGGTTGCCGGCGGACCTGGACTTCGCACCGATGTTCCACGGCATCAACGAGCGAGTCCCCACAGACTCTCTGCACTTCGGTGCCCGCGTGCTTCGTCATTTCCTGACCAACTGCTGATGCCGGAGCCGGTGTCGAAGGGCCGAGCCCGACCCCACCGGCCGGCCGACCATCCTCGCCATACCACCCCGGCTGGCCCCGTAGCCGAGCCGCCTCGCCGCCCCTCGGCTGGTTGAGTAGCGAGCGCCCTGGCGCGAGCGTATCGAAACCCAACCCGGCTGGTTGAGTAGTCCGCTGACGCAGTCGAGGACGTATCGAAACCCAGTGAGTCACAACAAAATCCCGACCACACGAGGCACCCGATGAGCCCGTCGCGCCAGGACCAGAACACCCGGGAAAACATCGAACACACCTCCCATAACCTCTTGACCTCATCGAACTGGTGTGCGTAGAATGGAGCATGGGACACAGGGGAAACGCTTTCGAGGCACCGGAGCCGGACCAGGCCGCCCTGGACATGCTGGACGACGAGTTCCAGCCCCTGGACCTGACCCCGTTCGAACCCGACGACCCAGCGACTGATGCGGGAGTGCTGGCGGGTGGCTCGACCGGCTTCGCGGCCCTCGCCCCTGTGGCGCCCGGCGCGGGCGCCGAAGCGGCCGAAGCGGTCGCGGAGATGCCGGGCCAGTTACGCACCGCGGCACGCGGATGCTTCCAGATCGGAGACGACGGCCTGGACGAGTTGGCCGACAACCTGCTGGCAGTCCAAGCCGACGCGGAACGCACCCTGGTCTTCGCGATGGCCCGCGCCCTCGACCGCGGCGTGATCGCCAACTCGAGCGCCGCCACCCCGAGCCAGTGGCTGCGGGTCAAGTATCCGTCGATGGAGCCCGGACAAGCCGCACGGATCGCCCG
>CAZMLG010000283.1:0-3386 GCA_964566985.1 uncultured Intrasporangiaceae bacterium
CGATCGACGACGTGCTCGAGGTGGCCCAGCGCGCCGACGTGAGCGGCATCATCGCCACCAACACGACGGTCGAGCGCGACGGGATCGTGGGCGCTGACCTGCCGCTCGCAAAGGAGACCGGTGGCCTGTCCGGAGCGCCTCTCACCCGCAGGGCCCGGTATGTCGTGCAGTACGTCGCGGAGCACACCTCGCTGCCGGTCATCGGGGTCGGCGGCGTCATGACCGCCGACGACGGCGCCGCGCTCGTCGACGCCGGAGCCTCGCTGGTGCAGGTGTTCACCGGCTACATCTACCGCGGCCCGACCCTGGTGCAGGAGTTGGCCCGCCGACTGGCCTGATCCGCCCGGATTCGGGCCCAGGCCGGCCGCGCAACCTCGCGAAGTCCGTCACGGTCGAACAAGCCGATACGCTGCGCCCATGCTGACCTTCCTGCGGCGCAGATTCGCGCCGGCGATCGTCGGCGCCCTGGCGATCATCCTGCTGATCGTCTGGGCGATCGGCCACGCCGGCGGCGAGTCGTCACCCGACGGACGCTCGATCGTGCCGTCCGCGTCGGCGACGGCGCCGTCCGGGGACCACCTGGGCACCGTCCGCTACGGCTCGCTGCCGCCGCAGGCGCAGGACACCCTCGCGCTCATCGCCCAGGGCGGGCCCTACCCCTACGAGCACGACGGCATCGTCTTCCACAACCGCGAGGGGGTGCTGCCGGATCGCGAGCAGGGGTTCTACCACGAGTTCACCGTGCAGACACCCGGCTCTGAGGACCGCGGCGCCCGCCGGATCGTCCAGGCTCGAGACGGCACGCTCTACTACACCGACGACCACTACGGCAGCTTCCGGAGGGTGGTGCGATGACCGGGGACGACGTGAGGCGGTGGCTCACCGCGCCCGGGCCGTATGCCGTGCGCGCGGCCGACGTCGACGCCGACGGTGTCGCCGTGGCCGCCCGGGACGCCGGCTGGCAGGTCGCCGCGCTGGCCACGCCGCCGGGGACCGACAAGGACGGTCTGCTCGCGTCGTGCCGGCAGGCCTTCGGCCTGCCGGACTGGTTCGGCGCCAACTGGGACGCGCTGGCCGACAGCCTGCGCGACGTGCGGCCGGGCGAGGGGCACGCCGGGGTGCTGGTCGTCTGGCAGGGGAGCCACGGCATACCGGAGCGTGACCGTGAGGTGATGGTCGCCATCCTGGCCGAGCGGTGCGCGCTGCGACCTGATTTCGCTGCGCTGCTGCTCGGCGATAGCATCCAAAGATTGTGAATGCCTCCCTGCCTGCGTCGGATGATCTCGAACTGCTCGTGGCGCGGCGGGTCGATGACCTGACACCCCGCCTGATCGCCTGGCGCCGCGACCTGCACGCCCACCCGGAGACCGCGCACCGGGAGCACCGCACCACCGATTTCGTCGCCGAGACCCTCACCGCGGCCGGCATCGGCCTGCAACGGCTCGAGGGCACCGGCCTGGTCGCCGACGTCGGCGCCACCTCGCCGACCTACCGGGTCGGGCTGCGCGCCGACATGGACGCCCTGCCGATCCCGGAGCGGACCGGCCTCGACTTCGCCTCCACCGACCCGGACGCGTGTCACGCGTGCGGCCATGACGTGCACACGGTCGCCGTGCTCGGCGCGACCCTCGCGCTCAAGGAGTTCGAGGACGCCCTGGTCGAGCGGGGTCTGGCCGTCCGCGCGGTCTTCCAGCCCGCCGAGGAGGTCATGCCCGGTGGGGCTCCCGAGGTCATCGAGCAGCACGTCCTCGACGGCATCGACCGGATGTATGCCGTGCACTGCGATCCCGCCGTCGACGTCGGCCGCATCGGCCTGGTCGAGGGGCCCATCACCGCCGCGTGCGACGCGATCACGATCACGCTCACCGGCACCGGCGGGCACACGTCGCGCCCGCACCTGACCGGCGACCTGACCTTCGCGCTCGCCAAGGTGGTCACCGAGGTGCCCGCCGCGCTCTCTCGGCGCCTGGATCCTCGGTCGGGCGCGGCCATGGTGTGGGGGTCGGTCCACGCCGGGCGGGCCCTCAACGTCATCCCGGACAGCGGCGAGTGTGCGGGCACGCTGCGGCTGCTCGACGTCGATGCGTGGACCGAGGCCGAGGGCCTGGTGGAAGAACTCGTGCGCGAGGTCATCGCGCCGTATCGGGTCGAGGCCAAGGTCGAGCACGTGCGCGGCGTCCCGCCGGTCCTCAACGACGCCGACTGTGTGCGGGCCCTCACCGACGCGGCACGCACGGTGGTCGGCCCCGCCGCGGTCCAGCCCACCCGCCAGTCGATGGGTGGCGAGGACTTCAGCTGGATGCTGCTCGACCGTCCGGGGGCACTGGCCCGGCTGGGCACGCGCACACCGGGCGGCCCGACCTACGAACTGCACCAGGGCAACCTGGTCATCGACGAGCGGGCGATCGGGATCGGGGCCCGGATCCTCGCCGCGGCGGCGCTGCGGGGCGCCGAGGGCGACGCTGTCCCCACCGTCCGGGGTGGCAATCCAGATACAGTCCGATAACAGTTCGCACAAATGCCCCGAGGTGCCCCCGGAAGGGGCCGTCGGGCCGCTAGCATATGGCGGTCATACCGGAGTGCATCGTGCAACCCATCGCACCGAGCGGGCGCGACAACCTCGGTGGGGCTGAGTCGGAATACCGGTCAAGGCGACCATGCGACAGAAGGAGAGATCGTGCGTCCGATGATGAGGTTCGCGGCCGTGGCCGCGTTGGGGTCGCTCGCGTTGGCGGGCTGCGGGAGCAAGCCGTCGGCCAGTTCGTCGAGCGGCGGCAGTGGGGGTGGCGGCAGCACGGGCACGGCGTCCGGCGCCAAGATCAAGGCGTGCATGGTGCTGGACACCGGCGGCGTCGACGACCGCTCGTTCAACCAGAGCTCCTGGCAGGGGATGAAGGATGCCCACAAGGCGAATCCGAACATCTCGATCAAATACGTCCCGTCGAGCTCCAACAGCGACTACATCCCCAACCTGAAGAAGATGGCCGGGCAGAAGTGCGACCCGGTCATCGCGGTCGGTGGCTTGATGCAGGACTCGATCAAGAAGATCGCCCCGAAGTTCAAGAAGACTCACTTCGCCGAGATCGACGCCGGATCGGTGGCCTCCAACGACTACGGCATCCAGTTCAACACCGCCCAGGCCGCGTTCCTCGCCGGCTACCTGGCCGCCGGGATGACCAAGTCGGGCACGGTCGGCACCTGGGGCGGCCTGCCCATCCCGCCGGTCACCATCTACATGGACGGCTTCGTCGAGGGCGTGAACTACTACAACAAGCAGAAGAACAAGTCGGTCAAGGTGATCGGTTGGAACGAGAAGACCCAGAAGGGCACCTTCTCCAGCAGCTTCACCGACCAGAACAAGGGCAAGTCGATCACCTCGTCGATGG
>CAZMLG010000284.1:0-3372 GCA_964566985.1 uncultured Intrasporangiaceae bacterium
AGTCGGCGTGGGCGCCGCCGTTGAGGATGTTCATCATCGGCACCGGCAGCAGGTGCGCGTTGGGTCCGCCGACGTAACGGAACAGCGGCAGGTCGGCCGATTCGGCGGCGGCCTTGGCGACGGCGAGCGAGACGCCGAGGATGGCGTTGGCGCCGATCGTGCCCTTGTTGGGGGTGCCGTCGAGGTCGATCATCACCTGGTCGACGATGCGCTGCTCGCTGGCGTCGTAGCCCAGCAGGTGCGGAGTGATCTGCTCGGCCACCGCGTCGACGGCGTCCTCGACGCCCTTGCCCTGGTAGCGGTTGCTGTCGCCGTCGCGGCGCTCGACGGCCTCGAATTGGCCGGTGGAGGCTCCCGAGGGCACGGCCGCGCGGGCGACGGCGCCGTCGTCCAGCGCCACCTCGACCTCGATGGTCGGGTTGCCGCGCGAGTCGAGGATCTCGCGGGCGAGGACTGCGTCGATACTGGCCACAAGTGCTCCTGCAGGGGTCGATCGGTCGGTGTCCCGAGCCTATCGGGTCTGCGAGGGCTCGCCCGGGAGCGACCCGCAACCGATGCACTCACCCGGAGTCCTCGCCAGTCGAGTAAGGCGGAGGAGCGAAGCGGGGGAGCCCAATGGGGCCCTCCCGCATGGAGCGAAGCGCGCGGGGGAGCGAGGCCATCGAGCACCCACCCCGGATGGTTGAGTAGTCCGCTGACGCAGCATGTCCTGAGCCCGTCGAAGGGTCGAGGACGTATCGAAACCTCTCAAGCGTGCGCTCGGGGCCGGCTTGGCAGCGCCTGCTCGCCAGGCCTCGATACGGCTCGCCCTGGGGGCTCGCCTACTCGACCAGCCGGTTACTTTCCGGTCAGGAGTCGGCCAGACGGCGCAGGTGCGCCCGCAGCGCCGCATCCGCCGACTCCCCGGTGGCGTGCCCCTCGGCGACCAGCTCGAACACTCGCGCCCCGAGCTGCGCGCGAGGCGACGAGTCCTCGCTCGCGCCGTCGGACAGGTCGACGTCCGGCGCCCGGCCGGTGCGCTCCATCCGCGCCAGCACCTTCTCGGCGACCAGCAGCGTCGACAGGCTCGCCGGTATGCCGGCCAGCAGCGGCCGCTCCCCCGCCGCCCGGTCGGGCTTCTCCTCGGCCTTGATCCGCTCCCAGGACGCCTCGACCTCGTCGGGGGTGCTCGCGTCGCCGTCGCCGAAGACGTGCGGATGTCGGCGCAGCAGCTTCTCGACGAGCCCGGCGGCCACGTCGTCGATGTCGAAGGGTTCGCTCACGTGCTCCGCGGCGATCCGCGCATGGAAGAGCACCTGCAGCAGCACGTCGCCGAGCTCCTCCTGCAGATGAGTGAGGTCGCCCTCCTCGATCGCCTCGACGGTCTCGTGGGCCTCCTCGAGCAGATACTTCACCAGGGACTCGTGGGTTTGTGACGCGTCCCAGGGGCACCCCCCGGGCGAGCGCAGCGCGTCCATGACGGTGACCGCGTCGAGCAGCCGCGCGCCCTGCTGGTCCCACGAACCGACGAGCATCTCGATCGACGGCGGTTCCTCCAGGCGGGACACCTCGCCGGCGAGCGCGTCGGTCAGGCCGGGGTCGCCGTCCGGCGAGCCGACCCAGACGATGTCGCCGTCGGCGCATGCTTTGACGAGGGCTCGCGCGAGCACCCCCGGTGTGGGGTGGGCGGAGGCGGTGGCCGCGATCCCGGAGCGGACCAGGGCCTCCGGCTGGGGGTCTTGCAGGTCCGCCGCCCAGACTGCATCGGCCGATTCGAGGGCACGCCACGCGTCGCGGGTGAGCACGCCGGGTGCGATGCGGGGGCTGAACGTCAGGATGGTCAGCCGGTGAGCGCCGTGCTCGCTGGTGCTCACGGCGTCAGCTGCCGCTGCCGGGCTGACTCTTCTGCGAGACGGTCTTGACCCACGGGGACTTGTCGAGGCTGGGCCCCTTGCCCTTCACCCAGCGGCCATACCGTGGATTGAGCTTCACGTCGGCGTTCTTCAGCAGCTTGGCGACCTGCTTGGGTGCGGACTGCTGCAACTGGCCGAAGAGCATGCTGCCGCGAGCCGCCTTGATGGTGGCGGGCTTCAGGTCGGTGTTCTTGGGGAATGCCGAGCGGATCTGGCTGACCGAGACGACGACGCCGTGCTTTTGCCCGATCTTCTCCAGCTTGGGCAGCAGCAGGATGAACGCCGTGGCCGACTCGCCGTCGACGCCCTGCTGGGAGACGGTCGAGATCTGCTTCATCGCGGTCTGCACCTCGTGGTTGCTCACCGACTGCCCGTCGTAGGTCCCGGCGACCCGTCCGTCGTGCATCACACCATTGCTTCCGCAGGCGGTCAGGGCGAAGGCGGCGGCCAGCGCCGCTCCGGTGGCTACGGCGAGACGGGCCGGCCTGCGGCCGGTGGTGCTCGGCTTCACTACGGTTCCTCTCGTCTGGGCGTGCGCCCCCTCATCATGCCAGCCCGCTGCGGTCGCGTCGCGGCAGGCTTCCCTCCTCGCCGGGCCGTCACGTCGAGGCCGCCTTCGCAGCGGCCGCGACATCATCCAGCAGCACCGCGGTGATCAGTTGCTGCGCCCATTCCAGCACGGCGCTGTTGCGCAGCGGCCGCCCACCGACGGGCGCGGTCTTGGGGACCGGCACGAGGATCGACTGCGACGCGGTCTTGACGGTCGCACCCTTGTAGAGCCGCTGCAGCCGCAGTGTCTGGCTCTCGCGCAACTCGACCGGGCTGAAGCGGATCCACTTGCCCTGCACCGCGACGTCGGCGATCCCGGCGCGCCGCGCCACGGTGCGCAGCCGGGCGACCTCGATCAGGTGCTGCGTCGGCTCCGGAGGCTCGCCATACCGGTCACGCAGTTCGTCCACGATCTCGGCGAGGGCCGCCTCGTCCTCGACGGTGGCGAGCTTCTTGTAGGCCTCGAGCCGCAGCCGCTCGCCGGGCACGTAGTCGTGCGGCAGGTGCGCGTCGACCGGCAGGTCGATCTTGACCTCGGTCGGGCCGGCGTCGCCGCTGTCGCCCTGGAAGTCGGCGACGGCCTCCCCCACCATCCGCACATACAGGTCGAACCCGACGCCGGCGATGTGACCGGACTGTTCGCCACCGAGTAGGTTGCCGGCGCCGCGGATCTCCAGATCCTTCATCGCCACCTGCATGCCGGCGCCCAGATCGGTCTGACTGGCGATCGTCTGCAGCCGGTCGTGTGCGGTCTCGGTGAGGGGCTTCTCCGGCGGGAAGAGGAAGTAGGCGTAGGCCCGCTCTCGTCCGCGCCCCACCCGGCCACGCAACTGGTGCAGTTGGGAGAGACCGAGCTGATCGGCGCGCTCGACGATGAGCGTGTTGGCGTTGGAGATGTCGAGGCCGTTCTCGACGATCGTGGTGCACACGA
>CAZMLG010000285.1:0-3339 GCA_964566985.1 uncultured Intrasporangiaceae bacterium
TGGTCGGCCGCTTCGTGCGTGCGCGCCGCCGCGGCGAGACCGCCTCGGTCTTCCTGCCCAGCGTGCCGCTGATCCTCGAGCACGCCGCGCGCCTGGAGGAGGAACGCGACCACGCCCTCGACCGCCCGAAGCAGCAGGACGAGGAGTCGATCTGGTCCGAGGAAGAGGGGCTGCTGCAGGAGGCGAACCGGGACGAGAGCGCCTCCGGCGAGCTGGAGCAGCAGTCCTTCGAGGCACTCGAATCGCAGGCGCAGTTCGACCACGTGCTCTTCGATTCCGAGCAGTTCGGCATGGGCGCCCAGGTCGGCAGCGAGGACGAGCAGGAATACCTCGGCATCCCCGGACTGCTGGAACCCGAGCAGGTCTCGGACCTGCTGCGCCAGCGGCAGCGCAAACAGGCCAAGGCCGGACGGGGACACCGGACGGACGGCGACGTGCCGGTCGCAGCACACCGGGCCCTGGCCGCCCAGCGCAAGGAACTCAACTCGCTCGTGTCGGCCTACGCCCGCAAGACCGGTCGGCCGCACGCGACGATCCACCACGAACTGCGCAGCACCTGCGGTGGTCCCACGCTCGATCGTGCCTCCACCACCCAGGTGAGCGAGCGCATCGAGCGCATCCGCAAGTGGCTGGTCGGCCGCCGCTGATCGGCGGGCTCACGGATAGAACGGCGCGACGCCCGGTGCCGGATCGTCGTCGGATCCGCCCGCAGGGCGCACCAGCACGTCGAGGGTCTGCCCGCCGAGCAACGGCACGACCTGCTCGACCCCTTCGACCACGTCGTGGTCCGGCAGGTCGGTGCGCACGACCAGCAGATAGCCCTCCAGGCCGTCCGGCTTGGTCATCCACGCCAGACTCGCCGCCTCCACGCCGGACAGCCGGTCCAGGTGCTCGCGCAGCGCAGGCAGGACCGGCGCCGGGACGTCGGCCGGCTCGCGCACGGCATACGTCTCGCCGGGTCGCATCTCGCGCTCGATCGACTCCTCGTCGACGCCGTGCAGCAGGTCGGACATCTCCGTGGCCGGGTAGGGCTTGCCGTAAGGACTGAGCGGATTCAGCGTCGTGCCGGTGTTGTGCCGCACCGAGGTCGTCCAGAACTCGCGGCACGGCAACTCCGCGACGCGCACCTCCCGGATGCCGAGCTGGGAGAGGGCGAGCTCCATCGGCGCCGCCGAGGTGAAGAACGCGACCGCGGGCAGCCCGTTGTCACCGGGAATCGACAGCGGTGCAAAACCGTCGTCCTCGTCCTGACCCGGCACCAGCACCGTCGACTCGAGCAGTGCCTGCGTGAAGCGCTCGCGGGCCGCCCGGTCCTCGGGGTGCTCGGCGGCCTCGACGAGCAACTCCTCGACCGGGGTCATGTCCTGCTCGACGTGGTGTGGCATGGGCACCACGGTAGGTTGCCGTCTATGACCGATGGGCAGCGGGCGGGAGAGCCGACGGGCGAGCGGTCCCAGACGCTGGATCGCGGGCTGGCGCTGCTGGAGTTGCTGGCCGACGAGGCACACCTGTCGGGGATGACGATCAGTGCGATGGCCGCGGAGCTGCGCGTGGGGCGACCGGTGGTCTACCGGCTGGTCAACACGCTGCGTGGCCGCGGGTTCGTGCAGCGCCGGGAGGACGGCCGGATCACCCTCGGCGTCGGCCTGAGCAGGCTGGTCGCGGCGGTGCGTCCGCGGTTGCGGGAGGCGGCGCAGCCGCTGCTGCGCGAGCTGGCCGACACCGTGTCGGCGACCGCCCACCTGACGGTCGAGGATGCCGGGGAGGCGCTCGCGATCGCCGTGGTCGAGCCGCGGTGGGCCGATTTTCACGTCGGCTACCGGGTCGGCAGCCGGCACCCGCTGGGGGACGGCGCGGCCGGGCGAGCGATCCTGGCCGGCCGCGAGCACGCCGACGCCGCGGCCTACGTGAGCACCGACGGGGAGCTGCAGCCCGGCGCGCACGGCCTGGCGGCGCCGGTGCTCGGCGTGGCGGGCCTCGAGGCATCGATCGGTGTCGTGGCGCTGGGGGCCTTCGACGACGGGCAGGTCGGTCCGCACGTCGTGCGCTGCGCATCGAGGCTCGCGCGGCGTCTGCAGGACGACCGACCGTAGGCCGTGGCGCCGGTCAGCGCCGCGCGCTCTCCTGCACCAGCGGCAGGGTGCGATGAGGCACCAGTTCGGCGAGTGCGATCACCGTGGAGGTGCGCACGACCAGCCCGGTGTCGACCGCGCGGTCGATGACCCGCTGCAGATCGGCGTTGTCCCGTGCCACGACCCGCACGAACAGGTCGCCGTCGCCGGTGATCGTGTGGACCTCGAGGACCTCCGGGATGCCCGACAGATGCTCCACCACCGCCTCGTGCCCGCGGCGTTGCTGGATCGACAGGGTGCAGAACGCCATCACCGGGTAGCCGAGCGCGGCGGGGGAGACCGACGGGGCGAACGTCTCGATGACTCCGTCGGCGACGAGCCGGTCGATCCGGGACTGGACGGTGCCGCGCGCGACCTGCAGGGCACGCGCGGCACCCAGGACGCCGATCTGCGGTTCCCGTGCCAGCAAGGTCAGCAGGCGGGCGTCCAGATCGTCGACACGATGCGGCACAGGCATGGACAAAGTGTATAGGGAAATGCGGTCGATATGAGTCAAAATGTGCATCCTGACCACGGCGAGACGGCGCGGTTGCCCAGTCGCGTGAAGCGGGTCACAGTGGCGGTATGACTGACACCGCGAACCTCACACCGCAGGAACTCCACGAAGGTCAGGACCTCGAACAGCTCAAGCAGCTCGTCGGGCTCGTCGACTACGACGTCGACTCCGACCCCTTCCCGGTCACCGGCTGGGACGCCATCGTCTTCATCTCGGGCAACGCCACCCAGTCCGCGCACTACTATCAGTCCGCCTGGGGGATGGAGTTGGTCGCCTACTCCGGCCCGGAGAACGGCAACCGGGACCACAAGGCCTTCGTGCTCAAGTCCGGATCCATCCGATTCGTGATCAAGGGTGCGGTCGACCCGGACAGCCCCCTGGTCGAGCACCACCGCACACACGGCGACGGTGTCATCGACATCGCCCTCGAGGTGCCCGACGTCGACAAGTGCATCGCCCAGGCCAAGCGGGCGGGCGCGACCGTCGTGCAGGAGCCGGAGGACATCACCGACGACTACGGCACCGTGCGTGTCGGTGCCATCGCCACCTACGGTGAGACACGGCATACGCTGGTCGATCGCAGCCGCTACGACGGGCCCTACCTGCCCGGATACGAGCCGTCCGTCGGATCCTTCGAGAAGCGCGACGGTCAGCCGAAGCGCCTCTTCCAGGCCCTCGACCACATCGTCGGCAACGTCGAGCTGGGCAAGA
>CAZMLG010000286.1:0-3330 GCA_964566985.1 uncultured Intrasporangiaceae bacterium
GGCCACCCCGACATCGACTTCGTGCGCCCGTGCAACCTGTGCCCGCACATGAAGCGCAACACGCTGTCCGCAATCCGTGAGGCTCTCGAGAAGGGGCAGCACGAGATCACCGTCGACCCCGCACTCGCCGATCCCGCCCGCCGGGCCATCGAGCGCATGCTGGAAGTGAAGTGAGCGCATGACCATCGCCTCACGGCCCGTCGTCGTCGGCTCCGGGCTCGCCGGGCTCACCGCGGCGTGGGCCCTCGCTCCACGTGAGTGTCTGCTGGTGACCCCGGACGAGCTCACCGTGGGGGCCGCGAGCATGTGGGCGCAGGGCGGCATCGCGGCTGCACTCTCCGACGACGACTCCCCCACACTCCACGCCGAGGACACCTACCGCGCCGGGGCGTATGCCGGTGACCGTGCGGCGATCGCACGCATCACCGATGCCGCACCGGCCGTCGTCAGCGCGCTCGTCGACCTCGGCGTCCCCTTCGACCGCGCGGCCGGCGGGTCACTCGATCTCGCTCTCGAAGGCGGCCACTCGCGTCGCCGGGTCGCCCACGCCGGAGACCGCAGCGGCGCAGCCATCACGACCGTCATGGCCCGCGTCGTCGCCGCGGCCGACCACGTCGAGGTCGTGACCCGGCATACGGCGCGGCGGTTGTCGACCGATTCCACGGGACGCATCCACGGGGTCGTCGTGCGCGATGCCGACGGGCGCGAGCACGAGATCGCCACCGATGCGGTGGTGCTCGCCACCGGAGGCATGGGCGGGCTCTTCGGCCACACCACCAATCCGACCACCTCCCGCGGGCAGGGAGTCGCCCTCGCCGCCCGGACCGGCGCGCGCACCGACGACCTGCACCTGGTGCAGTTCCACCCCACCGCGCTCGACGTCGGCCGCGACCCGATGCCGCTGCTCACCGAGGTACTGCGCGGTGCGGGAGCCGTGCTGCTCGCCGACGGCCGGCGCTTCGTCGACGAACTGCAACCGCGCGACGTCGTCGCCGCAGCATGTTGGGAGCAACTCGTCGCGGGCCGGCGGGTGCACCTGGACGCACGGCATGTGGCCGACG
This sequence comes from uncultured Intrasporangiaceae bacterium, assembly GCA_964566985.1. Classification (GTDB taxonomy): domain Bacteria; phylum Actinomycetota; class Actinomycetes; order Actinomycetales; family Dermatophilaceae; genus Leekyejoonella. Next base: position 1,062 of record CAZMLG010000286.1, read on the forward strand.
TCCGCGAACGGTTCCCATCCGTGTGCGGCCTGGCCGCCGACGCCGGGCTCGACCTGCGCACCGACCTGCTCCCGGCGCGCCCCGCCGTGCACTACTCCATGGGCGGCGTGACGACCGACGCGCGCGCCCGGACCAGCGTCCCAGGGCTGTGGGCCGCCGGCGAGGTCTCGCGCACCGGCCTGCACGGCGCGAACCGCCTTGCCTCCAACTCGCTGCTCGAGGCGGTCGTCACCGGCCGCGCGGCCGCCGCGGACATCGCCATCCGGCCCTCCACGTGGGAGACGGCCGTCCCGGCGGCCGAACGCGAGGAGCCCGCTCTCGCAGGCGACCCCGGCGACACGGGTCTGTCCCTCGCACAGATCAGAGCCCTGCTCGACGATGCCTGCGGCGTGCTGCGTAACGGGCCGGCTCTGGAGGATGCCGTCGCGCGCCTGCGCCCCCACGTGGCCGACGACGCCGCCTACGTCGCATGGCTCATCACCCGCTCCGCCCTGCGGCACCCGCACAGCATCGGTGGGCACCGACGCACCGACGACCCCGCCCACGACACGACCCACCAGGATGTTCCCGCATGAGCGCACCCCACGAAGTTCTCCACTCGTCCCTCACTCCGATACTTCGCAGGGACCCCGCATGAGCACCCCACGAAGTTCTCCGCGAGGCCACCTGGGGAACGACCTCGAGTTGGACCGCGTCGTGCGGACCGCGCTCGCCGAGGACCTCGGCCTCTCCGGCGATCTGACGACCCAGGTGGCGGTCCCGAGCGACGCCGTCGGCACGGCATACGTCACCGCACGCGAGGAGGGTGTGCTCTCCGGCGCCGACGCCGCGACCGCGACCTTCGCGGCCGTCGACCCCTCCGTGACCATCGCGTGGCATCAGCAGGACGGTGACTCGCTGAGGGCCGGCACCACGCTCGCGAGGATCGACGGGCCGTCCGCATCGATCCTCACCGGCGAACGCGTGGCCCTCAACCTCCTGGGGCATCTGTCCGGGATCGCGACCCGCACCCGGCGATTCGTCGACCTCGTCGACGGCACGGGTGCCCGCATCGTCGACACGCGCAAGACGACGCCGGGGCTGCGCGCCCTCGAGAAGCGGGCCGTCGTCCACGGTGGCGGCGTCAATCATCGCTTCGGACTGCACGACGCGATCCTGGTCAAGGACAACCACATCGGCCTGGGCGGCGGCCTCCACGCGGTGCTAGACCGGCTCGCACGGCATACCGGCCACCTGGTGCGGGTCGAGGTCGAGGTCGACACTCTCGACCAACTCCGCGACGTCCTCTCGTTCGACGCCAAGCGGTTGGCGCAGGAGCAGCCTCCCGTGGTGCATGCAGTCCTCCTGGACAACATGACGCCGGAAGGAGTGCGCGAGGGGGTGGACGCCGTCCGCGCGCATCCCGCACCGGTCGTGGTGGAAGTGTCGGGTGGTGTGTCCGAGACGACCGTCCGCGACCTGGCGTTGGCCGGCCCCGACGTCATCTCTGTGGGTGCTCTCACCCACAGCGTCACCTGCCTCGACCTCGGTCTCGATCTGCGGCCGGCCTGATCCGGCCCGCCGCTCCGGCGGACTCCGATCGACGTGGTTCACTGGGCGTCATGGAGCCCTACCCGACGACGACACCTGCCCCTACGACGGGCACCGACCGATCATGGAGCGCCGTCGCCCACCTGTCGGCGATCATCGCCGCCATCGTCTCTGCCGGATGGCTGAGCATGGTCGGCCCGCTGATCGTCTGGGCCATCAACCAGCAGCGACCGGCGGTGCGTGCCTCCGCGGCGGGCGCGTTCAACTTCAACCTGTCGTTCTGGCTGCTCTACGTGATCTCCTGGATCCTGATCTTCTCGGTGCTGGCGCTGCCGATCGGCATCATCCTGCTCGTCGTCATCTTCCTCGTGAGCCTCTGGTGTCACCTCAAGGGAGCGTTGCGGTCGCTGAACGGCCGCTCCTATGACTACCCCTGGCAGATCCGCATCCTGCACTGAGCTACATCGCCCAATCGAGTAGCCGAGCCTGTACGCCTTCCCCATCGGCCGATCGAATAGTCGAGGCGACTACGTAACCCCTACCGGCTGATCGAGTAGTCGAGGAGACTACGTAACCCCACCGGCTGATCGAGTAGTCGAGCCGTTAGGCGAGACGTATCGAGATCTCGCCAGGCACAGCGGTGCTCGATCATCGGGGCCGGTGCGGCGGGTTTCGATACGCTCGCGCCGGGGCGCTCGCTACTCAACCACCCGGTTGCGTCATCGCCCAACGGCACCCC
>CAZMLG010000287.1:0-3312 GCA_964566985.1 uncultured Intrasporangiaceae bacterium
GCACGGCGCTCATTCCGGTAGGCCGTGCGGCGCTCGCGCGCGCCATGGCCAGACCGCGTTCGCGGACCAGCACGATCGCCTGGTCGTCGCTCAGAACGCCCGCGGCGGCCGCGGCCGTGATCTCTCCGACCGAGTGGCCGGCGAGCGCCGAGACGGCGTCGAGGTCGCGGCCCGGTCCGAGCAGCGCCTCCAGGCCGACGAGGCCCGCGGCCACGATCAGGGGCTGGGCGACCGCGGTGTCCTTGATCGTCTCGGCGTCCGAGGTGGTGCCGTGGGCGACCAGGTCGAGCCCGGCGGCGTCGGACAGCGCCTGCAGTCGGTCGCGCAGCCCGGGCAGTTCGAGCCATGGGGAGAGGAAGCCGGGGGTCTGGGAGCCCTGTCCAGGGCAGACGATGGCGAGCACGACACCAGCATCCCGGCCCCGGGTGGCCGACGGCGTGACCGAATCGCACGAAGTTGCCCCGGGCACTTTTGGAGGATTCCTCTAAAGAGGAAGGTGGCTGTAGGTCAGGGCGAGGTGGACACAGTAGGCGTCTCTGGCGCGGTGCAGGGCGTAGCCGGTCAGCTCGAGGACCCGGCCCAGGCGGTAGCTGACCGTGTTCGGGTGGACGAAGAGGGTCCGTGCGGTGGCCTCCAGGTTGCGCTGCCCGAGGTAGGCCGTGACCGTCTCGGCGAGGGCGGGTGCACCGCGCAGGGGGCGGGTGACCCGATCGACGAGGGTGCGCCGGGCGTGGGTGTCCCCGAGGAGCGCGCGTTCCGGGAGGAGCTCCTCGGCCAGGCAAGGACGCGGCGCCTGTGACCACCCCGGTGCCGCGGCATAACCGGAGAGCGCGGCGCGTGCGCTGCGTCCGGCGGCATACAGGTGAGGCACCAGCGGGCCGATGACGATCGGGCCGTCCGCCCAGACGCCTTCGAGTCGGCCGATCTGTGCAAGGGGCTCGGTGACCTGGCCGAGCACGGCGATGAGCCGCCGACCCTGCACCGACACGAGGGCCTCCAGGTGGTGACGTCCGGCGCCGCGGCGGAGCGCGTCGACGGCGTCGGCTCCCGGCCCGGGAGGGGTGCCTCCGGCCACCACGACGACCCCGCGCACGCCGTCCCACCCGAGCGCGGCGACGCGGGAGCGCATCGCCTCGTCCGCCTCGCCGCGCAACACGGCGTCCATGACCAGAGCCTCCAGGCGGGCATCCCATGCGCCACGGGTCTCGGCGGCCTGGGCATAAACCTCGGCAGCCGAGAACGCGACCTCGCGCGAGTAGGTCAGGAGGGCTTCCTTGACCCGCCACTGGTCACCGCGCGTGGCCAGCCGGGGCATCTCGCCCTCCATCACCTCGATGACGGTCCGCACCAGATCGAGGGTCTGGCGCAGCGTGATCGAGCGGGTGAGCTCGCGCGGCGCGGTGCCGAAGACGTCGGAGGTGATGGGCGGGGCGGTCTCACGGTCGCGATACCAGGCGATGAAGGCCCCGATCCCGGCCTGGGCGACCAGGCCGACCCACGAGCGGTCCTCGGCCGACAGGCGGCGATACCAGTCGTGCGTCTCCTCCATCCGGTGCGTGCACGTCGTGGCCAGGGCACCGGCCTGCTGCTCGAGGCGTCGGGGGGTACTCGGATCGCGCGTCACCGGTCCAGCGTATTTGTCGGCCTCCGACAGGGCGAGGGCATCCGGCACGGAGGCCCTCCTCTCGATCCGTCGTCCCCGCCCCGGGCCGAGGCACGGGACGGGACGACGGAGGAGGCGGACCCGACGGATCCACCTCCTCCTGAGCCGTGAGTATGCCGGTCAGGCGTCTCCGCCGACCGCCCCGTTGGTTCCGGCGCGCGCGTCGAGCAATTCGTACTTCTCCGCGGCGCGCTGGGCGATCTCCGGGTCGATCTCGCCGCGACGGCCGAGCACCTGCAGGGTGCGCACGACCAGCGAGGCGCCGTCGATGTGGAAGTAGCGCCGGGCGGCCGCACGCGTGTCGGCGAAGCCGAACCCGTCGGCGCCGAGCGAGACGAACTCGCTCGGGACCCATTGGGCGATCTGGTCCTGCACGGCCCGCATCCAATCGGAGGTCGCGAGCACCGGTCCGGGCGCGTCCTTGAGCTTCTCGGTGACGTAGGGAACGCGCACGCCCTCCTCCGGGTGGAGGAACGCCTGCTGGTCGCACTCCAGCGCGTCGCGCCGAAGTTCGTTCCAGGACGTCACCGACCACACGTCGGCCACGACGCCCCAGTCCTGCTTGAGCAGGGCGGCCGCGTCGAGAGCCCACGGCACGCCGACGCCCGAGGCGAGCAGTTGGGCGCGTGGCGCGTCGGCCGCGACACCCTCGGTGTCGCCTTCGTGCACGCGGTGGATGCCGCGCAGGATGCCTTCGACGTCGACGCCGTCCGGCTCGGCGGGCTGGACCATCGGCTCGTTGTAGACCGTCAGGTAGTACATGACGTTTTCCGGATCGTCGCCGTACATGCGGCGCAACCCGTCCTTGACGATGTGGGCGATCTCGTATCCGTAGGCCGGGTCGTAGGCCACGACAGCGGGATTCGTCGAGGCCAGCAACAGGCTGTGTCCGTCCGCGTGCTGCAGTCCTTCACCGGTCAAGGTGGTGCGACCCGCGGTGGCGCCGAGGAGGAAGCCGCGGGCCATCTGGTCGCCGGCCGCCCACAGGAAGTCACCGGCACGCTGGAATCCGAACATCGAATAGAACATGAAGATCGGAATCATCGGCAGATCGTGCGTCGAATACGACGTGCCGACCGCCGTGAACGCCGAGGTGCAGCCCGCTTCGCTGATGCCCAGGTGCAGGATCTGGCCGTCCTTGGCCTCCTTGTAGGAGAGCATCAGCTCGTGGTCGACCGAGGTGTAGTTCTGCCCGTGCGGGTTGTAGATCTTGGCCGACGGGAAGAACGAGTCGAGCCCGAACGTGCGCGCCTCGTCGGGGACCATCGGCACGAAATGCTTGCCGAACTCCTTGTCGCGCATCAGCTCCTTGAGGATGCGCACGAAGGCCATGGTGGTGGCGACCTCCTGCTTGCCCGACCCGCGCTTGGCCACGTCGTAGACCTTGTCGGGAGGCTGCGGCAGCGACGCCGAACTCGCGGTGCGCCGCGTCGGCAGCGATCCCCCCAGTTTGGCGCGCCGCTCGAGCATGTACTGGATGGCCGGGTCGTCCGGACCGGGGTTGTAGTAGGGCGGCAGCTTCGGGTTGTCCTCGAGCTCCTTGTCACTGATCGGGATGCGCAGGGAGTCGCGGAAGCCCTTGAGATCCTCGAGCGTCATCTTCTTCATCTGGTGGGTCGCGTTGCGGCCCGCGAAGTGGGTGCCCAGGC
>CAZMLG010000288.1:0-3285 GCA_964566985.1 uncultured Intrasporangiaceae bacterium
TGCGCAGGCGCAGGTCGTCGCGCCCCTCCTGTTCGAGCAGGCTCTTGACCTTGCCGGCGGCCACATCGGTCAGTTCGACGCCGTGTGCGGCAACCTGCGAGTCGGTGGGAGTGTTGGTGTCGACGCTCATGGTGTTCCTTCGCTGGCGGCGGTTGGAAAAGTCCGGTCCCGATGGCCAACCACCGCGGGGTCGAACTTGTTCCCGTGCCCCTTCAGGGTACGTCCCGACGGGGTGGTGGCGTCCAGGTGCCCGCCACTCGGCGCGCCATCCGCGCCAGCCCCTCGGCCAGGTCGAGGTCCTCGAGGCGTCCGCTGCGCGGTCCCGGGGTGTAGAGCGGGTAGGCGCCGGAGATCCCGAAGGACATCGTCTCGCGCCGTCCGATCTCGACCTCGCGGGCGATGAGCACCACCGGACGACCGTAGGCTCCCGCGGCGGCGGTGACCTCCTGCGGCACGGAGTGCTCCAGGACCCGCCAGTCGAAGGTCCGGGTCACGGTGACGACCAGGTCGGCACGGCCGGCGGCCGCGTCCAGACCGACGGCCTGGGCCACCAGTGCCGGACCGTTCGTCAACTGCGCGTCGAGCAGCGCGAGCCCGAATCCGAGACCACCTCCCGCGCCGGCCCCGGGCAGCCGGTCGAGCCGCCGCGGGGTGCCACTGAGCAGGTCGGTGCGCTCCCCGGCGAGCCGGCGGGCCCGCTGCGCGTAGTCACCCATCCGCTGCTCCTGCCGCTGCGACCACTCGCGGGTGCAGCCGAGCAGGTCGACGGTGCGTGCGCTGGCGCCCTTGAGGCCGAGCAGGCCGGGATCGTCGTTCGTGGCCGCGACCAGGCTCGTGTCGGCCAGGCGTGCGCGCGCCGCCGGCAGCACCTCGTCGAGTTCGCCCTCGTCGGCAGGCGTGCCCGCGAGGGCCCGCAGCATCCCCAGCCCTCCGTCGAGCGTGGCGAGGTCACCGACCCCGACGACGATGCGCTCCGGCTCCACGCGCAGCGCGGCGGCGAGCAGTTCACCCACGCCGTAGGTCCCGCACGGTCCGGGCACGTCGCCCTGCGGGCCGGCGCACTCCGGGCCGGCGACCTGGCCCGCCTCCAGATAGACCGTCGGCCTCGAGGGGTCCCCCGCGACCACCATGGTGCAGGGCGTCGCTCGACCCCACGCGTCGGTCGCCATCGCCGGCTCGGTGCGACCCAGATGCTCCAGTGCCGCGACGAACCCGAGATCTCCGGCGGCCTGTGGAAGGACCTCGATCTCGAGAGCGGGATTGACGTGCCGCCATCCGTCCTCCAGCAGGTGGGCCACCTCGACGGAGGTCAGATCGCCGCACCGGTCGGGCGCCAGGAGAACACGCATGCCACCCATTGTGGCCAGCGGCTACCGGAGCAACAGCAGCCGGGCACCGAGCACCAGACAGGCGAGATCGGTCAGCAGCATGACGACGGTCCACATGCCGCCGGAGAGGACGGTCAGCCGCGCGAGTTGGTCGGGGTCCGACGACCTGGCGTGCCCACCTGCGCGGGCCCGGGCCATCTGCAGCACCGACCAGGGCGCCGCCAGCAGCAGGAACCATGCGACGGCATACGCGAAGCCGGTCTGCCAGATGATCGGCAGCCATCGGGTCACTCCGATCAGGACGACACCGCTGGCCAAAATCACCCAGAGTCCGTAGAGGTTGCGGATCGTCAACAGCAGCAGCGCGAGCAGCACCAGCAGCCCCCAGAGCATGCCGACGGCGTGACCGGTGCCGAGCACCCAGGCCGCGAGCAGGCCGAGCAGGCCGGGCCCGGTGTATCCGGCGAGCAGGGTCGCCACCATGCCGGGGCCGCGAGCCCGGCCGCGTGACACGGTCAGGCCGGAGCTGTCGGAGTGCAAGCGTATGCCGGACAGCGACCGACCGACGGCGAGCGCCACGGCGCCGTGCGCCCCCTCGTGCACGACCGTGACCACGTGCCGCAGGACGTTCCATGCGGTGGGCGACGCGATGGCGAGCAGCGCCACGGCTCCCGTGCCGATGACCAGGCGAGAGTCGGCGGGCGGCACGACCGCGGTCACCTGCGCCCACCAGTCGGTCATGCCATCACCAACGGGCTCTCGCCGGGCGGGGTTCCGGGAACGCCGCTCAGCGCGATCCGCTCACCGTGTCGAGCCAGAGTCGGGAGTAGCGCGGGCCGTCGACACCGAGGGCGACCCGCACGACCGCATCCGCGCGGCCGTGCGGGTCGTGGGCGCGGTCGCCCGACCAGTCGCGCCGGTCGACGATGGTGCGGCCGCGCGACCAGGTGCCGGCGAGTTCGACACGCATCGGCAGGTCGGCACAGGTCAGCCCGTCGGGGTCGATGACCGCGCAGACTGCACCGGCGTCACCGATCGTCGCCGCCTCGCGGCCGAACCGGTCGCACTGGAACGCGATGAGACGACCCGCCAGTTCGGCGGGACCCCGGCCACCGAAGGTGATCAGCTCTTCGGCCTGCGCGCGGGTCACCACCGGGTCGTAGAAGACGTCGAGGCCATACATCGTCACCGGGATGCCGAGCTCGGCCGCAGCGGCCAGCACGATCGCGGTGGCCTCGGGATCGTGGAAGACGTTGAACTCCGCCGAGGCCGTCGCGTTGCCGACCTGCGCGGATCCGCCCATGAAGACGATCCGCGCGATCCCCTGCGCGACAGACGGATACGTGCGCAGAAGCAGCGCGATGTTGGTCAGAGGCGCCGTCGGCACCACCGTCACCTTCCCGCCGGACCTCGCCGCCTCGCCGAGAACGTCGCGCAACAGCTCGACCGCGTGCCGGTCGTCCGGGTCACGCTGTGCGCGGGGCCATCCGAGGTCGCCCATCCCGTCGTCACCGTGCACGTGTCGCGCATCGACGGGCTGCTCCAGCAGCGGCCGGTCGCTGCCACGGCCGACCGGGACATCGATCCGGCCGGCGACCTCGAGGACCTGCAGCGTGTTGCGCACGACGGCGTCGACGTCGGTGTTGCCGCCGACGCAGGTCACCGCGCGCAGATCGAGCGACGGATGGGCGGCCGCCAACAGCAGTGCGCAGGCATCGTCGACCCCGGTGTCGACGTCCATGACGACCGGCGTGGTCACCTCGCCACCATGCCGTCGGCGCCGATCGCCGGATTGTCCGCCGGGTTCACACGCTCACCCTCGGGCGGCGGCCCGGGCGGGGTGCCGTCACCGAACGGACTGCCGCCCAACGCCTCTCGGCCGTGCGGCTCCATCCAACCGTCCAGGTCCGGCCCGAGCGGCACGATCCCGGTGGGGTTCACGTCCTTGTGGACGACG
>CAZMLG010000289.1:0-3275 GCA_964566985.1 uncultured Intrasporangiaceae bacterium
ACTTGATCGTGATGCCGCGCTCGCGCTCGATGTCCATCCGGTCGAGGTACTGGGCACGCATGGTGCGCTCCTCGACGATGCCGGTGATCTGCAGCATCCGGTCCGCGAGCGTCGACTTGCCGTGGTCGATGTGCGCGATGATGCAGAAGTTGCGGATCAGGTCCGGTGGCGTCGCGGCGGGCGGCAGCGCCGAGCGGGACTTCGGTGACAACGGAATACCTCGGGTCGAAAACGGGGGTCCGTCAGAGTCTACGGGGCGGGGGTCCGCCGCCCCCACCATGCCGAGTAGGCCACGATGCCCATCCCGCCGATCGCGAGCAGCGCGCCGGCTCGGCTGGGCCACTCGTAGCCGAATCCGGCCGCCAGGACGGCGCCACCCATCCAGGCTCCGACCGCGTTGGCGATGTTGAGGGTCGCGTGATTGAGAGCCGCCGCGAGCGACTGGCCGTCGTGGGCGACGTCCATCAGACGGGTCTGCAGCATCGGCACGAGTAAGGAGGGCACGAAGCCGAGCGCGAGCACGGCAGGCACGGCGGTCCACGGGGAGTGCGCGGCAAAACCGAACACGGCCAGCACGACGGCGACCGCACCCAGGGAGCCGAAGATCCCGCGCATCAGGCCGTGCCGCGCGATGCGGCCGGAGCTGAGCGATCCGAGGGTCATCCCGATGCCATAGACCATCAGGACGAGCGGGATGACACGGTCGGGCATCCCGGCCAGGTGGGTCATCGTGGGCGCGATGTAGGAGAAGGTCGCGAACATCCCGCCGAACCCGACGGTGCCGATGCCGAGCGCGAGCCACACCTGCGGACGGCGCAGGCTGCTCAACTCGCGGCGGGCCGAGGCCGCGCCGTGCACGTGTCGCACCGGCACCCAGGCCAGGACCGCGCCCACCGTCAGCAGCGCGATGACTCCGACGAGCGCATACGACCACTCCCATCCGGCGTGCTGGCCGATCAGTGTCGCCACGGGCACGCCCGCGACGTTCGCGACGGTCAACCCGGTGAGCATGAGGCCGACGGCCCAGGTGCGCCGTGCGGGTTCGACCAGGGAGGCTGCGACGAGGGCACCGATCCCGAAGTAGGCCCCGTGGGGCACCCCCGAGGCGAACCGCGCCACCATGAGCATGCCGTAGGAGGTGGCAAGGGCCGACCAGAGGTTGCCGACCGCGAAGGCCACCATCAGCCACAGCAGGAGGGTCTTGCGCGGCACCCGTGCGGCGAGCGTGGCGATGGTGGGCGCCCCCACGACGACGCCCAACGCGTAGGCCGACACGACGTGCCCGGCCGTCGGGATCGAGATGTGCACGCCGCTCGCGATCTGCGGCAGCAGCCCCATCGTGACGAACTCGGTGGTGCCGATGGCGAATCCGCCCAGCGCAAGGGCGAACAGCGCCAGGCGCACATGGGCCGGGCGCTCGGGCACGGCCCCGGTCGGGCGGGTGCGGGCGGGCGCGGTGGTCGAGCAGGTCACCCGATCCATTCTCCGCAGGTGACGGCGGCGGACGCAATCCGTGCGGATGTGATTCTCGTCGCGGTCCGGCCCGGCGTGGCAGCATGGGCGGTGCCGCGCCACGGCATCCGTCCGGGGGCCTCGCCTCGGTGCCGACTCGATGCTAGAGTTTCCACGGAGCGATTCTCATTTTCCACATACTGAAATTCTCAGGAGGTCCCGATGACCGACGCCCCTTCGCTGAGCCTTCCGGACGGAGTGGCCGTGACCGGTCCGGTCAAGGAACGATATGACGAGATCCTCTCGCCCCAGGCGCTGGAACTCATTGCCCGGTTGCACCGCGAACTGAACGGCCGGCGGCTCGAACTGCTCGAGGCCCGCGAGAAGCGCGTGCAGCAGGTCGCCGACGGACAGGACCTGGACTTCCTGGACGAGACTCGCGCCGTGCGCGAGGACGACTCCTGGCAGGTCGCGCCGCTGGCCCCCGGTCTGGAGGACCGCCGGGTCGAGATCACCGGCCCGACCGACCGCAAGATGACGATCAACGCGCTCAACTCCGGCGCGAAGGCCTGGCTGGCCGATCAGGAGGACGCCAACACCCCGCTGTGGGAGAACGTCGTCGAGGGTCCCCTCAACCTCTCCGACGCGCTCGACCGCGCGATCGACTTCACCAGCCCCGAGGGCAAGACCTACGCCCTGAAGCCGGACGACCAGCTGCCGACGATCATCGTGCGCCCCCGCGGCTGGCACCTGCCCGAGAAGCACATCACCGTCGACGGCGAGCGCACCTCAGGCTCCCTCGTCGACTTCGCGCTCTACCTGGTCAGGTGCGGCCAGAAGCAGATCGACAAGGGCAAGGGTCCCTACTTCTATCTCGCGAAGATGGAGTCCCACCTCGAGGCGCGCCTGTGGAACGACGCGTTCGTCATCGGGCAGGACGTCCTCGGCATCCCGCAGGGCACCATCCGGGCCACCTGCCTGATCGAGACGCTGCCGGCCGCCTTCGAGATGGAGGAGATCCTCTACGAACTGCGCGACCACTCCTCCGGACTCAACGCCGGCCGCTGGGACTACCTGTTCTCCGTCATCAAGACCTACCGCACCCGCGGCGCCGACTTCATCGTGCCGGACCGCAACTCGGTCACCATGACGGTGCCGTTCATGCGCGCCTACACCGAACTGCTGGTCCGCACCTGCCACAAGCGCGGCGCGTCGGCGATCGGCGGGATGGCCGCGTTCATCCCCAGCAAGGATGAGGCGGTCAACAAGGCCGCGTTCGAGAAGGTCGAGGACGACAAGACCCGCGAGGCCGGTGACGGGTTCGACGGATCCTGGGTCGCTCATCCGGGCATGGTCCCCACCTGCAAGGACACCTTCACCACGATCCTCGGCGACGAGCCCAACCAGATCGCCAAGAAGCGCGAGGACGTGCAGGTCACCGCCGCGCAGCTGCTGGACGTGAAGTCCACCCCCGGGCAGGTGACCGAGGAAGGTCTGCGCAACAACATCGACGTGGCGCTGCAGTATCTGCGCTCCTGGCTGCAGGGGCGCGGCGCCGTCGGCATCCACAACCTCATGGAAGACGCTGCGACGGCGGAGATCTCGCGTTCGCAGATCTGGCAGCAGCTGCAGAACGACGTCACACTCGCCGACACCGGCGAGAAGGTCACCAAGGATCTCGTGCTGCGCCTGGTCGACGAGGTCGTCTCCGGACTGCCGGGCGACGCGAGTGACTACGATGATGCCAAGGCCACGTTCTTGGAGGTTGCCGTTGCCGACGACTATGCGAACTTCCTCACCCTGCCGGCCTACGAGCGGATGCC
>CAZMLG010000290.1:0-3259 GCA_964566985.1 uncultured Intrasporangiaceae bacterium
CCCTTGGTGTCGCCGTCGGCGATGAAACAGATGTCGTGGCTGTCCGGCTTCTTCGCCACGCTGAACCCGCGCTCGGCGGCCTCCTGCCGGATCTGCGGCTTGGTGGTGTCCCCCAGCGGGAAGAAGGCCGAGGCCAACTGCTGCTCGTCGAGCACGCCGAGCACGTAGGACTGATCCTTCGCGCTGTCGACGGCGCGGTGCAGTTCGCGCCCGCCCGGCCCGTCCACGATCTGCGCATAGTGACCGGTCGCCACCGCATCGAAACCGAGCGCGAGCGCCTTGTCCAGCAGCGCGGAGAACTTGATGCGCTCGTTGCACCGCAGACACGGGTTCGGTGTGCGCCCGGCGGCATACTCGCTGAGGAAGTCCTCGACGACGTCCTTCTTGAACCGCTCGGCCATGTCCCAGACATAGAAGGGGATCCCGATCTTGTCGGCCACCCGCCGTGCATCGCCGGCGTCTTCGATCGTGCAACACCCGCGAGCCGATTCACGCAATGTCGCGGCCGATTGGGAGAGCGCGAGATGGACGCCGACGACCTCGTGGCCGGCCTCGACCATGCGAGAGGCCGCCACGGCCGAGTCGACTCCGCCGCTCATCGCTGCGACGACCCGCATCATGATCCCTTTCGTGTCGTGTCGTGTGCTCGCCGGGCTCGTTCCACCGCGCCGGGGAGCGCTTCGAGGAAGGCCGACACATCAGCATCCGTCGACGTGTGCCCCAGCGTCAAACGCAACGCCCCACGGGCGTCCTCCTCGGGGATGCCCATCGCGAGCAGGACGTGGCTCGGGCGCGGCACCCCGGCCTGGCACGCGGAGCCGGTGGAGCAGGCCACGCCCGCGGCGTCGAGGAGATAGAGGAGCGAGTCGCCGTCGCATCCGGGCACTCTCAGGTGGGCGTTGCCCGCGAGGCGCTCGTCGACGTCACCCACCGAATGCGGCCCGCTCACCCGGATGTCGAAACCCTGGTCGAGCGCGCCCTGGATCAGCTTGTCCCGCAGGCACGCGAGGCGCTCCTGCTCCTGCGCGAGGCGCGCGGTCGCCTCGGTGATCGCGACGGCCAGACCGCGGATCGCGGGCACCACCAGCGTGCCGCTGCGCAGCGAGCGCTCCTGCCCGCCGCCGTGCGTCAGGGGCACCAGATCGGCGTCCCGCTTCGCGAGCAATGCCCCGACGCCCTGCGGCCCGCCGAACTTGTGGCCGCTGAGCGACAACAGGTCGGCACCGGACTCCGCGAAGTCGACCCGCAGAGACCCCACCGCCTGCACGGCATCGGTGTGGAACGGCAGGTCGTATTCCGCCGCGACCTGCGCCAGCTCGCGGACCGGGGTGACCGCGCCCACCTCGTTGTTGGCCCACATCGCGCTGACGAGGGCGACCGAGTCGGGATCCTGCTCGATCAGGGCCCGCAGGCGCTCCGGGTCGGGACGACCGGACGCATCGACGTCCAGCCAGCTGACGCGGGCACCCTCCCGGTCGACCAGATATTCGACGCAATCGAGCACGGCGTGATGTTCCGTGGTGCCCACGATCATCCGGTCGCGCGCCGGGTCCTTGCCACGCCGGGCCCAGAAGGTGCCCTTCAGCGCCATGTTGTCCGATTCCGTGCCGCCGGACGTGAAGACGACCTCCGACGGGCGGGCCCCCAGGGCCGCCGCAATCTGTTCTCGGGATTCCTCGACGACCCGGCGTGCGGATCGGCCGGCGGCGTGCAGCGACGACGCGTTGCCGACCGTCGCCATCTGTTCGGCGACGGCCTCGATGACGCTGGGCAGCGTCGGGGTCGTCGCGGCGTGGTCGAGGTAGGTCGAAGCGGGCACCCCACGATTTTACGGTCGACCGGCTGTGGGCCGTCGCCGCGGGTTTGTCAGACTGTCGGAGGCTGGTCCCACCCCACACCGATCGGACGATGCAGGAGGACGCATGAAGGCGGTCACTCGGGCCGTATGGGCGGCATCCTGCGCGCTCACGGTCGCCCTGGCCGGGTGCCAGACCGAGGCGACCGGCACCCGAGGATCGTCGTCCGGCTCCACGAGCGGCGACGAACGCCCGGTGGCCTGCTCCGGCACGAACGCACCGGACTTCGACGGAGCGGCCACGGCCTACGACGCCCCGGCCGACGTCGAGCGCAAGCAGTCGGTCGCGGCGCAGGTGAGCGAGCCGAGCCTGACGACGTATCCGTCCGGCACGAAGGGCTTCCGCATCGCGAAGGTCCACCTCGGGGTGCAGGTCAAGACCAACGGTGTCTTTGCGATCAGCCCGGACTCGGTCGTCCTCGCCGACGGGCAGGGCAACGCGTGCCCACGCCCTGCGACCGACCCGCTGCCCGAGGCGTTCCCGGTCATGCAGGTCGACGAGACCCACCCGGACGCGGGCGACATCGCGTTCCTCGTGCCGAAGGGCGCCGACCTGTCGGCGTATTCCGTGTATTACGTGGACACCCCCGGCGCACACGACGCAGCCGCCCACTGGAGCGCGAGCGGATCCGCACCGACCGTCCCGGTCCGCACCTCCTGTGACGGAAAGAAGTCCACCTACTCGACCAAGCACGCGAAGCACGTGCGTTTCGGCCACGGCACGACGTTCGGGGGCCACACGGTCTCACTGAAGATCACCGTGCACACCCCGACGAAGCGGACGCTGAAGCCGAGCGAGAAGCAACCCAACGACGTGGACGGGATCGCGGTGCACGTCACCGGCCACGCGAAGGGCGCGCTGGGATTCATCGGCCGCAATCAGTTCAAGCTCGTGGACGGGTCCGGCCATCTGTGCCGCTACAACCCGCTCGGCAGCACCGGGGAGAACCTGTCCAGCGCACTCATCAAGCCGGGCAAGTCACGGTCGTTCACGCTGATCTTCTGGATGCCTCGCGGCGCACGGATCCACGACTGGACGATGCTGTATTTGTCGGATGCCCACAGCAAGAAGGTCACGGCCTACTGGACGTTGTCCGAGGCGGCGAAGAAGAAGGCGCACGCGTCGGCGAGCTCGACCGCGAGCCCGTCGTCGACCGCCACCCCCTGACGACGCCGCGAGAGGGGCCGCTCCCCTGGGAAGCGGCCCCTCTCGCGACGTGATTCGTTCGGTCAGCTCTTCTTGGCCTTGACGGCCTCGGTGGCCTGAGGCAGGACCTGGAAGAGGTCTCCCACCACACCGAAGTCGACCAGCTCGAAGATCGGGGCCTCCTCGTCCTTGTTGACCGCCACGATCGTCTTGGACGTCTGCATCCCGGCCCGGTGCTGGATCGCCCCGGAGATGCC
>CAZMLG010000291.1:0-3248 GCA_964566985.1 uncultured Intrasporangiaceae bacterium
ATCCGTTGTGAACGAGGACGCCAGGTGTGACGTCTGCCACAACTATTACCGGTGAAGGGCCCCCTGTCGAGTGATTGTCCAAAACCGGCGGCACGAGCCTGGAGTGACCGGTCAGTGTGCGGCCCGCCGCGCGGCAATCTCCGAGAGCACCTCGACGACGTGGAGTGAGTCGCTGATGCGGTGTGCCGCAACGGTTTCCCCAGGACCGACCTTGATCGACACGTCACCGTTGCGGGGCTCGAGGATGCGGAAGGCGAGCTCGTCGGTGCGGTCGTCGCCCAGATAGCAGATCGCCTGCGCATCGGCCAGCTCGCGCAGACTGACCAGGGCATCACCCTTGCTGACGTCGAAGACGGCGATCTCGATGACGTCCTTGCCGATCATCAGGTGGGTGCCGGGGATCTGATGAGGCACGGTGCGTGCGGCCTCGGCGGCACGTCGGGCGATCTGGTCGTCCACGCCGCGGGTGTGCAGGACCACGCCTGCCTGCTTGTGCTCCACCCGGGTGCCGGCATGGGCCAAGGCGATGGACTGGAGGGCCATGGTCGCCTCCTCCAGTCGCTGCTGGGCCTCCGTGCCGTGCTCGGGCGTATGCGGGAGCGGCCGGCTCGACTGCGCCCCGTGCGAACCGACGAGCACGATCGGCTCCTCGGGCCCGATGCCGGACAGGCTGCGCAGGGTCTGCAGGTCACGGCCCGAGATGACCGCCACGGTCACCCCCGGGAGGGCAGCGAGCCGGCGCAGCAGATCGATCGACCCGGGCACCGGGGCGGCCTGTGAGGGGTCGTCGACCAGGGGCGCCAGCACACCGTCGAAGTCGGTGCCGCACACGATCCGGTCGTGCTTGGCATACGTGCTCAGGGCTTCGTCCAGCGCGGGTGGCAGTCCGGGGTGTGTGGTCACTGCGCGCCACCGGGTTTGCCGGGTGCGGCGGACAGGTGGTCCAGGAACGCCTGTGCCCAGCGCTGCACGTCGTGGGAGGCCACGCGGCGGCGCATCGTGCGCATCCGCCGTCGGCGGTCGGCCGCCGGGTCATGGATCGCCCGCAGGATGGTCGCCTTGAGTGCCTCGATGTCGTGCGGGTTGCACAGGTAGGCCCGATGCAGCTCATCGGCCGCACCCGTGAACTCGCTGAGCACCAGCGCCCCGTCGTCACCGTGGCAGGTGACGTACTCCTTGGCGACGAGGTTCATGCCGTCGCGCAGCGGCGTGACCACCATGATGTCGGCTGCGGCGAACAGTGCGGTCATCTCCTCGCGCGGGAACGAGCGGTGCAGGTAGGTCAAGGCCGTGGAGCCGATGGGGGAGTACTCCCCGTTGATCCGTCCCACGGACCCCTCCACCTGTCCGCGCAGCTGGCGATAGGCGGCCAGGCGCTCGCGGCTGGGGGTGGCCACCTGCACGAAGACCGTTTCCCGCGGGTCGAGCCGCCCGTCGTGCAGCAGCTCGCCATAGGCCTTCAGGCGGTGCCGCAGCCCCTTGGTGTAGTCGAGGCGGTCGACGCCCAGCAGGATGTGCTTCGGATCGCCCAGCTGCTCGCGCAGCTCGCGGGCACGCTGCTGCACCGCGTCGCTGAGGGCGATCTCCTGCAGTCCGTCGTAGTCCACCGAGATGGGCACTGCACACGCGCGCACCGAGCGGCCGCCGGGCAGATGGACGACCTCACCGCGCACCCGCACGTCGAGCAGCCAGCGGCACGCCCGCAGGAAGTTCGCGGCATCCGGCTTGCGCTGGAACCCCAGGAAGTCGGCCCCCAGCAGACCCTCCAGGATCTCGACCCGGCTCGGCAGCTGCATGAACAGCTCGACCGGTGGGACCGGGATGTGGTTGAACCATCCGATCCGCACGTCGGGTCGCGTGGAGCGCAGCATCGCCGGCACCTGCTGCAGCTGGTAGTCGTGCACCCAGATGGTCGCTCCCGGAGCGGCCACCCGGTCGATGTGCTCGGCGAACCGTGCGTTGACCCGCCGGTAGGCCGCGGTCCAGCGCCGCCGGAACGTCGCCGGGACGATCGCGTCGTGGTAGATCGGCCAGATGCAGTCGTTGCTCTGCCCCTCGTAGTAGTCGACGACATCGGTCTGGTCGAGGGGCACCGGGTGCAGATGCAGTCCGCGCTCCTCGAAGGGCTCGGGTGCCTCGCCGGCCTCGCCGGACCAGCCCACCCAGGCGCCCTCGCGGCCGGTCATCACCGACTCCATGGCGGTGACCAGACCTCCGGGGCTGCGCCGCCACCGCAGGGTGCCCTCGTCGTCGCGCACCGCGTCCACCGGCAGTCGGTTGGCGGCGATCACCAGATCGAAGACGTCGCGGTCAGGCACCTGCACCTCTCCTTAGGGAAGCCGAAGCTGCTGCCTTCAGCATAAGTCGGGCGGATTGCCGTCGGCGGGCCGGTGCACGGCGCGACGCAGGCCCTCCGGTGGCGCGCGCAGACCCCCGTCTCGCTTACCGTTGAGGTATGAGCGATGCGCGGGGTCCTCGCGAGCCGGATGGCGACCTTTCCACCGAGGCGGCCACCGGCGGCCACCGCCTGCCTCCGGCGTCCCCGACGACGGCCTTCTCCCGGCGGGAGCCGGCCGACTCCACGACCCAGCTGCCCACGTCCTACGAGAGGCTCGGGCCCTATCGGCTGGTCGAGATGGTCGGCGAGGGCGGTATGGGGGTCGTCTACCGGGCGCTCGACCAGGGCGGGCGCGAGGTCGCGATCAAGGTGCTGCGCTCGCACATCGCCCACGACACCGGCGCCCGCGAGCGGCTGCGCCGCGAGGTGAGCACCCTGGCACGGGTGCGCTCGGAGGCGGTCGCCGAGGTCGTGGATGCCGACGTCGATGGCGAGCGCCCCTACCTGGTCACCCGATTCGTGCCCGGACCGCCGCTGGACGACGTGGTCGACGGCGATGGACCGATGGGCGCCGACCGCCTCGTCGAGCTCGGCCGCGGGCTGGCCACCGCACTGCGCGCGATCCACGACGCCGGCATCGTGCACCGCGACGTCAAGCCCGGCAACGTGCTGATGGACGGCCAGGACCCGGTGCTCATCGACTTCGGCATCGCCCACGTCGCCGACGACGTGCGGCTCACCGCGACCGGCCTGGTCATGGGTACCCCCGGATACCTCTCACCCGAGATCGTCGAAGGCGCCCCCGTCTCGCAGGCGACCGACTGGTGGGGATGGGCCGCCACGCTGGCCTTCGCGGCCTCCGGACAGGCACCCTTCGGGCGCGGTCCGATGCACGTGGTGCTCGACCGGG
>CAZMLG010000292.1:0-3138 GCA_964566985.1 uncultured Intrasporangiaceae bacterium
CGGTCGAAGACCTCGCTCCAGACCTGCCGACGGTGCCCGATGCCGTGGATCAGGACCACCGGTGTCCCCTGGCCGCGGCGGGTGAATCGGATCGTGCTCATCTGTCGGCCTCCTCGTGAGTCGGTTCTACTCAAGAGTAACCAGATGTACCCGCCCGGAGGGCCTGCGCGGCCGAGGCCGAGATGGCGAACCGAGTCGTGGACGCATCGATGAGTTCACGACGGTGGGCGAGTCCCTCTGATAACCGAAGACAGTGCGTGACGAAGGGACCCCCATGTTCGACCTCGAGCCGGCCGCGCGGGAGATGAGCCGTGTGGTGTCGGCGGTTCGCGAGAGCGAGCTCGATCACCCGACTCCGTGCGCGGAGTGGACCGTCAAGGACCTGCTGACACACATCCACCAGTTCGCTGCGGCCTTCACCGCAAACGCGGACAAGACGGTGGCTGCGATACCGGAGGGCCTGACGGCCGACTGGCGCCACGTCATACCGGATCGGCTGTCCTGCCTGGCAGCGGCCTGGAGCGTCGAGTCGGCGTGGCAGGGACGCGTCTTGGCCGGTGGGGTGGAGATGAGCGCCGCGGAGAATGCGGTGGTGGCGGTCGAGGAGCTGACGGTGCACGGGTGGGACCTCGCGTGTGCGACCGGCCGAGCGCTCACCGTGGACGACACGACCCTCGATCAGGTCGATCGGTTCCTCGACCTGTTCTCCACCGACGGCGGCGAGGGGCCGTTCGGGCCGCGCGCCGCGGTGCCGGAGGGCGCGTCGCGCCTGGACCGGATCATCGCGGGCACCGGACGCGACCCACGGTGGCGAGGTATGGCGTGACGACCGGCGACGGGTACCGAGGGCTTCCCATCACCACGCGCGACGCGTAATGTCGATTACATGATTACAGAAGATGAGCGGGATCGGATTCGGGGATGGTTCGCCGGGCGCCTCCCCGAGGACTGGCGCGAGCGGCCGCCCGACATCAGCATCGACCGGGAGGAGATCTGGGTTCGCCTCGACCTGGGCGACCTGCCGGCGGAGGACGACCAGGCCTCGGACGCCGAGCGGGACGAGGCGAGGGTAGGCCGTGCCCAGGCCTTTCGCGAGGACACCCGCCAGCAGCGGATGAAGATCGCCCGCGAGGCCGAGCGTCGTTTCGAGCGCAAGGTGGCCTGGGGTGTGCGGATCGGCGAGCACGAGCAGATGTGGACCCATCTGGCGGCCCCGGTCATGACCCGACTGCGCCAGCCTCAGCGTCTGACACTCGACACCCTCGTCGATGCCGGCGTGGCGCGCTCGCGGTCGGAGGCCCTGGCGTGGTGCGTGCGCCTGGTCGGGCAGCACGAGGAGGACTGGTTGGCGCAGCTGCGGGATGCGATGGACGCCGTGGCCGACGTGCGGGACCGGGGCCCCGCCGCCTGACAGCGGGTCAGCCGGCCACGTCGTCGGAGAGGACCTCACGCAGCCGGTCGGTCAGGTCGGCGGGTACGAGATCCCCCGCGTCATGGGCGATCTCCTCGCGCGTGAACCAGCGCACGCCATCGACGCCCTCGGCCGCGAGGTCGACCCGCGGCACCGGCTCGAAGTGGCTGCACCGGACCAGATAGACCGTGTCGGTCTGCCCGTCCCAGTCGGTCATCGGGAAGAGGCGGGTGTGCTCCCACAGCTCGTCCCGCACGTCGGGGGCGTCGAGCCCGATCTCCTCGGCCAGCTCCCGGCACAGCGCCTCGGCGTGGGACTCCCCGGCCTCGATGCCCCCGCCGGGACACGCCCAGAACCCACCCGTGAAGTGGACGAGGAGCACCTGGTCGGTCTCGTCCAGGACGACGGCGCGGACGGCTTGCCGAAGACGAGGTGCGGTCATGTGCCGAGTCAATCAGAGTCCGGCGCACCCTGTGCCGGGCACGCCGCATCAGGTGGCGAGCTCGGTCCGAAGATCGGTGGCCAGCCGGTCCACCGAGTGCAGCAGGCTGCGTCCGGACCGGTCGGTGACCACCACGGTGGTGCCCTGGGCGCGCAGGTCCGCCAGGCGGGCATCGATCATCTGCCCTGCCAGCCGCTGCAACCGGGTGACGTGACTGACGTCCAGCACGAGCCGGGTGACGCTGTCGTCGATGTCCTGCAGCGCGGCGAGCACGGTCTCCGCCGCGGCGAACTCGATCTCGCCCTGCAGTCGTCGCAGGCTCGTCCCGTCGTCATCCGTCGCATGGAACGCCGTCGGGGCGGACAGCCCGAGGTCGTGCATCAGATGCAGCTCGAAGCACTCGGAGAGCTCCTGTGCCGCAGCGACGGCACGGACCGAGTTGCCGCGATGATCCAGCCTCGGGCTATAGGCGCCGAGTCCCAGCTGTGACGGGCTCGCGGCGGCCAGACATCCGGATACGCCACTCTTGGCGGGGAGTCCGACCCGCAGCATCCACTCGCCGGCGTAGTCGTACATGCCGCAGCTGGTCATCACCGTCAGCACGTGCTCGGCGACCTGCTCCGGCACGACCCGCTGCTCGGTGCACGGGTTGACTCCACCGTTGCCGAGGGTCGCCGCCATCACGGCCAGGTCGACGCTGTCGACGATCAGGGAGCACTGCCGGAAGTACACGTCCACGGCATCGTCGGCGTCCGACTTCAGGGACCCGGCACTGCGCATCAGGTAGGCCAGCGCCCGGTTACGGTCACCGCGCTCGCGTTCGGCGTCGAGCACGGTGTCGTCCAGCTGCAGCGGCCTGCCCGCGAACGCGGACATGGTGCGTTGGATGCGGTCCCACTTCTCCTCGCGGTCCCCGGGGATGAGCGAGGAGGTGACGATGGCCCCGGCGTTGACCATCGGGTTGTCGGGCCGGCCGGTGTCGGCCTCGAGGCTGATCGCGTTGAACGCCTCACCGCTGGGTTCGGCCCCGACATTGTCCAGCACCGTGTCCAGGCCCAGCTCGGCCAGCGCGAGGGCGAAGACGAAGGCCTTCGACACCGACTGGATCGTGAAGGGCACCCGCGCATCGCCGGCTTCGTAGACGTTGCCGGCCATGCTCGCGACCGCCAGCCCGAAGTGGCGCGGGTCGGCGGCTTCCAGCTGCGGGAGGTATGACGTCACCTCCCCGCCGGTGTCGAGCTCGGCCGCCGCATGAATCTGCTGCAGCTGGGCGGTCACCAGGTCC
>CAZMLG010000293.1:0-3128 GCA_964566985.1 uncultured Intrasporangiaceae bacterium
CCGGCGGCCGCCGTCGCAGCGCACGCCACCGTGACGAGCACAGATCTGCCATGGCGTCGTGCCATCCCACCCTCGTGGAGCATGGGTCCTTCCTCCCGTGTGCACCCGCAGACCGACCGAACCGACGGGCCGGTCAAGGGCTTCTCGCAGCACGAGAAGCACCCTGCAGTCTATTCCGGTGCACGACTCTACGTCAGGTGTATGCCGAATAGGTCGGGTCCCGCCGATCTCATGGATCGGCGGGACCGACGGACCGATACGTCCGGGACGAGTCGAGCTCGAGGAGACGGACCAGCTACCACGGCCACGCCGGGCGAAGCCATCTCCTGAAGCGACCCAGGGGGCCGGCACGTCCGACCTCGTACGACGACTGCGAGGTGTGCTTCGACGCGTGCTCGAGCTGATCGTGTCGCCGACACCTCTCGGCCTCGGCGATCAGTTCCAACTGACGTTGCATGGCGATCTCGTGGGCGATGAGCGGGGGAATCATAGGTCCTCCCAGAGGGACGTTCGAGGACTGGTCCCTCCAGCATCGTCCGAGCGATGTGGCCCGCGCTTGATCGTCCTTGCGCGATCCGAAAGACTCTGCCCGCCTGGACTATCCGGCGCTCGTGATCTGGTTCGTGGTGAGAAAGGACGTGAGCGCGTCGGCCAGCTGCTCGGGTTGATCCTCGGGGATCAGCGTCGCGGAGTCCTCGATCTCGACCAGTGTGGCCTGCGGGAGCAGCTCGGCGAGTCGTGCACCGTGATGGCGCGGCATCAGTGGATCGTCCGTCGCCCAGACGACGAGCGCGGGATGGTGGAAGTCCCGCAGTCGTTCGCTGGCCGCGAGAAGGGTCTCCCGAGACGGCGTCCCCATGGCAAACTTGGCGAAGTCACGCCGGATCTCACGGCTGTGCTGGGCCGGCCACAACCATTCGTCCATGATGGCGTCCGGGATCCCTCGTCGGCTCATCCCACCGAATCCCTGGGGGTTATTGCGAATGGGTCGCAGTCGAAGCATCTGGACCAGCGCCCAGATTCCTCCGGGAACGTGCGCCAGGGTGCTGATCTGCTGCGCCGGGCCGGGTGGGAAGTTGTCGAACGCCTCGCACGCGACCAGTGCGAGTCGTGCCACCCGCTCGGACCCGGGGAGTCCCTCGGTCAGCAGGAACTGACTACCGCCCCAGTCGTTGCTCACCAGGGTCACGTCGTGCAGATCCATCCGTTCGAGGAACTCACCCAGGATCTGCGCCATACCGAACTGCGTCAGATCGGCGTCCGCGGTCATCGGCGAACGATGGCCCCCTAGTGGCAATGTCGGTAGGACACAACGATATTCATCCAGCCGCGGAATGACCTTCCGCCACTGTGTCGGTGACATGGGCAGGCCGTGTGTCAGCACGACCACAGGGCCACTTCCGCCCGTGTCGACATACTCGATCTTCCCTGACGTCAGGTTGACGTGTGGCATGGTGTTTCTCCGGTTCCCTCATGGGAGTGTTCACTACGTCGATCGATCGGGTCGACGCCGTGCACCGCGGCCACGCAGGGAGCGATACCCCGGGTGGACTCCCGGAGTCAGCCCCTGCGCGTCAGCGACTCGAGCGAGCAGGTCGCTCAGTGTCGCGCGCTCCTGTGCGCTCAGAGCATCGGTGAGATCGTGCTCGTGCACCGAGGACACCTCGGCGATCTGGCCGACCAGGTCTCGTCCGGCCTCGGTGAGATGCAAGGCGTACAACCGTCGGTCGTCGGGATTGCGCCGCCGTTCGACGACACCCCGTGCTTCGAGTCCGTCGACCAGTGCGACCAGTCGGGTCGCCGGTGCACCCAGCCGCTCGGCCACGGACTGCTGGCTACGCCCTGGCTCGAGGGCGATCAAGCGCAGCATCCCCGACTCCGGCGGTGTGAGATCCAGCTCCGCGATGCGCTCGGCGAAGCGCGCCGCGGCGTGTGCGCCCAGCTGCGCGAGCAGGAAGGCACATCCGGCCTCGGGGATCGGCGTCCGTCCATCGGCGGAACCCGTTTTTGATGACATATCGAGATAATATCATTCAGTCGTCATATGCTCTTGTATTCATTACAAACCGTCATAGTATGGAATGATCATGTTCCCGTTTCCGAGCACCGCTGCCTTTCGCATGATCGGACTGCAGCTCTCACCCCGAAAGGAGGCCACGATGAGCACCCCACCCCTGAACGACCTGGTCGGCTTGGTCGTCGGCGCCGGGCGAGGGATCGGGGCCGCCACCGCCCGCAGGCTCGCGGCCGATGGGGCGGCCGTCGTCCTGGCCGCTCGCGACCATCAGGCGGTCTCCGCCCTCAGCAACGACATCGAGGCATCCGGTGGACGGGCCCTGCCCGTGACTGCGGACACCACCGTCGAGTCCTCGCTGCACGAGCTGGTCGAGCAGACCGTGAGCCACTTCGGACGCCTCGACCTTGCGGTCAACACCGCCGGCCAGGATCCACCGATGGGTCCGCTGGCCGACCTCGCACCGGACGCCTTCGACCAGGCCATCGACGTGTTCCTCCGAGGCGTCTTCCTGGCCATGAGACAGGAGATTCCGCCGATGCTGCGCTCTGGCCACGGGGCCATCGTCAATGTCGCCTCGACGGCCGGACTGCAGGCCGCCGCCGGCCTGGGCGCGTATGTCGCGGCGAAGTTCGGTGTCGTCGGACTGACCCAGACCGCGGCGCTGGACTATGCCGAGGCCGGCATCAGGATCAATGCCCTGGCTCCTGGCCCCATCCGGGTCGGCCGCCTGGCACAGTCCGGTGACGACATCCAACGCATGGCCGGCCAGGCCATGCCGATGCATCGCATCGGTGGTCCCGATGAGGTGGCGGCCGCCGCGTCCTGGCTCTGCTCCCCCGCCGCCGGTTATGTGACCGGGGTGACCCTCCCCGTCGACGGCGGCAAGCTGGCCGGATCGCCGCCTCGTCCCGCACCCCACCAAGCGGCCCGTCCGGCCTGAGGCGGGCGCCGTCGGCCGTGTCGATGCCGGCCACCCTCTTGGGTGACCTGCGTCCCGGATGCCGTCTCACGGCATACGAAACCCACATGCGTCCGCAGACGTCAGATGCGGTCTGTGGTCACACACCGCATGACGACTCCACGGACGCATGTGGGTTTCGACGGAGCTCAA